>CAZTCB010000011.1:0-35547 GCA_964612455.1 uncultured Subdoligranulum sp. | reverse complement strand
AAACAGCATATTTATCAGTAAGTAAATGGATATTACCGTCATTTTTGTTCTTTTTCCGTCACCTTTTTCGTGACGATTTTTTTCGTGTTTAACAGTCTTTTTCGCCGGTATTTATTTGACTTTTAGCCAAAACCGAGAAACAATTTTTTGTAGACAGAATATACATTCTGTCACCTTTTTTTCTCTTGTACGAAAAATTATAAGCCTATTTTACGGGTTAGTCAAGCAAAAACAAGCCCTAAAAGCGAAATTGTCGGAAAAATCCGACATTTTTTTGTTTTTTAGCGTTTTTCTCCTACTGAGCGATGCCTTTTTAATAGATTTTAGTTTTTGTTTTTCCTTTTTAGTACCGTTTATCTCTTTTTCCGTCTATTGATTGCTATTTTACCCCTAAAAAAGTGTGACAGAATGTATATTCTGTCTACAAGTTTCTCTTAATTTTCACAATAAATAGCCGTGCCGAGATCACTCTCAACACGGCTTTTTTCCTAACGTTTATTAAATTCCCCTGCACTTGGATTTGCCAAAAAACGAGAATTTCCCCGTTTTCTTTTTCACCGATACTACATATTTAAAAAATTCTCAAACCAAGCGGTTTTTTTACCTTTGTATTAAAATACCGCTACTCACGGCAAAATAAAAAAAGCACCCGTTTAAGGTGCTTTTTCAGGTTGAATGGTTATTTTATTACTTCGTCGATTATTCCGCCGCCGAGGCAGTCGGTGTCGGTGTAAAAAACGACGAACTGACCTTCCGTTACGGCACGTTGCGGTTGGTCAAACGTGACAAACACGCTGCCGTCGTCGTTGACTTTTACCCGCACTTTTTGGTCGGGTTGGCGATAACGAAACTTTGCAAAACACTCAAAATCGTTTTCCGTCGGTTTTTCGGGAATCCAGTTGATGTCATGCGAAACGAGAGCTTTACTCATGAGTACGCTTTGGTCGCCGTGACTGACGACGAGGCGGTTGTTTTTTAAGTCTTTTTCCGCCACAAACCAACGCTCCTGACTGTCGACCGTGCCTCCCAGCCCGAGTCCGCGTCGTTGTCCCAACGTGTAGTACATCAATCCGTCGTGGCGACCTACTTTGTTGCCGTCGATATCGACGATATCGCCCGGTTGTCCCGGCAGGTAGGTTTTTAAAAAGTTTTTAAAGTTGCGCTCGCCGATAAAGCAGATGCCCGTACTGTCTTTTTTTGCGGCGGTGGCAAGTCCGTACTCCTGGGCGATGCGTCGTACCTCGTCCTTTTTAAGGTCGGATAGGGGAAAGACGACGTCGGCAAGTTGCGTTTGGCTGAGTTGGTTTAAAAAATACGTCTGGTCTTTGTTTTGGTCGGCAGCTTTGGTGAGGTAGTGTTTGCCGTTTTCGTGACGAATACCGCAGTAATGCCCCGTCGCGATATAGTCTGCGCCGAGTATCTTTGCCTGACGGAGAAACGGTCCGAATTTTATCTCTCTGTTGCACAGCACGTCGGGGTTTGGGGTGCGTCCCGCCTCGTATTCACGCAAAAAGTAAGAAAACACCCTGTCCATGTATTGTTTTGAAAAATTGACGACGTAGTAAGGAATACCGATTTTTTCCGCAACGTAACGGACGTCGGCGTAGTCGGTTTCTGCCGTGCAGCAACCGTTTTCGTCGGTTTCTTCCCAATTTTTCATAAACAAGCCTATTACGTCGTACCCTTGTTGTTTAAGGAGCAACGCGGCGACGCTGCTGTCTACTCCGCCGCTCATGCCCACAACTATTTTTTTTTCGCTGTTCATTTCAGATATCCCATGCCGAAAGTACCTCGAGGTATTCTTTCGCTTCTTCGTGCCCCTGCATTGCCGCGCGTTTGCAGTAAAAAACGGATTTTTGATAATCGGGTACGCAATGCACGCCGTCGGAGTACAATACCGACACTTCGTACTGAGCGTCTTTGTTGCCGCAGTCGGCGGCTTTTTTCCACCACCAAAAGGCGGTATCGAAGTCTTTGTCGACACCCAGTCCCCCCTCAAAACAACGCGCAAGCTCTATCATTGCGGTCGTGTCTCCGGATTGGGCAAGTTTTGTCAGATTTAATATCGTTTCGTTTTCTTTCATGAGAAAATAATAACACAAAGGGCGATTTTTATCAAGCAAAAAAAGGTCGTCGGCGGCAAAGCGTCGTATACTTTGGTCGGTTTTTGCTACCCGTCTGAGGTTTAAGCTCTATAAAAAGTCTTTCTTTTTACCAAAAAAACGATTTTGGCGGTAAAAAGCCAAAATCGTTTTCGTTAAGTTGTTTTTAGTGTTTTTTACTCGCACTTGACGATAACGTTTTTACGCAACGTCTGCTCCTCCGTGATGTCGGGGAGAGTCTTGTCGACGTCGGCAAAATTGATTTCTTCACGGATAAAGTCGTCCGATTTTATTACGCCTTTGGTGAGGAGGTTTAACGCGGACAAAAAGTTGCCGTAATTGTCGGAGACGGAGTTGACGGTGAGATTTTTTTCAATGATGTATTTTGCCGGGATATCGATATCTTTTTTATGGGTACCGCACAGGCATACCGTACCGTTTGCGCCGCAATTGTCGAGAGCTGTTTCGATAGGAGTGACGCTTTCGGTGAGAAAAACGACCTTTTCGCACTTTCTGCCGCCGGTAGCGGTAAAAATCTTGGCGTTGACGTTGTCTTTGTCGGGTTGAAAAGCGTAGAGAATGTTTTTATACAACGCGGTCTGAATGATTGTCGGATCGTTGTCGACGAGGATAGGCATCGCCTGATAATAATTCGCGAGAGCGGCTATCACCACGCCGAGGATGCCGCCGCCGAATATGGCTATATGCTCGCCTTTTTCAAGCCCGACGGCGTCGATTACGTTGAGCGCGAGGCTGATTACGGGGGTGAGTATTGCGTCGTTGGTGCTCACCACGTCGGGGATGAGATAAAGACAATTGTGGGGCAGACATATAAAGTCCTGCATGAGTCCGTCGGCGTCGATGCCGAGTATTTGTTTGTTTTGGCAGAGCGACGGTTTGTTATCCAGACAGTAACGGCAGGAGCCGCAAGCGACGTACGGCTCTATAATGACTCTGTCCATGCGCGAAAAACGCGACGTGGACGAGTCAAATATCTCGCTGACTACGCCTATACCGGCGGTGCCGAGGATGATTTGTTTGTCTTTCGGGGGGTTGTTCATTAAAAAACAGTCGTCGCGAGAGAACATGACTCTGCTCATCTTTATCTTGACGTCCTTAGTCTCGTCCATTTCGGTCAGGTCCCGAGTGACGAGCTCAAATTTATTCTTTTTTATCAGTTTCCACGCTTTCATAATCTTCTCCAACTACGACGATTATAACAAACAAAACGGAAAAAGTCTACCTTTTGACGATTTCTTTTTGATTGATTGTAAAAATAGCGCAAAAACGACTTTTTTTACCGTCAAATATTTAAAAAAAACGCAAATGACAAAAAATTGTTAAAAAATCCTTGACTTATTACGGCGAGTAATGTATAATGGCAAGGCTGAAATTTAGTAGAGAGGTGAGTACCCATGAAAGAAAACATTCATCCGGACTATCATCAAGTTACCGTAGAGTGCGCTTGCGGCGAAAAATTTGTAACCGGCAGCACCAAAAAGGGCGACGTCATCAAAGTTGAAATTTGCAATAAATGCCACCCGTATTTTACCGGTAAGCAAAAGTTGGTCGATGCCGGCGGTAGAGTTGATAGATTCAAGAAACGTTACGGTATGTAAACCGCGCAAACAATCAAGAGGCGCAGAAGCAATTTCTGTGCTTTTTTGTTGCAAAAAAATCAATAGTCTGCTATAATCGAAAAGGCAGGTGTTTATGGCAAAAACCAAGATAGGCGGTCAAGCCGTCATGGAAGGCGTAATGATGCGGGGCGAGAGCAGTATGGCGCTCGCAGTCAGAGACGAGTCGGGCGTCGTCAGGATAGAAGCGACTCGTACGCCGCCAAAAAAAGCAATCAATAAAATACCTTTTTTACGCGGGGTTGCCAATCTCGTGAGCAGTCTCGTGCTCGGGATGGGCACTACCATGCGCTCTGCCGAAGTGGCGGGCGAAACTGAAATAACGGAAAGCGGCGCCGACAGCCTGAAAAACGCTCTTTGGGTATCGGTTTTTTTGGGTGTGGCGTTGGCGTTGGGATTGTTTGTGTTTTTGCCCACTTATATACCTAAATGGATAGGTGAATTTGCGGATTTGTCGGGCATGGCGACGATTGCCATACAGGAAGCGGCAAAAATCATTATTATTTTGGCATATTTTATCGCCGTGTCCAAGATGAAGGACATCAAGCGGATTTTCATGTACCACGGCGCGGAGCACAAGACCATATCGTGCTACGAAAACGAGATGGAGCTGACGGTTGAAAACGTTCAAAAATGCAGCAAACATCACGACAGATGCGGCACGTCGTTTATCGTTTACGTTTTCGTGCTGTCGGTCATAGTCATCGTAGCGGCGGCGTTTGTGTTTACCGCCGTCGGTTTCGTCGCGTATTTTGACAAGGGATGGGTGCGGTTTCTTGTCAACCTCGCTTTCGTTCCTTTTATCGCGTCGATTAGTTACGAAGTTTTGATGTTGCTTGCCAAAACGGACAGCAAGATTTTTAATCCGCTCAAGGGACTCGGCAAGGCGATGCAACGCCTCACGACGGCGGAGCCTACCGACGACATGTGCGAAGTCGCGATAGCCGCGTTTAAAAAAGTATTGGAGATGGACGCCGACCGCGCTTTGCCCGAGGTAAAGTTTCCCGAGCCTAAACCGTATCGGGAGTTTTTGGATTTTATTAAGACCGAATTGAAAGAAAACGGGCTTGACGAGTACGACGCGGAGTGGATGGCTAAGGGACTGACTCACGTCAAAAATTCAGCCGACCTCGACAAAACCGTCGTAGGAATGTGCTATTTCGCAAAAGTCGAAAAAGCGATAGACGAAGTAAAAAACGGCAAACCTTTTGCGTACGCGGTGTCTGCCGCGCCGTTTTTTGAAAACTTTTTGTACGTCGACGACAAGGTGCTTATCCCTCGGCTCGAGACGGAGTTGCTCGCCGAACAGGCAATAAAAGCAAAACCGAAAAAAGTGCTCGATTTGTGTTGCGGGAGCGGTTGCATAGGCTTGACGATAGCGAGCAAAACCGACGCTAAGGTGACTTTTGCCGACGTAAACGGATACGCGTTGAAGGTGACCGCGTACAACGCCGCGAGAATCGGCGTGAGCAAAAAAAGGATAAAACGAGTGCGCAGTAATATGTTTGAGAGGATACGGGGGCGATTTGATCTCATCGTGTGCAATCCTCCGTACATTGCGACGGACGTAGTGGCGACGCTTGACTCGAGCGTAAAGGACTACGAGCCGCACGAGGCGCTCGACGGAGGCGCGGACGGATTGGATTTTTATCGCGTACTTGCGGACAAAGCAGCGGCACACCTCACGGACGGCGGCAGATTGTATATGGAGATTGGTTACGACCAAGGTAAAAGCGTACCCGTCTTGTTTGAAAAAGATTACGACGTGTCGTTGAAAAAAGATTATTCCGGCAACGACAGAATGGTACTCGCGACCAAGAGGAAGTAAAAAATGTTTAATAAACTTGACAAAGCAAAACAAAGATACGAATTTTTGACGGAAGAAATAGCAAAACCCGAAGTGATTGCCAACAACAACGAGTGGAAAAAACTCGTCAAGGAGCACAGCGGGCTGACTCCCGTGGTCGAAAAATACGACGAATGGCGCAAAAACGAGGCGTTGCTCAAAGACAGCCTCGGTCTGGCGGACGCCGAGACGGACGAAGAAATGAGGGAACTCCTGCACGAGGAGATTAAAGAGTTGAAATCCGCGCGCGAAAGGATAGAAGAAGAACTCAAGGTTTTGTTGTTGCCCGTCGATCCCAACGACGAGAAAAACGTTATCGTAGAGATACGAGCGGGGGCGGGTGGCGAAGAAGCGGCGCTGTTTGCCGGCGAAATACGTCGTATGTACTATATGTACGCCGAAAAAATGCGGTGGAAAGTGGAGGAAATCGACGCCAACGAAAACGAACTCGGAGGAGTCAAAGAGGTTTCTTTCAAGGTGATAGGCAACGGCGCGTACAGTCGCTTTAAGTTTGAGGGCGGAGTACATCGCGTACAGCGCGTACCGGAAACGGAGTCGCAGGGGCGCATACACACGAGTACGGTTACCGTCGCTGTGCTGCCCGAGACTACCGACGTCGAGATAGAAATAAACGAAAAAGACCTCAAAGTGGATACCTATCGCAGCAGCGGAGCGGGCGGACAGCATATCAACAAGACGGAGAGCGCCATACGTATCACTCACTTGCCTACGGGTATAGTGGTCGCGTGTCAGACGCAACGCAGTCAGATTCAAAACAGAGAGTACGCGATGCAGATGTTAAAGAGCAAACTGTACGATTTGTACCAGACTCAGGCGGACAAGGAATACGCCGACGCGCGTAAAACACAGGTGGGTACGGGTGACCGCAGCGAGCGCATCCGCACGTACAACTTTCCGCAAGGGCGCGTTACCGACCACCGCATCAACTTTACCTTGTACAGTATCGAAAACTTTATGAACGGCGACATCGCCGAGATGGTTGAGGCTTTGCGCATTGCCGACCAGACGGCAAAGTTGCAAAACAGCAACGACGACTAAAAAAAGAAAAATATAACCATACGATTATGGTTTTTTGGAGGAATAACAATGTTAACGATAACCAACAGAGCAAAAAACGTTTCACCCAGTCTCACGCTCGCCATCACGGCTAAGGCAAACAAGATGAAAGCCGAGGGCGTCGACCTTATCAGTTTTGCCGCCGGCGAACCGGATTTTAACACTCCCGATTTTATTATCGACGCGGCTAAAAAGGCACTCGACAAGGGCTTTACCAAATACACGGCAGCCAGCGGAATGCCTGCGTTGAAAGACGCCGTTTGCGAAAAACTCGCTCGCGACAACGACCTCGTCTATACTCAGGAGCAAATCGTGGTCAGCAGCGGTGCAAAACAGAGTTTGTTTAACGCCATTCAGGCTACGGTACAAGAAGGGGACGAAGTAATAATAATCGCTCCGTATTGGCTTACTTATCCGGAGTTGGTAAAAATCTGCGGCGGCACGCCCGTAGTCGTTACCATGAGCGCGAACGACGGTTTTGCTTTAAACGTCGACGCGGTCAAGGCGGCTATTACCGACAAGACGAAAGCCATAATCATCAATACGCCCAACAACCCCACGGGTACTCTCTATCCTCGTGAAAAGATGATAGAATTTGCCGAAATGCTCAAAGCTTATCCCGATATTTACGTCATTTCCGACGAAATTTACGAGGCTCTTGCTTACGACGGAAAGAAACATTTTTCTTTGGCTCAGGTCGGCGAGGAAATGAAAGAAAGAACCATAGTAATCAACGGAATGAGCAAGGCGTACGCTATGACGGGTTGGAGAATCGGTTATACCGCAAGCAGCACCGTACTTGCAAAACGTATGGGCGCGTTGCAGAGCCATGAGAGCAGCAACCCCAACACGATTGCTCAACACGCGTCGGTTACCGCTTTGAGAGAGGGGCAAAACTTTATCTCCGACATGCGCAAAGTGTTTGAAAACCGCCGCAACGCGTTGCTCGATGCTTTTTCGGATTGCGACGCCGTAAAGTGCGTGAAAGGCAGTGGTGCGTTTTACGTGATGGTAGACCTTTCTAAATTGCTCGGCAAGTCTTATCAGGGCAAAGTCATCAATACGCCGTTGGAGTTTTCCGAAACGTTGCTCGAAAAAGCGCACGTCGCGGTTATCCCGTGCGAAAGTTTCGGCGCGGACAAGTATATCAGATTGACCTATACCCTCGACATTCCCGTTATCAGAGAGGGTGCCGCCCGCATTAAAAAATTTATCGGTGAAATTTGCTAAAAGGTATTGAAATTTTAAAAATTTTTGGTACAATATAAATACAAGACAGCAGGAGGTAATAATGGATAAAATTCATCTCATATACGGCACGAAAGGTTGCGGCAAAACGAAAAAACTCGTAGAACTGGCAAATGCGAGCGTGGCTACAGCCAAAGGCGACCTCGTCTATATAGACAAGGATATGTCGCGCATGCATGACCTCGAGCACAAGATAAAGCTCGTGGATACGAGCGAGTACGACGTCAGGTGCGAAGATACTTTTATCGCTTTCGTCAGCGGTATTCTCGCAGGCAACTACGATATCGAAAAGATTTTCTTTGACGGCATCGTCAAAATAGTTAAAAACGATATAGAAAATCTCGAAAAAATGTTTGAGTCGCTCGCCGCTCTTTCGGAAAAGTTTAACGTGGACTTTATCTTTACGTTCAGCGTTTCGGAGCAGTTGCCCGAGTACCTAAAAAAATACGATACTTTATTTAAATTTTAAAACTAAATTCAATGTAAAAAGGCCATACTTACCGTATGGTCTTCTTTTAGTTGATTTTTTCGTTTTTTTTTGTTACAATGACAAACGGAGAAATATATTATGGCTAACGACTTGTTTTTCGGTCAAAATCAAGAACCACAAGAGAGAAAAAAAATACTGTTCAGCGGCATTCAGCCGAGCGGAAAAATAACGATAGGCAACTACGCGGGCGCGATTAAGAATTGGTTGACGTTGCAAAAAGATTACGACAGCATATTTTGCATAGTGGATTTGCACGCCATTACCGTCGCGCAAAAACCCGCCGAGTTGCGTGCCAATACATGGGATTTGTTGGCGCTGTATCTCGCATGCGGAATAAATCCCGAAGAAAGCACTATTTTTATTCAGTCCCACGTGCCTTGCCACGCCGAGTTGTCATGGGTTTTAAACAACGTCACTTACGTCGGCGAACTCAACCGCATGACTCAGTTTAAGGACAAATGCGCGAGACACTCCGACAACGTCAATATGGGATTGATGGATTACCCCGTCTTGATGGCGAGCGATATTTTGCTGTATCAGACGGAACTCGTGCCGGTGGGCGCGGATCAAAAACAGCATCTGGAGCTTGCTCGCGATATCGCACAGCGGTTTAACGCGCGCTACGGGGCTACTTTCGCCGTGCCCGAGCCGTACATCGCGCGACACGGCTCGCGCATCATGAGTTTGCAGGACGCAAGCGCAAAGATGAGCAAGAGCGACGAAAACGAAAACGCGTACGTGTCAATGACCGATACTCCCGACGAAATCCGTCGTAAATTTAAGCGCGCGGTCACGGACAGCGATACGAGCGTGCGTTTCGGCGAGGATAAACCCGAGATATCCAATCTGTTGACCATATATTCCGCTTTTGCGGGGTGCACGATAGAAGAGGCGGAAAAAGAGTTTGCGGGCGTCGGTTACGGAGTGTTTAAACCGCGTATCGCCGATGCGGTCATCGCCGTGCTCGAGCCGATACAAAAGGAGCAAAAGCGTTTGCTCGCCGACAAGGCTTATCTCAATACCGTATTGGCGGAAGGTGCGGAAAAAGCCTATTACCGCGCTCGCCGTACTTTGACCAAGGTGTATAAAAAACTCGGTTTCGTGCCGAGAGCGTAGTATGTTCGGATATATAGACGTAAAAAAAGACTCGTTGGATAAAGGTCAATTCGGTCTATGGAATACTTTTCTTTGCGGGATGTGTATGTCTTTAAAGGACAATTACGGCGAAAAATCGCGCCTTACCGCGGGGAGAGATATCAATTTTTTAAACCTTCTCCTCCATGCCGTTACGGAAACTCCCGCAAAAATCGAGATGCGGCGATGTGCGTCGTCTCCGTTAAAAAAACGCAGTATAATGCAGCGTGACGAGTTGACCGACAGGCTTGCGACCGCCAATCTGTTGCTTTTTTACTTCAACGCCGTCGACGACGACACGGACAAAAAGAGCGGGAGAAAAAAAACCGCATTGCGCTTTTTTAAAAAATCGTTTAAAAAGGCCAAAGAAGACGCGCCCGATTTGTGCGAGCGGCTGGGGCGTCTGTACGACGGACTCGTTGCCGCCGAAAAGGCAAAAAGCGATAGGATTGACGAGGTGTGCGATTACTCCGCGTCGATGCTCGTGGCTGTGACAGAGTACGCTCTGGGCGCACCCGTGTGTGAGTTTTTGCGAGGACTGTGTTATAATATCGGCAAATGGATATACGTCGTAGACGCTTTGGACGACCTCGGGGACGATATAAAAAAGGGCAATTTCAACGCACTGCTCGCGTGGCTCGGAGATAGCGACGACGCCGTGACTTTCGTCGCGGACAACAAAGATAAAATAGAGTTTTTGCTGTATTCCTCGTTAAACGCGGCAGCAGGGTACTTTAACGACCTCGAGTTAAAGAGCTACGTCTGCGTATTAAAGAATATAATATACGAAAGCATAAGGGAAAAAACCCGAAAAATTTTAGACAAATACGACAGGAGTGAGACCAATGACGCTAAGAAAAGCATGTGAAATACTGAAAATCGACGAAAACGCCACGCATGAAGAAGCAACCGCAAGTTACGAGGCGCAAAAAGAAGAGTTGCGCGGCAAAAGGATGGAGCCGGGCGCGGTAGGAAACGAGGCGTCCAAAAAACTCGACCTTTTGGACGAGGCGTATACCCGGTTTTGCAGTGCAAAAGTCGGTCGAGATTACGGCGGCACGGGTGACGGCGACGAGCGTAAATACGGCGGCGGTTTCGGCGATATAGAAGAAAAGATAAAATCGGGCGACCTCAACGCAGCGCAGTCTTTGTTGGACGACATGACCGACAGGGGTGCCGAGTGGCACTACTATCAATCCATTATTTATTACAAAAAGAGCTGGTTTATCGAGTCTAAAAAGCAACTCGAAATGTGCCTTAGTATTGAACCCGGCAATCAAAAGTATAAAAGCAGTCTTGAAAAACTCGACAAAATAATATCGAGCAAATCTATATCTCCCGACAAGATGTCGAGCAGCGAGCGTTCGCGCCCCGTGTACGACAACCCCGGCGCCGGCAACGGAACGTGTACGGGCAGTTGTTGCGGAGACGTTTGCCTTGCCAACATGTGTTGCGACCTCTGTCAGTGTTTTTGCAGATAACGGGAGAAAGCGCAGATGAAAAACTCCAGAAAAATAGCCTACTGCGGCGTTTTCGCGGCGTTGGCAACGGTGTTTTTGGTTGCGGGCGCGTATACGTCTTTTACGTTTACGGGTGCTTTTTTGGCGTCGATATGCGTGGTGAGCAACGCGTTGGCTTTTCCTCGAGGGCTCGTCAGGTGTATAGTTTGTTTCGTCGTATCGGCGGTCATCGCGTGCTTTTTAATGCCGTCGCCGTTGAGCATTTTGCCCTACTGTTTTTTGTTTGCGCCGATAATAATAATAAAACTCTTCGTGGACCGCGGCAATATAAAGCCTTCCCTCAAGTTTGTTATCAAGGTCGTCGCGTTTGAAGTTTTGTTTTTACTCTATTTCGTGGTATACAAGAGCCTTTTTTCGGCAGATTGGCAGAAAACTTTTAAAGATATATGGGTATTGGTGCTGTTTATCGTGCTCGGCGAGGGACTGTTTTTCGTCTACGACTACGCGTTTACGCATATTTTTCGGTGGCTCGAAAGGATACTCATTCGTTTTATTCCTCCCGAAAATTAATCGGAAATTTAAAAGAAAAACGACAATAAATAAAAAATCAACGCCCCGACGTTCAGGTCAGGGCGTTGTTGTATAAAAAATCGTTGTAGTACGTATTGTACGGTTGATACGGTTGCGGCGGCAGAGATTGTCTCCGACATCGACAATTGCCGTCGTTGTTTAAACACCCCGTGCATACCATGACTCCTACGGCGATGAGTAATCCCGTCGTTGTGCCGAGTTTTCCTTCTTTGTCAAGTACGGCGTAAAGAAGTAAAAGATAGAGTAGATTGCTGTTGCCCATTTGTAAACCTCCCGAATCATACAAAAGTCGCTTTTTTATTACAATATGCGTGATTTATTTTAAATGTGCCCGTGTTAATATTTTTTTGATGAAAATTTTAGACGGTGCGGCAAAAAAAGAAATATTGTATTATCTTCCCGATGCGGATACGGTAGAAAACCTTTCGCGGTTTTTTGCTTCGTTTGCAGACGGTACGCGCCTGAGAGTGATAAGCGCCGTTGCGATAAAAAAACTTTGCGTAAGCGATATAGCGGAGGTTTGCGGTCTCAATCAGACTACCGTTTCGCACCAGCTCAAAATTCTCAGGAGCGAGGGGATAGTCAAAGCCGACCGTCAGGGTAAAATAGTCTTTTACAGTCTCAAAGATCCGAAAATCAACGAGGTTCTTCTCTTTGGCGTAGAGTATCGCCGTTAGTCCTTTTCATGGTTTAAGCCAGACGAAAGCGTCCGAAAATACAAACTTCGGGCGCTTTCGTCTGTTTTGTTTGCTTTGCTTGTTGTTTTTTTTCGCCGACGTGATATAATAAAGATATGAAACTGACTTTAGAACAAAAACTCGCACAATTGCCGAGTCATAGCGGAGTATATATTTATTACGACGCCGCAGGCAAGATTTTGTACGTCGGCAAAGCCAAAAATCTCAAAAACAGGGTGAAACAATATTTTTCTCCGTCAAAAAACAAGGCGTATAAGGTAGAGGTGATGCTGACGCACGTCGCGGATATGGAGTATATCCTCACGGAGAGCGAAACGGACGCTTTCTCGCTTGAAAACACTCTGATAAAAAAATATTCTCCCCCGTTTAACATCATGCTTAAGGACGACAAACAGTACCCGTTTGTTAAGATTTATACCAAAGAGAGATTTCCCCGCGTGACGATGACGCGAAAGGTAGTAAAGGACAAGGCAAAGTATTTCGGACCGATAACGGGCAGCGTCAAAGAGTTGTTGGAGCTGATAGGCGAGCTTTATCCTACGAGGACGTGCAATTTCGATTTGGACAACCTTCCCGTCGGTTTCAGACCGTGTTTAAACTACCATCTCGGCACGTGTTGCGCTCCGTGCGTCGGTAAAGTTACCGAGGAGGAGTACTCGACGCTGATAGACGGGTGTTGCGCGCTGCTGAAAGGGGATACCGCCGACGCCGTCAGGACGGTGACGAAAAAGATGAATGACGCCAGCGAGCGGATGCAGTACGAGCAGGCGTTAAAGTATCGCCGCAGACTCGATTTGTTGAAAAAACTGTCGGAGACCAAAGTTGCGGCACTCGGTCGCGTCGTCGATTACGACGTTTTTACGGTGTGTTGCGACGGCGCCAAGAGCGCGGTCAATACGATACTCGTGCGCGGTGGCAGAGTTGTCTACTCCAAGAGCGGGACGTTTGCCGATGCGGGGATAGACGAGGCGCAGACTTTGGCGGAGTTTATCAACGCTTACTACGAGAGTGCGGGCGACGCCGCAAAGACGATTTTGGTAAACGAGGACGTAGAGGGTGGCGACGAGTTGGCAGAGTATTTGTCGGGCAAGTTTGAAAAAAAGATAGAGTTATGCCGTCCGAAAAAGGGCGAGCGGCTCAAACTCGTGGAGATGAGCCTCGGCAACGCCGTCGAGTGTATGAAAAAAAGCGTAGTTGCCGACGAGAGAAAATACGCCGCGACGGCGGGAGCGGTAATACAGCTTAAAGAACTTCTCGGGCTAAAAAAGCTGCCGCAACGTATAGAGTGCTACGATATTTCAAACGTATCGGGGGTAGACAAGGTGGCGAGTATGGTCGTCGCCATAGGCGGGAGCAAGGCAAACAAAGAGTACCGACGGTTTAAAATAAAGACGGTAGAGGGCGCAAACGACTTTGCCAGCATGAAAGAAACGCTTTCGAGGCGTTTTGAGCGGCTAAAAAAGCAGGATTATCGGTTTGGCGCGCCACCCGACCTCATCGTCGTGGACGGAGGTCTCGGACAGCTCGCGTACGCAGTCGAGGCTAAAAACGAGGCGGGGGTGGACGTGGAGATAGTTTCGCTTGCAAAGAGAGAAGAACTCGTATACGTCGAGGGCGACAACTTGCCGAGGCGTTTGCCGCGCGACAGCCATGCGTTAAATCTTCTTATCAACACTCGCGACGAGGCGCACCGCTTTGCCATTACTTATTTCAGAGAGCTGCACGGAAAAAACGCATTCGTTTCGCAACTCGAAAATATAACGGGAGTGGGTAAAAAACGAGCGCTTGCATTGCAAAAAAAGTTTAAAACAATCAAGGCGATAAAAGAAGCGTCGGCAGAAGATTTGGCGGCTACCGACGGCATTACGCGTACCGTTGCCGAAAACGTAAAGAAGTATTTTGAAAAACAAAATCTAAACGGCGAAAACAACGACACGGGGTGCGATTAAAAAGCACGGCGAATAAATAAATCGGGGACGGGGTATAACAAGAAGTAAAAAAGACACGCGTGGACGGGTGTCGGCGAAATAAAACCGAAATTATCCGTACGTGCCGTTCGGCAAAATAATAAAGCAATAAAAAAAGCACGGCGTGCCGTAAAAAGCGGAATGCGCCGTGTTTTTTTGACTTAAAAAGCGTTTTAATCGCGCTGTTTATTTTTCGTTTTTGTTTTTATCGTCGGTAAAGCGGTCGGCAAGGTATTCGCTGGCGTAGTACCACTCCATGGCTTTTACGGGGTTGTCAGGACAAAAGGCGTAATACTCTCTCGTGCCAACAAAAGTCTGAAAACCGAGGTTAAGTCCGTACAGCAAGTAAAAACTTTCGTGCGTCGGTATAAACAAGTCGAAAGGCTTTCCGTCTTTAGAGCCCGCAAATGTCAATCCTTTTGGCGTGAGACGGGCTTCTCCTTCGCCTGCCGTCGAGACAAAACCTTTACCCGTCCGCGTCGGTACTTTGAGCGTGACTTTT
The DNA here is from genome assembly GCA_964612455.1 of uncultured Subdoligranulum sp. Lineage (GTDB taxonomy): Bacteria > Bacillota > Clostridia > Christensenellales > CAG-314 > SFEB01. Next base: position 20,795 of record CAZTCB010000011.1, on the reverse strand, counting down.
TCTTTCAGCTCAAAGTTTTCGTCGGAGTCTATTTTTTTTCTTATCGCGTCGCGTTGCGCTCTGTTCCACTCGCCGATGTCGTCGTAATAATGCGGGTAGCCGCAGTCGTCGAAACCGTATCGGTCGTTGAGTCTGACCGAGTAGCCGCAATCTGTGCATTTTAGCGTGTTGCCTTTGGTTGTCATTGTGTATTTTTTACCGCAATGGGGGCAAACGTAAAGGATTCTTTCAAGTCCTTCGGCAAATTTTTTAGAGTGATAACGGTAATCGGGGCGTTGTTTTAACCATTCGTAATCGTCGAATCCGAGATTTTCTTCAAGTACTCGTTGCAGGCATTCGTTGCTCGTCTCGGCAAGGCTTGTTTCGTCAAAAAGGCGTTTTATCGTTACGTCGACGACGCCTTTTCGCATTTTTTTTGACCATTTCGGTTTTACGAAGTAGCTTCCGTCAAAGCGGCAAAGGTACACGGGCAGTTTAAGCATCTTAAAAAACTTTCCGGTACTTTCGGGCAGTCTTTGACCTCTGCCGTCAAAACTCAGACGGACTTCGGGAAAAAAGCACAGCGTCGCGCCTTGTTCTTTCATTTTCAGCGTGTTTTTTACCGATTGCATGTCGGCGACGAAAAGGCTTTTCGGGATACAGCCCATTCGCCTTAAAAATTTGCCGACCGTTTTATTGAACGTGTAGTATCGATTGGTGACGAAAGAAACGGCTATCGGGCGCATCGCTCTTGCGCAGTATACTTCGTCCATGCCCGACGGGTGATTGCCGACGATGACGAATTGTTCGGGCAGGGAGTCGGGTTTTTCTACTATGTTCAAACGTGCTTTTTTGCCGAAAAACGGCCAGATCGCGTTTTGTATAAACGACAAAAGTCCGCGGTCGGGGAGACGCGTGGTGCCGTACGATAAAAACTCTTTCTTCATTTTACTTGGTGATATACTTTACAAACCGCATGTCGGCTTTTTGAGCGTCCACTACCAGCATCACTCCCGGCGAACCGAAAAGTTTGTCGTCGACGCACCCCGTGTCCGCAAATCTGCAACCGAGCATCAGGTACGCTTTGACCAGCGGCGGCATGTGCTTTCTTACTTCCGCAATATCGATTTCGTTTTCGGGAACTCGGTTAAGCGAAAAACTCGGACCTAAAACCGATATGTCGAGATCGTTTTTGTCCAGTCTGTATTTATAAAAGTACGAAACGAGATTGTCAAAGGCTTTTTCTTCCATTTTCGGCAAATAGATGATACCGAAAGTATACCTTGCTCCGTACTCGAGGAGGTATTGAAACACGCCTTGTAACAGACATTTGATGACTACGCCGTCACGATATTCTTCTTTGACTACCGCTCTGCCAAGCTCCACGGCTTTATCGGGGGAGTTTTTTATCGCGGAGACGTCAAACGTGGAGTCACAGGCAAATCCGCCCGTTTTGGCGAGGTGCTCTTTGGTGATGAGACGATAACTCCCCACGACCTCGTCGGTATCGGTATCGACGGCGATGAGGTTGTCGCAACAGCGGTCGACGTCGTTGTACGACTCTTCAAAGGAAATATCCGAGCGATCGCGGTGAAAGAGTATGAGCTCCTCGTATCTGAGACGACGAACTTTTTCAAGCTCTTCTTCGGTTTCGAGCAGTTTGACCGTTATATTGTTTCTTTTGATGTCTATATGCATTTTTTACTCCGTCGGATTGTTATTTTTTAAATCTTTTGTCGGCGCCTGTCAGTTTGACGACGTGCGTGGTGCGCGTGTTGACGAGTCGCGCGAGTATGCTTTCGCCGTATCTTGCGAGTACTTCGTCCGGTGCGAGGTTGGTGTTGACTATCGTGCTCAGCCCTTTTAGCGCTCTTTCGTTGAGCAGACAGTACAATCCCTCGAGACTCACTTTGTTGTACAGCGGCTCTTTACCCAAGTCGTCTATGGCAAGCACTTTTGCCTTGCACAGGGCGTCTATGAGCTCGGATTGCTTGTCTTTCATGTCGTCGAGCAGTATACGCACGAGCTCGTACGCGGTGAGGTAAACGACGTTGAGTTTCTTTTGTCTCAATGCGTTGACCATGCAGTCGGTCAAAAAACTTTTCCCCACACCCGTATGCCCGCAAATGAAGTAATTAATCTTTTCGTCGGCACCCGTGCCAAATCCTTCGCACCACTTTTTAGTCGATTTTATCACCCTTGCGTTGTCGAAATCGAGCTCTTTGTCGTCCGAAAAGGTGTTTTTTGCAAAAATCTCGCGTTCGCCGAAAATCATCTCGTGCTCGAGAGCCTCCACGCAACCGCAAATTTCGTCGTTGACGACACCCGTGTCGCCGCAAACGGTACAAAACGGTTTAACAAAGAGGTCGCTTCGGTCAAAACCTTTACGTCGCAATATTTCGTCGGTGTTTTTTTGCGCCGTTTTTAATGCCGCGGCGGTTTTTTTGTCCTCGTTACCTCTTGCCAAAACATGCGCAAGTGTCGCTTCGAGCTCTCTTTCGGCGGTAAACGCCGTTTTAAACTCGGAGTCGGCGTACAAACCGTCCATCGTGTCGTTTAGGGCGTCAAGCGCGTTTTGCCGCCGTTTTTTAAGTGCGGCGAGCGTTTTGTTTTTTAAAACGACCATGTCGATATCAATCCTCCGTCAAGTCGTCAAACAGCGCTTGCAGCTGTTCGGACGTGTATTCTCTGTCGGCGGCGAGCAAAAACCGATTTTTTTCGCCGTTTTTTTCGGACGGGGTAGCGGTTGCCGTTGCCAAATCGCAACTTTTCGCTTTTTCGACGGTAAAGATACCGCGTCTTTTGTACTCTGCAAGCAATTTGTTGAGTGCCGCCATAGGGTTGAATGCGGCGGAACATTGCTCCGCGCCGTACAGTATCGTATCCAACGGCATGCCCCAGCCCGTCCAGAGTTTAAAGTTTTTTCGGTCGGCGGCGCAAACGTTTCGGTTTAAACCGAGCGTGTCGAGTACGCGCGCGATATACCCGTCTGCCTTTAAAACGTCGTCGGTGTACTCGATGATGGCGCTTTCGCTGATGCACCCTTTGGCTGCAAACGACTTGACTCTGGCGTCCATGCCTTCGAGCGATTGAACGCGACAGCGGAAACAAAATTTTGCTATGAGTAAAACGGTCTCCGCCGAAAAACCCGCGGCAAGCCACGGCGCGATATACGTCTCGACTTCTTGCGTCGTGTCGGCGTAATACAGTCCCAACGCCCGATTGACGTCTTTCGCCAGTTGTTTGTTTTGTTCTTTTACCGAGGAATAATCGTCGATTTCTTTGATTGAAAACAACCTCAATCTGTAATACTCGGTAAGCGCGGCGTCAAGTTTGGCAACGCCTTGTTTTTTACACCGCTCGGCGACCTGAAAGACGACGTCTTGGGCAAAACCGAATTCTTCCGTCCACTTTTGATAAAGGCGTTTGTCTTCTATATCTATCTTTCTTTTTATACCCAGTACCTTTAAAACCTCGTACAGCGAGTCGTTGTAGTGGTTTTGAGTGGATATTTTTTCTCTGACTTTTTCGGCGTTTTTAATGCCCGCCTTGTCCCAATCGCGCGCGATTTTTAAAATGTAGGCGTAACCTATATCGTCGCCTTTCATTTCGACGCAGTACTTGGCTATCTCGACCAACGCGTCAGGCTCGAAAAAGCTGTTTTCGAGAAAGGAGTAGTACTCGTTAAACTCGTTGACCGATATCATCCTTCCGCTTAAAGCGCGCTGCATTTTTTTGTTAAAGTCGCGATATTTGCCGACGGAAACTTTTTTTGCCGCGTTTCTGCTACCCGCCCCCACGTATTCGACATGTAACGGATTGACGGACGTGACGAGCACGAGTCCGCATTCTTCCCAATAAAAATAAGCGTCGGCGACGTCTTGTTCCGTCACGGACAGTGCGCGACACATTTGTTCCACGTTGTTGACGTCGTCGTTTTTACCTGCGAGACATAGTCCGAACAGGTACACTTTGAGCGCAACGGGGGGCGCGGTCGGCAACCACTCCTTGATAAAGGCGTTATCTATATTGGTAAAACCGCCGCTGTCGTTTTCGGCGGACAACGCGCACAACGTCATTGTGGTCAACCTCCATTGTTTTTTTAAGAAAAAAATACCGCAAAAAAATGCGTAAAAAACGCAAAAAAACGGCGTTTTTTTACATTTTTTCAGGTGCCGCTATGCCGAGCAGGTTTAAACCCTCGTGCAAAACGTTTTTTATCGCGACAACAGCCGCGAGGCGGGCGTGGCATACTTTGCCTTCGTCGATGACGCGATTGACAAGGTAAAAACGGTTAAATGCCTTTGCCAAATCCAAAAGATAATTGGACAACAAGGACGGTTCGTTTTTGTCGGTTACCGACACGAGTACGTCTTCAAAACCGTTGACGAGTTTTATCGCCTCCCAGCTTTCTTCGCCGACGAGGTCGGAATAGTCGCATTTATCCATATCGGGCGCACCCGCTTTGTTTATTATACTGCAACACCTTGCGTGCGTATATTGCAGGTAAGGTGCCGTTTCGCCGTCGAAATTGAGGACGCGGTCGTAGTCGAAAGTGACGTCTTTTATCCTTCCGTTGGCTACGGCGGAGAAGATAACCGCGCCGACGCCTACTTGCTCGGCGACGCCGTCCCTATCCGCAAGGTCGGGGTTTTTTGCGACGATTATTTCGCGGGCTTTCGCTACCGCTTTGTCCATTACGTCGGACAACCACACGGCGTTGCCTTTGCGCGTGCTCATCGCTCCGTCCGCGAGGGACACCATGCCGTAGGCAACGTGCTCCATTTTGTTCGCCCAGTCGAATCCCGCCAGCTCGAGTACCTTAAACACTTGCTTAAAGTGCAGGTTTTGTTGATAAGCGACGACGTACAGGCATTTATCGAAATCGTAGGTATCGTGTCTGTATTTTGCGGCGGCGAGGTCACGCGTGGCGTACAGCGTCGCTCCGTCCGCTTTGACCAACAGACACGGCGGCATACCGTATTTTTCGAGGTTGACTACCTTTGCGCCTTCGGAAATCTCGGTCAGACCTTTTTGGTCGAGCAAATCGAGAACGGGTTGCATTTTGTCGTTGTAAAAACTCTCTCCGTTCCAGCTGTCAAACTCGACGTGGAGACGTTTGTATACTTCTTTGACCTCGGCAAGGGTAATCGCCTTAAAGTACTCAAACAACTCCATTGCCCTTTCGTCGCCTTTCTCTATCTTGGCAAACCACTCGCGCGCCTGCCGCGTAAGGTCGGGGTTTGTTTCTTCCTCGCGGTGAAATCGTACGTAAATTTCCTGAAGTGCGCGCACGCCGCCTTCGTCGATTTTTTTCTTGTCGCCCCAGAGATTGAACGCGACGATGAGTTTGCCGAATTGCGTCCCCCAGTCGCCGAGATGGTTGATGCCGACGACTTTGTATCCGAGCGCTTTGTACGTCTTGTACAGCGCGCTACCGATTGCGGTGGTGCCGAGATGACCTATGTGAAAAGGTTTTGCGATGTTAATGCTGCTGTAATCGATGCAAACGGTCTTGCCTTTGCCCGTTTTGTCGTCAAAAAGCTTTCCCGCGACGGCGTCAATCAATATTTCTTTTTCGAGCATGTCGCGATTGAGGAAAATATTTAAATATCCGTTGACGGCTTTTACGTCGGAGATAATCCCGTCCGAAGAAATTTGCGCGGCAAAACTTTCCGCTATTTGTTGCGGGGGTTTGCCGAAAGTTTTTGCAAATTTAAAGCAGGGCAGAGCGTAGTCGGCGTTGACGCCGTCGCTTTTTTTAAGAAGGGTAAACAACTCCTGCTCCGATACGCCGTCTATGCGTACGTCTTTGAGTATCCGTGATTTAACGTCCATAAAAAACTCCATTTTAAACTTAAAGGGTATTATATCGCACTTGCGCCTTTTTGTCAAACGCAAGGACGCATGTTTTGTTTGCGAACGGGAGCTTTTTTTGCCGTTTTTTCATTTTCGGTTGCCAAAGTTTTATTAAAAAGGTATAATCGAAGAGAGGTTTAGTATGAATGAAAAACTCGTAGCCGCGGATTATCGCGATATCGCGGGCGATTTTAAGACGGCGTCCTCCGTCTCGCTCGAAGACGTGCTTGTTGCAAAAGAACGCCGCCAAGCCGTCCGTTGTCGACTGCAAAACACCTTCGGCCAGGTCGCAGTGTCTCTCGCCGTCAATTACGTCGGGGACGTAAAAAGTAATTTTTACACCAAAATAATTTTCGGTGAAGGCTATAAATCTATTATTAACGCCGTGAACACGCATTTTCGCGTCGTTAATCTGTCTTTTAGCGGAGAAGAAGGTTTTTTTATCGTTGACGGCGACGCTGAGAAAATCAAGCGAACGCTGGTGTTGACGGAGGAGTCGCACCCTCTCGGCAGGTTTATGGATATAGACGTCTATGCTTCCGACGGCAGGCAGATATCGCGGGAGAGTATAGGTATGCCTGCGCGTAAATGCATGTTGTGCGAAAAAAGCGCGAGGGAGTGTTATATATTGCGCAGTCATTCACCGGACGAGCTGAGGGCGTTTATCGATGCCGAAGTGACGAGGTTTTTAATAAAAAAATATGGAGATTAACGATTTTGACAGGGTTGTCGCGTCAAAGGCGGCAAACGCTTTGCGGGCGGAGCTCGATACTTCCGTAAAATTCGGTCTCGTTTGTCCGAAATGCGACGGTAGTCACAAAGATATCGATTATAAAATAATGAGCGACAGTATAGACGCGATAGAAGGCGGTTTTGCTGCTTTGTGCATGACAGGTCGCAGAGCCCTTAAAGACGGTTCGGACGATTTAATCGAAAGCGTTAAATCGGCAGGCATCGATACGGAGAAAAAGATGTTTTGCGCTACCGACGGAAAAAATACGCACAAGGGCGCAATATTTTGTATCGGGTGGTTTTGCGTTGCCGTCGGGTGGCTGACCGAGCGGGGTGAAAGGGTTACCGCCGCCGCATGCCGCGATTTTATCGCCGCCGCATGCAAGGGAATATGCGAAAGAGAGTTGGCGTCGGGTAAATCCGCCGTCACTCATGGCGAAAAGGTTTTTTTGCGGTACGGAATAAAAGGCGCGCGCGGTCTGGCGGAAAACGGATTTAACGTAGTCACCGACGACTTTTTGCCGACGGCAAAAAAAATATTTTCGGAAATTTCCGATTTTGACATCGCAAAAACAAAGTTGTTGGCATACGTGGCGTCAAAAACGGACGACGTAAACGTATTGCATCGCTCCGATATCGGTACGCTGAAGAGGGCGAAAGCAAAATGTCGCAGGCTTTATCGTGATTTTGATATCGGTAGGGCAAAAAGAACGGAAAGATGGTTTGTTGCCAAAAACGTCAGCTGCGGCGGCAGTGCCGACCTCATGAGCCTTACGTTGTTTTTAATCGACCTCGGGTTGTAGTCGAGATATAAAAAAACCTCGTTGACGAAAACGAGGTTTTTCTTTTACTATTTTTTTATTGCGTTTATTGAGCGGCTTTGACTGCGGCTTCCGTACCGTAATAAATCATTTTGCCGGACTTTTTGCATACCCAATCGGTATCTTCGTCGTCTTTTGCTTTGTCGGCTTCTTCTTGCATATCTTCCCAAGCGTCGTTTGCGGCGCTCGCAGAAACGAAGTAATAAATCGCAACGTGTTCTACTTTATCGTCTACGACTTTCGTGCCGCTGACGATGCAATCGATATCCTTGTTGGTGTTGATATCGATTATACCGATACTCACGTTGGGGTTGACTTTTACTGCGGTATATCCGTTTTCCTCGAGAGAGGCTTTCGCCTTGTCGGGATCGGAGTTGGGTGCGCATGCTGCCAAAAGAACGACGCACAATGCGACCGCAAGGGTAAGGGTTAACAGTTTAACAAACTTTTTCATACTTTCTCCTCCTCATGAAAAATTCGTATTTGTATTATACTCGTTTGATTGCGTTAAGTCAACCGTTTTTTCAGGTCAAAAATGAGGTTTTTGTTTTTTTAGAATATGCGTTTAACGGCAGTCGGTGCGATTTTCAAGCACGGACAGCGCGTCGACGATTTTTTTTCTCAGTAGCGTCGCAAGCTCTTTTTTTGACAAATCCCGATAGTCGTCGTAATACAGACAATCGATGATTTGATAGGTGACGGGGTGCGACTTTACCAACAGCCCGTCATTGACTTTTTCCGTACCGGACAGGCAGGTGACGACGATAGGCAAGTGCGTCTTAAGCGCGAGATGCAGACAACCTTCTTTAAAGTCGAGGACGTCGAGAGTCTTTGCTCGCGTCCCTTCGGGGAACAACCCGACGGAAACTTCCTGATTGTTTAACCAATCGATGCCTTTCGTGATGGCGATGTAGTCTTTGCGCGGGTTGTCTCTCTCGAGGCTGACGTATCCCGTCGCATGTATGAGTTTGCCGACAAACGGAACCTTAAACAACGACCGTTTAGCGTAAAAAATCATCGGTTTTTTTCTAAAATGTCTGTCGACGATGAGTGAATCAAGATTGGAGCGATGATTGCAACACACGATGATATTTCCGTCGGGGATAGGGACTTTGTCCGCGCCGATTACTTTGACTTTTACGCCAAACAAGTCGAGCGTGAGGTCTGACGCGAAAGCCAGAATATTGCGGTAGGTTTTGTTAAACCGCTTGACTTCTTTTTTCTTATTGACGGGAATGGTGACGACGGTAATAAAAAGGAAGAATACGATGACGAAGGTCAACGCATACGCCACCCAAAATCCCAAAGCCGCCGCTACGGTCCACCCCGTCGGCAGATTTAGCGCGATTGCCGACAGCGTGCCGCCGAGCAATGCGAATAAAAGTAAGACGATTTTAAGCATGGTTTAAGCCTTTACTTTATAACTTGTGACGCCGAGTACGGTTTCGCCGTCTATCTGGAGAGCCGTGGGTTTGTCAAAAGATACTTCTATTTCTTTGCCGGTAAACGTTTTCGTCATTTTTTCGTGTTTGACGTGTTCCCCTTTAAAGATAGAAGGAAAAACCATCAGCGTGTGGAGTTTGCTCTTGCCGCGAAATACGACGACCGTCAACAAGCCGTCTTTGCGGTTTTGCTGCGGTGCGACCATCATGCCTCCGCCGTAATAGCGACCTTTCATCGTCGGCGCGAGCCATACGTTTTTGTACGATGAGGTCACCCCGTCTACGGTGACGGTTGCGTTGACGCGTTTAAAGTGAAACAGCAATCCTTTAATCGCGATACCCGTATAGTCGATTTTTTTATTGGGTGTTTTTTCGCGGATTTTGTCGGCGACTTCGCAACAATACCCGTCTATGCCGTACCCGATACCGTTGATAAACTTTTTTTCGATACCGTTGACGAAAACGGTGGGGAGATTTTTAATATATTCGTTGATGCAAACGACGTCTTTCGCGCCCACGTCGGTTAAAAAGTCGTTGCCGCTGCCGGCGCGGCACAAATAGAGTTTGTTGCGGGGCACGTAGTCTCCTATCGCGTTGACAAAATAGTTGAGCGTCCCGTCGCCGCCGACGAGATAAACTTCGTCGTCGGGTTTGATTGTTTCAAAAAAATCAACGTAGTTGAGTCCCAGCGTGTTTATCAGTCGGTACTCGTCGACTATGTCTTCGCAAAAAGCATGGGCGGCGTTTTTGCCGTTTCCGTTGTTGGCAAATTCGTTGAACAAAACGTATTTCATAAACGACTCCTTGAAAGAACGATTGTTTTTATAATACTGTATTTTAGCACTTTTTTCGACAAATATCAACGGTTATGGCGATTTTTGTTGTTATTGCGACAAAATACAACAAAATGCACGCAAAAGTAGAAAAACGGTAACGTGTAAAAATAGTTAAAGGGATTAAATATACGGGTATACGGGTTTCGGGTTGTCTACGTAGGCAATGACGGCTTTGTCGATTCGTCTTTACCCGTGTTTGGTAAAAAGGGTAAAGGTATTGGTAGCCGAGTTGTTTTTTTGTTTTTACGGCGCGGTCAATATCCTCTCAGACAGACGTTTTTTATCGTCTTTTTTAATATTTCGACGTATTTTTGCGCCGTTTCGGTCGGGACGGGGTGCAATCCTTTGGCAATACAGGACGGCCTTTCGACAAAACGTTGAAGGTACAGCGATTTTGCGCCGTCGAGCCACTCGGCGACGGCTCTGACGGTACTTTCGTCATGAAACTCGGATACGAGGGTGGTACGAAACTCGTAGTCAACGACGTCGGTCATGAGAAAATCAACGCTTTCTTTGACCGCGTCGAGATTGACGAGGGGCAAACCGACGGTGACGGGGTAGGAGTCAAGGCTGTTTTTTATATCCATCGCGACGTAATCGACAAGCCCGTCGGCAACGAGTTTTTTTAATACCTGCGGAGTGCTGCCGTTGGTGTCGAGTTTGATGGCGTAGCCGAGCTTTTTTACTTTTTTTAAAAATTCGGGCAAATCCGACTGAAGAGTCGGTTCGCCGCCGCTGACGACTACCGCGTCGAGCATTTTCTTTCGCAAGGCGAGGTAATCGAGGACGTCTTTTTCGTCCAGCAAAACGAGATTTTTATCGAGAGCGAGGTCGCCGTTGTGGCAAAAGGGACAGGCAAAGTTGCAGGACGGAGTAAAAACCGTCGCGCAAATTTTTTCGCCGAAGTCTACCAAAGAAAACTTTTCTAATCCGCATATCTTCATACGACGATTGTAGCACAAAGCGAAAAATTTTTCAACGACTTTTTGTTTAACGCCCGTTTTATTTTGCAAATTTTCGCAAGCTTTGGTATAATGAAAAAAAGCGGTTTAAAACCTTTTTACTCAAAAGGAAAGACAATGGAAGTCACACTCATTTGCGCAAACACCCTGCGCGCGGCAAAAATCGCCGTGGACAAAAAAATAAAAGCACTCGATCCGACGGATTTTGACGGCACGAATTATATCGTCGTGCCCGACAGAAGTACGCTCGACGCCGAAAAAAGCCTTCTTAAACATGCGGGAGGCAGTTTTAACACGCAGGTCGTCACTTTTAAAAACCTTGCAAAAAGACTCGCGCCGCAATCGTCCGGGATATATCTCAACAAACAAAACGGCGTGTTGTTGCTGTCCGAGATAGCGCATGAAAACGCTTCGGAGTTAAAGTGCTTTACCAAGAGTTTCGATACGGACGGTTTTGCCGACAAGGTTTACGAGGTTGTCAGCGCGTTGAAGTATGCGCGCATTTTGCCGCAACAACTTGCCGCGGACGATTTGCCTTTGTCGCTGAGAAATAAACTCGCGGATATAAAGCTGTTGTACTCTGCTTACGTCGCCGCGGTCAAGGGCAGGTTTTTTGACAGCGCCGATACGCTCGAACAATTGATTGAGAGCTTGACCGCAGACACGGTAGGCAATTGTCGGTTTTATCTGTACGATTTTTTAAGTTTTACCGCGCAGGAAAAAAGAGTGTTGGCGCGATTGATTGTCAACGCAAAGTCGGTGACGGTGTCTGCCGTGGCGATAGACTCACCCAATAGGGCGAGCGTGGCGGACAACGCCGTCGCTATGGCGGTAAAAGCGATTTGCGACGAGACGGGGTGCGGGTTTAAGAAAGAATTTTTTACCGAGTATTCTTCTCCGGTCAGTCAAAAACTCGCTTCTGCTTTGTTTTTTAACACCCCGATAAAGAGTACGGCGGCATCGGACGGCGCGGTTGTGGTTTCGGGGGCGACGGGGGTGGACGACGAAGTGTGCGCATTGGCTCGGTTTATAGGTGCGCACGTGCGAAACGGCGGCGCCTACAAGGACGTAAAGGTGGTGTGCAGCGACGTCGCTAAGTACGCTTACTCGATAAACAGGCGATTTTCGGATTTTGAGATACCGTTTTATCTCGATGAAAAAACGTCGCTCGACAAAACCGCGACGGCAGAGTATTTGTTGGCGTTTTTGGACTGCCATGCCGCCAACATGGGTATAGAAAAAATCCTGAGATTTGCAAAAAATCCGCTGACGGGGTTGGACGTTTCGGCGTTTGAAACTTTCGTTGCCGAGTACGGGATAGACTACGATTACGGCGAGTTCGATATCGGTAAAGAAAACGCCTTTTTTGCCGAAGCCGACGCAGTCAGGGCGGAAATAAAAAAATGCGTATGCGACGTCGACGTGCCGCGCGTCGCGCGCGCCGCCGATTACGTCGGGATACTTCGCAAGGTGGCGACCGACCATGACCTCGCAAAAAAAGCAGAAGAATACGCAAAAAAAATAGAGGGGTACGGGTATCGGCGAGAGTCGGATATACTCATGCAGGCACAAGCAAAGACGGAAGAGGTTTTTTCGCAGGTCATCGAGATTTTCGGTGACGCGACTGTCGGACTCGAGCGGTTTATCACGGGATTAAAGTCGTCGCTTGCGTCGCAAACCGTTTCGGTACTGCCCACTAAAAAGGATTGCGTTTTTATCAGCAATCTCGACAAGGGAAAGGACCATGACGTCAAGATTTTGGCGATACTGGGTGCCAACGAAGGCGAGTTGCCCAAGGTGTATAAAAATTGCGCGTTGTTGAGCGACAAAAACGTAGAGGACCTTTCGGCGAGGGGGTTGTCGGTGGATATCAGCCTCGAACAAAAAAACAGGCAGGAAAGATTTTGTTTGTTTAACCTTTTGTGCGAGCCGACGGAAAAGCTTTACGTCAGTTACCGCACGGGTAACGGAAAAGACGAAACGCACCCGTCTACCTTTGTTTCGGTAATAAGAAAGTGTTTTGAAAATACAAATCCGTCCCCCGTCATCGTCGAAACTAAAAAAACGGCGTTAAACGAGGCGATATCCGCTCTGGTCGCGTTAAGAGAAAAAAACGTGCCGACCGAGGAGCAAAAAGCGTGTTTAAATCTGTTGACTAACGAGGCGAAAAAGTACGACGTGTTTAAAAGCCGAGTTTCGGACGTCACGGTAGGCGATGAATTGTTTTTTAACGGCGACGAATTCAGCGTTACACGCATAGAGCGGTTTTTCGAGTGTCCGTTCAAGCATTTTTTAGTGGACGGGCTCGGATTGAACGAGCAAAAGACAGCCGACTTTAATCCGTCGGATTTCGGAAACGTTTTGCACGAGGTGTTTGACAGGTACGTTTCGGCGTTGAGGAAAAATCCCGCCTGCGATGAAAATAATGCGGAAGACATTTTTGACTCGGTAATGCAGGAGGAGAGAAACAAGGCGTTTTTAAAGACGGCGAGAGGCAAAGCGGTATGCGAAAGATTGAAAAAAGAAGCGGTGTTTCATTGCGGAAATATAAGGCGAGAGATAGCAAACGGCGAGTTCAGACCGTATAGGACGGAGTTTGAGTTTTGTAAAAAAGACGGCACCGCTCCGACTTTTGTCGTTGACGGCAAGACGTACTTTCTCAAGGGTTTTATCGACAGGGTAGACGTGTCGGACGACGGCAAGGCTGTCGTCTACGACTACAAGACGGGCAATCCCGTCTTTAACGAAAAACTGTTGTACGGAGGATTAAAACTGCAGTTGTTTGTCTATGCGTCGGCAGTCAGACGTCTCGGCTTTGAGCCGATAGCGTGTTTTTATTACAAGATTTCTACATCTACAGACTCAAATACGCAAAAGCTCTTAGGCAGGGCGATTAACGACGTCGGCACGTTAAGGCGTATAGACGCGTCGATAAAAGAAGGAGAAAAAAGCAGCTTTTTGGGCGTGACGATTACGAAAAAAGGGACGACGAGCGGAAAGCAAAAGTCATGGATTGCAAAGGATGAGTTTGACGCTTGCCGTCGCTACGCCGAAAAGATAATCACGCGTGCCTGTCAATTGATGCGTCGCGGATACGTGGAGGTCAGCCCTGTCGCCGACGCCTGTAAATATTGTCAGGGGAGAGGCGTGTGCGGTTTTTCGGACACGAGGATAAAAAACGAGCGAAATATCGAGACCGTTTCGGTCAAAGATTTTTTGAAAATGACGGAGGACGAGTAGAGTGAATACGGAAAAAACACCTTCCCGCGGGGGGACGTACGAATATACGCCCGCGCAAAAACGGGCGTTGGATATATCTCAAAAACGAAACCTGCTCGTCAGCGCGTCTGCCGGTACGGGCAAAACCACCGTGATGGTCGAAAGGATAAAGCAACTCATAGAGACCAAACGCGAAACGCTAAAAAGAATGCTCGTCGTCACTTTCACCAAACTTGCCGCCGCGGAAATGAAGGACAAGTTGTACGTCGGGCTTTTGTCGTCGGACAGCGAATACGCGAGAGCGCAGGCGGAGACCGTGGGGGAATGTAGTATAGGTACCATACATTCTTTTTGTTCGGACGTCGTCCGCGAGTATTTTTACGTCGTCGGGGTTGATCCCAACTTTGCCATATTGGAAGAAAGCGAAAGTCTCGAGATATACGGTCTGGCGACGGACAGGGTTTTTGAAAAAAACTACAAATTTAACGGTAAAGAGTTTTGCAAATTGGTGGAAAAATTTTCTCGCGACAGAGAGGACGTTTCGCTTCGCAACGACGTCAGGAGTCTGCATTTGTTTTTTGCGGGGATAGAGGACGTAGAGCAATGGTCGGAGAGGGTTGCCGCCGAAAACACTTTCGACAAGGTAAGCGGCGCAATAAACTCGTATCTCGTGAGACGTTCTCGCGAGATAAAAGACAAGGCGTACGAGTTGACGCTGGATTTCGGCAAGGCGGGTGCGGACTATTTCGTCGACAAGCTGTCGGAGTTGCGCGAAAACGTAATGGCAAACGACAAGTGCGATTTATCGGCAAACCTCGCCAATATAGATGAATTTAAAAAACCGAATTTTAAGGGTAAAGACGACGCGGTTTTTTATTGTGACGACGAGCAAAAACAAATACTTGTCGACGAGAGCGACAGACTTTTGGCTACGACGGAAGATTTTTTGGACGAAGTAAAAAAGATAAAAGCCGCCGACGGTACGGTAGCTACGGATGCCGCCGACGCGGAGTGGTGTCGCAAACTCGTTAAGCTTGCGTTGGAAACGGAAAAAGAGTTTTCGGCGATAAAAAAAGAAAAAAACATTCTCGATTTTTCGGACCTTGAAAAAATGACGCTCGAGATACTTAAAAACGAGGACGCCCGCGAGCAGATAAGGCGGCGTTTTGACTATATTTTTATAGACGAATACCAGGACGTCAACGGTATTCAGGAAAAAATAGCGGAGACGTTGTCCCGCGGCGACAATCTGTTTACCGTGGGCGACGTCAAACAGAGCATTTACGGGTTCAGGCAAGCCAGCCCCGACATATTTGCCGACAAAGCGCGAAAGTATGCCGTTTCGCCCGAGTGCGGCGACGTCGTGTATATGAACGACAACTTTCGTTGCAACGACTCTATCGCGGAGTTTGTCAACGCCGTTTTTGACGGAGTGATGACGGACGAATTCGGAAACGAAGATTACCGCGGCAACGGAATACTTAAGGCGACGAAGACAGAAAAAATTTCGGACGGATTGCCGCCGGTGGAGATTTGCAGGATTTACGACGACGGAGTAGATACCGACCCTATGCCGTTGAAACCTTACGATATCACGGCAGAACCACAAGAAAAGGCAGACGGAGTCGTTGCGCAAGGCGTGTATATCGCCGAAAAAATAAAAAAACTCGTCGGAACGAAAAAAAGCGACGGGTCCGCAGTGGGATTCGGAGATATAGTCGTTTTGATGCGAAGTACGCGGACGGGCGCGCAGGAGATATACAAGCAACTCGTCAGACATGGTATACCTGCGACGATAAAGACGGACGACGGTATTTCAGCCAAAGAAACGGGCGACCTTTTGGCTTTTTTTAGATTGCTCGACAATAAATACGACGATTATTCGCTTGCCGAAGTCATGAGCGGTGGACTCGGGCGTTTTTCGTTTGACGAGATGGCAAAGATAGCGAAAAACAATCGACAGCCGTCTTTCTGGCAAAAAGTAGTTGCTTTTTCGGAGGAAGAAAAAAACGCCGACGACGAAACGGCAAAAAAGTGTCGGCGGCTCGTAGACATCGTGGCGCGTTATTCCGACTTAAGGCAGGTGCTAAAGGCGGGACGGATTTTGCTCGAAGTAATAGAGGAAACGGAGTACGAGAGATACGTCCTTGCGCTGCCCAACGGGCGCGTGCGGCGCTCCAAATTGTTTGCTTTTGCCGGCAAGGTCAACGATATGACGGTGGGCGAAGTTCTCGATACGACGTTTAAAAACGAGGATTTTGCAGTGGGACAGGCGGACGAGGACGACGTCGTGAGGATTATGACCATTCATGCGTCCAAGGGGCTCGAGTTTGACGTCGTTTTTTTGGCAGGAGCGGAAAAAACCTTTAACGGAGGTAATCGCGAGTCGGTCACCGTCGTTTTTCACAAAGAAGGCGGCATTGCCGTCAAACATGCCGTTACGCTCGGCGAAAGAGAGAGCCTTCGCGAGAGATTTATCAAGATGCTCGTCGAAAAAAAAGATAAGGAAGAAGAATTGCGGTTGCTGTACGTCGCCGTCACTCGCGCAAAGAAAAAACTCGTCGCGGTTGCGTCTTGCGACGCCCCGTCCGTGCGGGCGTATTCCGTCGGCGAAACGGCAAACCGTATGCTGGATTGGATAGCGTACGCGGCGTATCGGTTAAGAGGCGGAGGCGTATGCAGAGTCGAGAATATCCCCGTGTCGAGTCTGACCGACGACAAAAAGGGGATATCGGACGCGGACGGCGGCTTTACCTTTGAGGACGAAAAACTTTCGGCGGAGATAATTAAACAAACGGAATGGCGTTATTCCCGAGAGAGCGACCTCGATTTGCCGCTCAAGGTCGTTTCGGGTAAGTTGGACGAGCTTGCCGCTCGTTTCGGCGACGAGGAAAGAGAACGTAACGAAACGTCTTTCGGTGCGATAAACGTCGACGACCTTGCGAGTGCGGACGCGTCGGACGACAGGGCGCGGCTCGGTACCGCGTATCACAAGGTTTTTGAAAAAATCGATTTTTCTCATTCGGAAGTAAACGACGTCGTCGATTGCATCGACCGATTGGTGAAAGACGGCATGGTGGAAAGCGACGTCGCCGCAAAAATAAATCCGTACGTACTGTTACGCGCGGCAGCCAACGTCGACTTTAAAAAGTTGCTCGACGGGGGCAAGGCGTACCATGAATTGCCGTTTTTGTCGTCGTTGCCCTATCGAGAGCTTTTCGGAGAGGGGAGCGACGAAGAAATAATGCTGCAAGGCGTCATCGACTTGTTGATTATTAAGGACGGGTGTGCTTTCGTCGTGGACTACAAGGTTACGCGTTCGCCCGAAAAGATAAAGAGTCGTTATCGTTTGCAACTGAACAGTTATCGGTTGGCGGTGGAAAAATACCTTAAAATCCCGACGAGAGCGTTCGTTTTGTCGGTACTCGACGGCAAACTGACGGAAATGTAGCGGATAAAATCCATGCCAAACGATAGAGAAAGAAAAAACGCACGGTAAGGCTAAAGCCTTTGAAACTAATGAAAAAGACACTTTATCATAATTGTGATAAAGTGTCTTTTTGTGAGTTGTAACGTATTTTTATTATCGGAAATAATTTTTAATAACACAATTGATAAATTTCCGATAATGGAATATAATTATAAAAAAACAAAATTGAGGTTGTGTTGATGAATTTTGTATCGGTGGCAGAAATTGCAAAAAAATGGAATGTGTCAGATAGAATGGTTAGAAATTATTGTGCTCAGGGTAGAATACCGGGTGCTTTTTTGACGGGCAAAACTTGGAATATTCCTGCAGAAGCAATAAAACCCGAAAGAGAAAGTAAAAAACAATTTAGTGATAATAAACTATTAAACATATTGAAAGAACAAAAAGATATGAAACTTAATGGCGGCATTTATCACAAAACACAAATTGAGTTAACGTATAATTCAAATCACATAGAAGGAAGCACTTTAACTCATGACCAAACAAGATATATTTTTGAAACGAACACCATTGGTATAGAAAAAGGAACGTTAAACGTAGATGACGTTGTTGAAACCGCAAATCATTTTAAATGCGTAGATTATATAATTGACAATGTAATGAAACCACTTACTGAATCGATGATAAAAGAACTACATTTTATCCTTAAAAACGGAACAAGCGACAGCAGAAAAGGTTGGTTTAATGTTGGCGATTACAAAAAACTTCCAAACGAAGTTGGTGGTGAAGAAACTTGTCAGCCGAAAAACGTGAAAGAAGAAATGAAAAAACTTTTAACTTTCTATAATGCTATCGAACAAAAAAGCTTTGAACAAATTTTAGAATTTCATAAAAACTTTGAGTCAATTCACCCTTTTCAAGATGGCAATGGTCGTGTCGGTAGGATATTAATGTTTAAAGAATGTTTGGCAAATAATATTATTCCGTTTATTTTAGATGAAGATCACAAACTATTTTACTATCGTGGTCTAAAAGAATGGAAAAGCGAAAAAGGCTATTTGATTGATATTTGTTTATCTTGCCAAGATAAATACAAGGCGTGGTTAGATTATTTTAAGATAGAGTATTAAGAAAATGATAAGTAAAAATTTAAATTGATTTTCCTTATGATTTAAAACGATATTTATGCTTATGCATTTTCGTTTTTGCGTTTCTCTTTATTTTTATATTATGTTGTCGTTTCTTCTCTTCAAGTACCTTTCGCGGCATAAAGTAGCCGATAAAAAAGAGAATTAGATTTTTGCTATCTAATTCTCTTTATTATTATGCCGGTTTCAAAAGTGTTAGACTAAGGTACGTTTTTTTGGTTTGACGTATCTCGTCAATCGCATGTCGCGCGGGGAGTAAAGAGGATTTTTCCGTCGATACCCGATACCGCGAGGACGGTGACGAAATCAACGCACGGCGGTGCGGCGTCCGCCCCGTTTGTCGACAAATCTGGACATTGTTTTGAGATTTGCGTAGGGACGGGTAGCGACGTTGTGTTTAAGCCGTTTACCGTATACGCCTGACCGACGAGGGTGACGGAAGTGGTCATCGTGCCGGACTTTAAATTTTTTGTTTCGTCTGCCGTCACGAGCACGACGTCTTGCGAGGAATCGAGATAAAATGCCGTGCGGTCGTCGGGGTTTGCTATGATTGCAAATACTTGAGAATCCATGCGAAAAGCGCGATAAAACACGTTTGCCGCTACCCGTTGACTGTCGATTTCGGCAAAAAGTGTGCCTCTGTGTTTACGAAACGCGAATTTTTCGGCTTGATCGGCAGAGAGCGGCACAAAGTACGGGCAAGGCGACGGATCGTGGCATGTGACGGACACCATTTTTGCGGCGACGGCAAGTGAGAGGGCGTTTGCCGCTACCCGTGCCGCGGCGTAGTCTTCGCCGGAGGTGCCGTTTACGTATCCGGCAAGCCCCTTTACGATTCCGAACGGGATACCGTTGGCGTCGGCAAACTCTCCGATAGTTGCGCTGTTTGAGTCGATAAACGACACCCCGTCGGCAACAAGCTCGGTGCTGAGTTGCGACGACGGCAGATAGCGGTCGCCCGACGCGAACGTCCCCGTGACGGCGTTTACTCCGCATTGATTTGCCGCGCGCCATGCAAGAGACGTAATGAGGGGTGACGGGGTAAAAAACCACTTCGATACGTCAGGTTTTGCAAATCGTTGAGTTTGCGTTTGCGAAAAATCGACGTCGTAGGCAAAGGTTCCGCTACCGACGGCAACCGCATCGAGAGCAAGTGTGTCGTCGAAAGCGAAAGCGCTTCCCGTTAAGATGATATTGTCTACGTTAAACTCGGTTTTTAACCTTGTCAGGCGTGCGGTCGCGTTAACCTTGGTGTCGCCGATACGACAAAACAGCGTTTTCGTGCAACCCATGTTGACGAGATAGTATTCTTCTTCGGCAGAGCAAAAGCTTTTTATGATTTGTTTTTGCGAAAAGGGCAGTCTGACGTTGACGCCCTC
Source organism: uncultured Subdoligranulum sp. (assembly GCA_964612455.1). Lineage (GTDB taxonomy): Bacteria > Bacillota > Clostridia > Christensenellales > CAG-314 > SFEB01. The sequence continues at coordinate 988 of CAZTCB010000011.1, read as the reverse complement.
AAAAATAATTGCGAGCAAATCGACTTACCTCCTTTTGTCAGGTCGTCAGTTTTGACGCGGTGATATAAGCGTCCGAGTAGACGATAGAGTCGTCGGTCGGATTAAACAGCGTCAGAGTGCCCGCCGAACTTACCGTCAGTACGAGAGTTTTGCCTACGTTGCCGCTCACCGTTGTGGTGGCGTAGGTCGTCAGAGCGCCGTAGGCGAGGGCGGAGCCGTTGACGTAGAGTTGAACGCCCGTTGCGTTTCCCGTACTCGGAGTACCCGTGCCGCCGAAACTGACGAGATACGTCCCTGCGGGCAGTACCACGGCGTTGTTGCTTACGGACATTACGGTGTTTGCGGTGGCGTTGGACAGGGTAAGCGGTATTTGTGCCGCTGCCGCGACGGTTTGCGCTCCGCTTTCGGCGTAAAGAGAGTCGTTGAGCCCGGGCAAGCCCTGCGCCCCTTGCGGTCCGGTAGCACCCGTTGCGCCGGTGGCACCCGTTGCACCCGTAGCTCCTTGCGGTCCCGTAAAACCTCTCGGTCCCTGCGGTCCCATCGGTCCTTGCGGTCCTTGCGGTCCTACGCAGCAATATTGCGTCGGTACTCGTCTGCAATCGCTTAAATCGTTGCAAAAGTTAAAACACATGTTAATTTACCTCCTTGGTGATATGTACGGGGTTTAAGTCGGTAAAAACATGCTCGTTGTATCGTATGATTTTTTTTGTCAAAAGGTTATCGTCCGAGACCGTTAATTTGTTTTTTCGGGAGGACAAAAAACGCAAAATAAAAAAGCCCGAGCGTAAGCAGGGGCAAAGAGCGTCGATACTCGTATCGACTCGGTCGCTTTTATCGTATCGACGTCGGTATTATACGGCATTGATTAAAAAAAGTCAAGAAAAAACAATAACCCCGAAACCGATTTTAAACAAACGGTCTCGGGGTTTAAGGTGGTGGGAACAACAGGGCTCGAACCTGTGACCCCTTGCTTGTAAGGCAAGTGCTC
>CAZTCB010000010.1:8249-35922 GCA_964612455.1 uncultured Subdoligranulum sp. | reverse complement strand
ACCTATGATTACAGTATATCATGATATCTCGTCTCGGTCAAGTACGTTACAAAAACAACACAGCATGTTTTTACTTTTTTTTTATAAAAAAACGACGCAACCGTCAGGATACGTCGTTTTTAAAGTATTTGTATATTTATTTACCCAAAATGCGTCTCGCAACGTATACGCCGCCCGCCGACGCATGCGACAAAGAGTGAGTAACGCCGCTACCGTCGCCGATGACGTACAACCCCTTGTACTTGGTTTCGAGATTCTCGTCGATTTCTACTTCCATGTTATAAAACTTGACTTCTACCCCGTAGAGAAGCGTATCGTCGTTGGCGGTACCCGGAGCAATCTTGTCAAGCGCGTAAATCATCTCGATTATTCCGTCGAGAATACGCTTTGGCAGCACGAGGCTGAGATCGCCGGGCGTCGCCTTGAGGGTAGGACGCACGACGCACTCGTCTATACGCTTTTTGGTGCTGCGACGACCTCTCACCAAATCGCCGAAACGCTGCACCATTACTCCGCCGCCCAACATATTGGACAGTCTCGCAATGCTCTCGGCGTATCCGTTGCTGTATTTAAACGGTTCGGAAAAATGTTTCGACACGAGCAACGCAAAGTTGGTGTTTTCCGTCTGCAGTTCTTTCGCCTCGTAACTGTGTCCGTTGACGGTGATAATGCCGTTGGTGTTTTCGTTAACCACGATACCGTTGGGGTTCATACAAAAAGTGCGGACTCTATCCTCAAATTTTTCGGTACGATAAACGATTTTACTTTCGTACAACTCGTCGGTCAAATCCGAAAAAATAACCGCGGGCAACTCTACCCGCACCCCGATATCCACGCGGTTGGACAAAGTAGGGATATCCAACTCTTCGCACACGCGCTCCACCCATTTGCTGCCGCTGCGTCCGACCGAAACGATGCAATCGCGACATACGTAATCTTTACCTGCCGCCGTAATCCTGTACCCGTCCCCGTCCAAAGCAACGCTTTCTACCGGCGTATCAAAGAAAAAGTCCACCTTGTCCTTTAAAAAGCCGTAGAGGTTTTCAAGCACTTTGTAGTTGATGTCCGTGCCGAGGTGCCTGACCGACGCCTCGAGCAACTGCAAGCCGTTTTGCAAACAAATCTTTTTAAACGCCGTCCCCGCGGTAGAGTACATTTTGGTCCCGTTGCCGCCGTAACGCATATTGATGGCGTCGACGTACTCCATGAGTTCCAACGCTTTTTCTCTGCCTATATGCTCGTAAAGAGTGCCGCCGAAATCGTTGGTGATATTGTATTTTCCGTCGGAAAAAGCCCCCGCGCCGCCAAAGCCGCTCATTATCGAGCACGTCTTGCAATTGACGCAACCCTTTACCTTGTCGCCATCTATCGGGCACTTGCGTTTATCCAGCGGATGCCCCGCCTCAAACATAGCTATCTTTAACTTTTTGTCGGAGTTAACGAGCTCGTACGCGGCAAAGATGCCGCCCGGTCCCGCACCGACGATGACGATATCGTAAAACATGTCGCCAACACTCCTTTTTGATTTTCGTTTAAAAAATTTGCCTATAAATTTTTGTCTATAAATTAATGAGAGCCGTCGACGTCGGTCAACGGCTCAAAATTGTTTTCGTTATTTTAAAGGAACGAGTTTTGCCGTAAAGTGACGAAGTACCGGTGCTTCTTCAACTATCTTGTATCCCTTTATCTCGCTTGCTCTCTCCTTGATATTTACGAGCGCGTCTACGATAACGTCGAGGTGCGCCTGCGTGTACACGCGACGCGGAATAGCAAGACGAGTAAACTCAAACGGAGAGTGTTGCTCCTCATGCGTGACGGGATCGCGGTCCAACATATAGCTGCCGATGTCGCAAGCTCTGATACCTGCCTCGAGATACAGCTCGAGCGCGAGAGTATGTCCGGGATATTGATACCATGGGATATGGGGCAAAAGTTTCGCCGCGTCGACAAAGATGCCGTGACCGCCCGCAGGTGCCTGATAAGCGATACCCTCCTCGTCGAGGCGAGCCGCGATATACTCCATCTGACCGATACGGTAACGAAGATAATCCTCGTCCAGACCTTCTTTAAGTCCGATTGCCAACGCTTCGAGGTCTCTGCCGCTCATGCCGCCGTAAGTGACAAAACCTTCAAAACTGATGCAACGTTGTTTGATTTTGTCGTAAATCTCTTTGGATCTGCAACCGATAAGACCGCCCATGTTGACGATGGCGTCTTTCTTTGCGGACATGGTAAAGCAATCCGCGCATTTAAAAGACTCGTGAATGATTTCTTTTATCGAGCTGTTTGCAAATTCTTTTTCGCGCTTTTTGACGAAATAGCTGTTTTCGGCGTAACGTGCGGCGTCAATCATCATGGGGATGCCGTACTTGTGCGCTATACGTGCGGTTTCTCTGATATTTGCAACCGAAACGGGTTGTCCGCCCGCGCTGTTGTTGGTGATGGTCTCGACGATGACGGCGACGTTTTCCGCGCCGTACTCTTTGATTAATTTTTCCAACCTTTCGGTATCCATGTTGCCCTTAAAATCCGCGCGACACGAAGTATCCAGTGCCTCGGGCACCACGCAGTCGACGGGGATACACCCGGCAAGCCCCACGTGAGCGCGCGTCGTATCGAAAAACATGTTGGAGATAGCGTATTTTTTACCTTCCGCAAGGATAGGAATCAAAACTTTTTCCGCAGCTCTGCCTTGGTGGACGGGTTGGATAAATTCAAACCCGAAAATATCCTTTGCGTTTTCTACAAGGTGAAAATAACTGCTTGCTCCGGCATAAGACTCGTCGCCCATCATGACGCCCGACCATTGAGCGCTACTCATGGCATTGGTGCCGCTGTCCGTCAACAAATCGATATAGACGTCCTCTGCCTTTAAAGCAAATTCATTGTAGTTTGCTTCGGCGAGTTTTTGTTCTCTTTCGGCTCTCGTAAGCATCTTGAGAGGCTCTACTGCTTTGATACGAAAAGGCTCTGGATAGTAAATCGGTTTCATTTTATTTTTTCCTCCATAAAGAATAAATTTTTATCGGTTTAAATAGCGGCGATTGCCGTCATGCAAAAAAACCGCAGCGACGAAAGAACGTACGCTCTCGTCTTCAGTCTATTATATCACCCGAAACGCCGTCGTCAAACTGTTTTGTAATAAAAACTTTTAAAATTTTATTTTTTTCCGCATATTTTTTCGGAAGATAAACTTTCGTATAGTTGGGGGTATAACCGACGACGAAATCGCCTTTGCTTTCCTCCGTCAGCACCTCCTGAACGGTACCTATACGACGACCGGTTGACAAGTCTCTTAACCGCTGCTTAACTTTCGTCATCTCCGCTACCCGTCTGTCGGTTTCTTCCGCAGCGACTTGTTTCATTTGCGCCGCGACGGTGCCTGCACGCGGACTGAAAGGAAAGACATGCACGTCGTCGAAACCCACCTTGAGGACAAAGTTTTTACTCTCCTCGAACTGCTCTTCGGTCTCTGTCGGAAAACCCACGATGACGTCGGTGGTAATCCCCGCGTCGGGAAAGTTTTTGCGGATGAGTTGCACCGATTTAAAAAACCGCTCCGCTGTATAATGTCTGTTCATTTTAGCCAACACCGCGTCGCTGCCGCTCTGCAAGGAAAGGTGAAAATGCGGGCAAAAATTGCTTTTTTTCATGCAATCGAGCAAACGCTGAGTCACGACTCCGTCTTCGAGGCTCCCGAAACGCTTTCGCATCGGCAAAAAACCCAACGACTCGGTCAATGCGGCAAGGTCGCCGTCTTCCGTCCGAAAGTCGCTGACGTTTACCCCCGTCAGGACGATTTCTTTAAAATCGCGGAGCGTATTTGCCTCCGCCACTATATCGGCAATTTTTCTGCTGCGACTGCGCCCTCTAAGGTAAGGAACGATGCAGTAGGTGCAAAAATTGTCGCACCCGTCCTGAATTTTTAAAAAAGCCCTCGTCTTTACCCCGTTGGCGGCAAAAACCTCGCCTTCGCGATACGTTTCGGGTAGCTCGTCCACACCCGTGTTGCCTGAAAGGTAGTTTTTAACAAGGCTCGCCTTGTCGCCCGCGCCCTTGACGAAAATTACTCCGTCATGCTCGAACTGCGTGGGATTTTTTTGCGACGCGCACCCGCAAACGATGATTTTTGCCGACGGATTGAGTCTGCGGCAACGCGCGATTGCCTGCCGCGACTTGCGCTCCGCCTCGTTGGTCACGGCGCACGTGTTTATAACGAAAACGTCGGCTTTTTTTAGCCCCTCGAAAGCGCAATATCCTTCTTGCGTCAACTGCGCGACGATTTGTCGGGACTCGTATAGATTCACTTTACATCCCAGCGTAAAAACGCTCACGCTCGCCGGGGGAGATATAATATCGCTCATTTTGTTTTTTCCGTCGCCTCTCGCAACGGTGTTTATCTTTTCTTTTTTATCGCGTCCGTCCCGCGCACATCGGCTTAAAACCGCACCCGTGCACCGTTATTGGCGTTTAAATTTCATGTACAACGCGCACCACTCGCCCTGCTCCGAGTAAGACAAAAGAGAAAACCCGAGTTTTTCAAAAACGTCCCGTACTTCTCCTTTCAACGAAACGAGTATGCCGCTTAAAGATACGCAGGCGTCGTCCGCCAAAAACTCGGTCAGTGTCTCGGCTAACCGCTTTAAAATGTCCGCCGTAAGGTTGGCAAAACAAAAATCAAATTTTCCGTTGACTTTTTCCGTAAGGTCGCCGCATACGACGTCGCACCTGTCGGCAAGTCCGTTAAACTCCGCGTTGGCTTTGGTCGCCTCGACCGCCTGGCTGTCGAAATCGACGAGGGTGGCTCGCTCTGCCCCGAGCAACAACGCCGACAAACCGAGCACGCCGCTGCCGCACCCCATGTCGAGCACCGTTTTGCCTGAAAAATCGAAATTTTGCGCCAACAGCAAACACTGCGAAGTCGTCTCGTGGTACCCCGTCCCGAAAGCGACGCCGCTTTCGATTTTTAAGACATTTTTGCAGTCGCCGTCGTAAGTCAACCACTTGGGGCATATACACACGTCGCCGAGCACTACGGGTTTAAAACCTTTTTGCCACTCTTTAAGCCAATCGACGTCCGGCACGAGTTCGGTCTTCACCCTTAGACTGCCGCACGTTTCGCCAAAGTTGTCCCGCACGTTTTTTAATCTCTCGCCCAACAAACCGAGCACGCGCGCCTCGTCGGACGCTTTGCAAAAAGCAACCGCTCGCACCTCTTGTCCGAAAGACTCGCGCAGCCCTTTTTCGACGTAATCCCACCCGCATTCGTCAAGGTCCCTGACGTCGTAAACGGTAACCGCGCAATCGGTAATTTCCTCTAAAAAATACGCCACCGTCTCGCTGCACTCGGTAGTGGTAAAAACGGTGATTTTTACTTTTTTTTCGTCCGTTGTCATGTCGTCAACCTATCAGTATGTCTATCATTTGCTTGACGGTCTGCCACTTGGCTTTGTTGGCGGCGTAAGCACGACGACCTTCGTCGGTGATTTCGTAATATTTGCGGGTTGCGCCCTCGTCCTCGTCACCCCATCTGCCTTTAATGAGACGATACTCCTCCATCCTGTGGCATGCCGAATACAGAGACTGTTCGTTGAGTTTATACAATCCGTTGGTTTTTTTCGCAATGAGATTTCTTATCTCGCCGCCGTACTGAGGTCCGTCCATCAATACTCTCAGGATAAATGTTTCGATGTGACCGCGCAAACTGTCGCTGTCAAGAACGTTAACCGCCATAAATCTACCTCCGCGCAAAAATCTTTTCTTTGCTGTTTTTTATTATATCACGCATAGCTTTTTTTGACAACCGTACGAGCGCAATTAAGCCGCAAAAAAATACCGCCCGCCCCAAAGACGTTCGGTTTTTTTTATTAATAGCGCCGCTTTACATCTGTCTCATCAAATCCAGCCAAAAATCCACTCCCGTCCGCAGTATCCGCTCGTCAAAGTCAAAAAAACAAGAATGAAGTCCCGCGGTATCCCCGACACCGAGTAAGAAATAAACAGACGGCACCCGTGCGGCAAAAACGCCGAAATCATCGCCTATATATTGTCTGTCGACGTCGCGAATATTCCACCCCCGTCTCGCCGTTTTCAACAAAACCGCGTCGTTTACAACGGGCGGTATTCCGTCGGCGGCGTCAAAGGCGCCCGTCACCCCGTATTTCAATTTCGTTTCGTTAAAAATCCTTTTTAATTTGCTCGACGCATCGGCGGCGGTTTTTTCGTCAAAAAAGCGCATAGTGCCTTCCGCTCGTGCTTTTTCGCAGGAAACGTTGCGCGCCACCCCGCCCTCTGCCTTTCCGAAAGCAACCAGACAATCGGCGTTGCGTTTTATTTCGCTACCCGTCCGCGACAAAAACTCAACGACGGCAGTTAATGCGTCTTTTCCGTCGCTTAAGGCGATATGTCCGGCTTTACCGTTAAATTCGACGTTTAACTCTCGCGTGCCCGCACATATCGCTCCCTCCCGACTAAAAACCTCGCCGAAAGAGAGATGCGGATAAAGGTGCAGGGCAAAAGCCGCCGTTACGTTTGCCTCTCGCCAAAAGGGTTGAGAAAGGACGCGCACGGCACCGCCGAAAGCCTCTTCCGCAGGCTCGAAAACAACGAGAACGTTCTTTTTAAATCGCAACCCGTCCTTGCCGATTTGTCTTGCGACGCCGAGCGCAATCGCCATATGCCCGTCGTGTCCGCACGCATGCATGTTTCGTTTCGCGGCGAAAGGCAACCCGGTAGCCTCCGCAATCGGTAACGCGTCGGTCTCTGCTCGCAGGACGAGGGACTCTTTGTTGCCGAAATCAAAAAACAGCGCGACGCAACCGCCGCTCTTAAAAATTTTGCATCCGAAACCGCGCGCGGCGGCACAAAGATATTCCGTCGTTTTCTTCTCGCACCAGGACGTTTCGGCAATAAAATGCAGTGCGCGTCTGTCGGCAACGAGCGCGTCATACTCCGTCGACACGGACAAGTCTCCTCAATATTTCAACGGCGTTTGACGCCGAACCCTTGTACAGGTTGTCGGCAACGCAATAAAAAGTCACGCCGTTGGCGTCCGCGGTATCTCGTCGGAGTCGCCCCACAAAGGTTTTTTCACTGCACCGCGCAATCATCCCCGCGGGATACTCGTCCTCGCCAAAATCGTCAACGACTACGACGCCCTCTTGTTTTTTCCACTCCTGACGGATATCGTTTAGCGTAAACTTTTCTCTCAATCCGACGCACACCGCAACGCCGTGACAAAAAGGCACGGGGACGCGCACGCACGTCGCCGAAACGGGTAAATCCGGCAAATGTAGTATTTTGCGGGTTTCGTTTCTCATTTTTTCCTCTTCGCCCGTATACCCGTCGGACAAAAATTCGTCGATTTTCGGTATGCAATTTTCGGCAAGAGAAACGGGAAAAAAGCGCGGTTTTTCGCCGCGCAAAGTACGTGACAGGTCGTCGAGACCTTTTTTACCCGCCCCGCTCGCCGACTGGTAGGTAGCGTAACGGACGGACGTCAACCCAAACTTTTTTAACGCGTTGAGCGCAATGACCGCGGTGACGGTGCTGCAATTCGGGTTGGCGATGACGGGGCTGTCGGATACGTCTGCAATATTTATCTCGGGCACGACCAAAGGCACGTCGTCGCGCATCCTGAAAAAACTCCCGTTGTCTACCACCCGTACCCCTTTGTTTACCGCGACGGGCACGTATTCTCTACTCACTTCGCGATTGGCGGAAAACAAGGCGTAGTCCACGTCGTCAAACACCTGCGCGGAAAGCGTTTCTACCGCGTGCGCTTTGCCGTACAAATAGAGCCTTTTTCCTGCGCTCGTTTCCGTTGCGGCAAGCCTCAGCCTCTCTACGGGCAGCCTCAACCGCTCTATCTCGCGTAAAAAAGCGCGTCCCACCAAACCCGTCGCGCCTACGATGGCAAGTCTCACATGCACCCCCTCAACGATTGAGAAATTTTCGTTTTTTCCTTGGTTTTTTCGTCTACCCGTTTGATTACCCTCGCGGGACACCCGACGACCACCGAGTACGGCGGCACGTCTTTAGTCACCACCGCGCCCGCGCCGACCACCGCGTTGGCACCCACTTTGACTCCCTCGAGTATAACGGCGTTTGCCCCTATCGTTACTCCGCTTTCTATGCGTACCGGGTTTTCGCTCGGCGGCTCGAGAACCCCGGCGACGACCGCACCCGCACCGACGTGACAATCGTCTCCTACCACGGCGTTGCTCCCGATTACCGCGTTCATGTCCACCATTGTCCTTTTGCCTATTTTTGCACCGACGTTGATTACCGCGCCGTGCATGATTATCGCGCCCGTGCCGATTTCTGCGGTTTTTCTGACGACGGCGTACGGCTCGATACGTGCATCAAACGAGCTTTTTTCAACGAGAGGAACGCCGCTGTTGGCACATTCGCACTCCAAAAAACACTCTGCTACGGCGTCGGGCGCGTCGCTCAACGCTGAGTCTACGTCTTTTTTATCCCCGACCACAAGCATCAGCTCCTTGCCTCCTACCGTCCGACAGTTTTTAAACTCCACCTCTCGGTTTAATCGGAAAAAACCTTTTATTATTGTTTTTTTATCTGCCTCTGCAACAAACTTTGCAATCTCTACGCTATCCATTATTCACCTCGTTCAACTCGTCGTACCTGAAAAATCCGATTTTGCCCAATATTTTTTCGGCGGCAACGAGCGCGCCGTCGGCAAAAACGCTCCTGTCCCATGCCTCATGCTCAATCGTAATACTCTCTCCGTCGCCCAAAAAGCAAACTTCGTGTTTTCCTATCACGGTACCGCCGCGCAAACTGTGCACTCCCGCCTGATTTTTGTTTAATTTGCCGTCCCGCCGCCCGAAAACAAACTCCGCCGTCTTTCTTTCTTCCGCGACGCATCGCATAAGCATTTTTGCCGTTCCGCTGGGCGCGTCCGCTTTATCTCTACGGTGTTTTTCGACGATTTCTACGTCAAAATCGGGCAAAACTTTTAATACTTTTTTCAACGCCGTACGCAACGCCGCCACTCCTGCCGAAAAATTTTCGCTCGCACACACGGCGGAAACCTGCGCAAGGCGAGCAAGCCCGTCTTTGGTTTTTTTGCTTAGCGCCGTAGTCCCCGTCACCAGCGGCAAAAAATTGTCGATACAAAAGTCAACCGCCCGTCGGGTGAGGACGTCATGCGAAAAATCGACGACGCAGTCGATATCCTTTCGCCAGTACCGCTCAAAACCTCCGTCCGCGCCGATTACGCCGACAACGCCGACGTTTTTTAACGCCGCCCTTTCTTTTAACACCGCTCCCATTTTGCCGTCTCCGACTATCAAAATCTTCATTTCAGACTTTCCCCCATACACGATAATTTTTTTCGCAAGGCATTGCGGACTTTCGGCGACAACCGCCCCAAAGGCAACCGCGGCAAACCCACGTTAAACCCCGCCATATTGAGCAGGGCTTTTATCGGGACGGGATTGGTCTCCGCGAAAAGCAAACGGATAAAATCAAGATACCGCAGTTGGATTTTTCGCGCGGCGTCGGCTTTGCCGTCCTGCCATGCGTCCGTCAACTCGGCGACCTTGTCGGGCATAAAGTTTGCCCAGACCGATATCGCACCGCGCGCCCCGACCGACAAGTACGGCAATATCAAGTCGTCGTTTCCGCAGTATAGCGAAAAATTTTCGTCCGTCAACGTCGCTATTTTTGACGCAAAGGACAGATTGCCGCTCGCGTCTTTTATCCCGACGACGTCGGGATGATTTTTTAGCTTTTTAACAACCTCGAAAGATATCTCGCACCCCGTGCGGCTCGGCACGTTGTATAAAACTATCGGCAAATCAGCCGACTCTGCAACGCACTCGAAATGTCTGTACATTCCGTCGTCGTTGGGACGATTGTAAAAAGGCGCGACAACGAGCAAACCGTCCGCACCCGTCTTTACCAAATCCCGCGAAAGCTCAACCGCCCTGACCGTGTCGTTGCTACCGCTGCCCGCAAGCACGAACAGTTCGCCGTCCGACTCCGATACGCACGTTTCTACGACGAGCCTCCTCTCGGCGTCCGTGAGCGTCGCTCCCTCTCCCGTCGTGCCGCATGCGACGATGCCGACCGTTCCGCTTGCTTTGTGCCAGCCCACGAGTTGTCTGATTTTTTTGCAATCCACGCGCCCGTACTTGTCAAACGGGGTAACGAGAGCCACGATACTGCCGTAAGGCAATCTCTTTTTTTCTTTCACTTTACCACTCCTTTTTTACTTCGCTCGTTATAAAAATTCCGCCGTCTTTCTCTTCGACGTCCAGCCGCCCGCCGTCAAAGTACACCGCCGCCCGTTTGCCCACCAAGCCCCGTTGCCTGCAAACCGCAAACACCGCGCCGCCACCCGTCCCGCACGCTTTGGTCCAACCCACGCCGCGCTCAAAAGTCTTGACCTCTATCTTGCCGTCCGAAAGGCTGACGAAATCGACGTTGACGCCATGTTTAAACGTCTCGTGTCCGCATATTTCTTTTGCAAAAGGTCGGCACCCGTCCCCGTCGAAAATCACGGCGTGCGGCACCCCTGTATTAACGCCGAAAACTACCGCCCGTCTGCCCTTTACTTTTACCTCGATAGGTCGCATATCCGCCACCCGTCTGCCCCGTTTGTCAAAGAAAAAACTTTTACCCAGCTCCGCCTTGCAAGTGAGAGGATTTTTTTCAATCACTTCGACGCGTCTCTTGCCGACGTCCGTAATCACGACAAACTTACTCTCGGGTGCGTTTTTTTCGGCGCAAAAAGCCGCGACGCACCTCAATCCGTTGCCGCATGTTTCCGCCCGACTGCCGTCCGCGTTAAAAATCGTCATTTCGGGCGCGACGCGTAGGTTTTTTACCACGATAAAACCGTCTGCGCCGCTTTGACAGCACTCTCTTTTTACGATTTCGATATCGGGCAAACCGTCGCTTTCGCAAATCAAAAAAGTATTTCCCAACGCGCCGTACTTTGACGCCGCTCCGTATAAAAAAGCCATAATACAACGTATGCTCGGCTTTCTCGACTTGTGCCTTAATATATTTAAAAAACGCATTGACAAAAGCAAAAACATACTTTAAAATAAATAAAAAACACCTTTCGGTCACTCATTTTTACAATATTATCCGTCGCAACAATTATTTCGTCGAATTTTTAAATTTTTTTCACCTATCTCGACGTTTTGAATTGTCATGTATATGTAGGGTGTGTACTAATATCTCTATTATCGGGCGCGTTCGCATGCGTGTTCACGAAACACCCACACTATAAAGCAATTAAAAATTCAACAAAAAATAAAAGCAAAAACTTTTTCAGGAGGTTTAACAATGAAAAAATCAACAAGTCTTTTACTCTTTATCGTTCTGTCCTTTTGTTTCGTTTTTCTGCTGACGGCATGTACGCAGGACGAAGAACCGCCGACGCCGCAAACTACGCCGCAACTCGCCACCCCCGTCAACGTCGCGCTGGATAAGGACTACAAACTCACTTGGGACGAGGTCGAAAACGCTTCTTCTTACGTCGTAAAAATCGGCACGAAAGAAAACAAGACGAAAACCGCTTCTTTCAACTTTAAGTCCTACTCCAATTCCTCCGCCACGATTTACGTCAAAGCAACGGGCGGATTGGACTATACCGACTCCGAATGGGCGACCTACGAGTACGAAGCTCCGACGACGTTGGTTTATACCTTGTTGTCGGACGGCAGCGGTTACGAAGTAAGCAGACCCGACGCAGACGACGTCAACTACGGGTTGAGCGGAAAGATAGTTATCCCCGACTACTACCAAGGGTTGCCTGTCACTCGCATCGCGGACGACGCGTTTAGCCTGAGGAGTTTGCAGATAATAAACCCCTCCAACCCAAACCAACAACAAACCCAACAGTACAATACCGTGACGACCGAAATACGGTTGCCCGAACACCTGAAAGAAATCGGTCAATACGCTTTTTGGGGATTGACGGCTTTAAAAAGCATAAAACTGCCCGACGAAGTCACTTTAATCGACGAGTACGCTTTCTGTGGCTGCTCAAAGTTAAAAACGGTCACACTGAACAACGGTTTGACGACAATCGAAAAAAACGCTTTCAATAACACCGCTTTGACTAAAATAAATATTCCCGATTCGGTGACGACGATAGGAAACTACGCTTTTTACTCCTGCGCGTCAATGACCAAGGTGACCATGACCGACTCGGTGACGTATATCGGCAGCAACGCTTTTGCAAGCTGCAAAAAACTGTCCGACGTCACGATATCCGAAAATTTGCAATACATGGGCGTAAAAATACTTAAAGACACCGCTTGGTACGACAATCAGGACGACGGATACGTCGTGCTCTGCGGCAATATTTTGTACGGATACAAAGGCGACGTCCCCGAAATAATCGACGATATCCCCGAGTGCGTAAAGGTAATAGGCGGCGGAGCTTTCGACGGCTGCGCAACGCTCAAATCGGTGACGTTGCACGACGGAATTACACTGATGCCTTACGCTTTCCGCAACTGCACCGGTCTAATCGACGTCACTTTGCCGTCGGACATAAAGGTCATACCCGACCACGCATTCAACGGTTGCACGGAGCTGAAAACGATTGTCATACCAAAATCCGTAACCGAAATCGGAAACTACGCATTATTTGCATCCGGGATTGAACGCACCGTTTACTATCAAGGTACTCAACAAGAGTGGGAATCACTCACCATAGGTAAAAACGCAACAAGCAAAAGCGTCCTTTACTTTTTCTCCGAAACTCAGCCGACGACCGAAGGCAACTACTGGTACTACGACGCCGACGTCAACCCGACCAAGTGGTACGCGGATTAACCGCTACCGCGCCCTTTAAGGAGGTGACTATATATGAGCTTTGATTAGCCCTCGCGGCAAGGAATAACGCCGCACGACGTCTCTCTATTGCCAATTAAACAAATAAAAAATTAAAGGAGAAATTAATTATGCAACATTCAAAGGAATTATCACTCATGTCCATAGCGTTAGTTATCGTCATATCCGTTTTTACGGTATGTTCGATTACTTGTGCCAACACCAAAAAAGCAAACGCAGATATCCTCGTGTACAATGACGAAAACGTTTACTATTTCAGTGATCCCAATCCGACGTTAGACAAAGCGACGATGACCACTTTTTGTAATTCTTACTTCTACGATATTCAGTATGGGCTCAGGCAAGGCGATTTGCGCCAACTATACGCAGACGGACATTTTATCAACATAATCAGCCAAGTCGTTGTGTTTGAAATAAAAGATTTTTTACCCGATTATAACGACCTATACGACATATTCCATCAATTGCACAATAACAACTGCGAAATTGTTTTCGTATCGGGCTACGACCTTGACTATTTTCCGAATACGGACTTTATGGCATTTGTGTCCGACTTTATAGTCCGTCAAAGAACTTCTCAAAAATGCAATACCTACATACACAACGTGATAAAGCATATAATCCGCAGAGAATTTAATACACATCCCTTAGTCTTGTTGATTGACGGAAGATTTTTTGGCTTTGACATTTCCAATCTTAATTTTGAGGAAGTCTACGACGCGTCTCCGTTTTTCCGCACGTTGCTATATGAATGGCGAACCCAACTACTGTCTTGTCAGGACGACGCAATCGCAATACACGCAGAACTACTATCTCAAAACGTCTACATGCTGGTGCATATCGAGGGCAACAACTATTACGATCTGACTCAAGGTTCGGACAATCATTCTGTCGGAGATATGATTCAAATAGAACATTGGGAAGATATCGCACCCGAAATATTAGATGAGAGTGTTGATGTCGACGACGTGAGATACTTTGCTATGGGCATCAGCAATTTAGACGGCAACTTTTACAGTATGCTACACACAATGCAAATGGATATATTAATTAATTGTTCTTATCTCGTACCGATATATGTTTGGGAACTTGAACCGATAACCTATGGAATCGGCGGACTGTCTATTATTACCGACAGTGAATTATACGACATATGCTACGATCCGGACGAAGGCCCTCAAGAGGGCGATGACGGCGATGATGACGATGATAACGATGATAACGATGATAACGATGAAGATTATACCGATAGAAACGATGAAGAATTGGCTTTAATAATCGGTCACATACAGGCAGCTATCACGTCAGGCTTAAACCAATAAAAAGGAGGTTGTTATGAAAAAAATAATTCGGCTTTTATTTTTGATTTTGATTGTATGTTGTCTCTGCGGCATTTGCGCGGCTTGTCACAAAGAACCTGATCCGGAGTTGAGCGTATTGGATGCGCCTTCGGGCTTTTTGCTCGATGCAGAAAACACTCTCACTTGGGACACGGTCGGAAACAGCGTCGGATTTGCCATAGAAATAGACGGGCGCGAGTATTTGCTCGGCAAAGACGTCAATTATTACGATTTTGGCGAGATCGAAAACGGGCAAACTGTTTCGTTAAAAATAAAATCCGTTGGCGACGGTGTCACTTATACCGATTCGGAGTGGGCAGAGTACACTTTCACTTACGAGGCACCGACCGCGGCTTTGTCTTATTCTCTTTTGCCGGACGGCAGCGGATACGAAGTAAGGCGTAAAAATACCAATCTCAACACCGGACTCGAGGGGCGACTCGTGATTCCCGATTATTACAACGGACTGCCGATAACGAAAATTGCAGATTATGCGTTTGCTTATGCGGGAATGTTGCCGCTTGAGTTAAAACCCGGCACTCATTACAACGACGTAACGACAAGCATACGCTTTCCGTCATACTTGCAAGAAATCGGAGAGTATGCGTTTACTCTATGTTCGTCGTTGACTGCCGTAAACCTGCCCGACAGCGTAACAAGCGTAGGCAAGGGCGCTTTTTCCGGATGTGAAAGCTTGCAAACTCTCGAGCTTTCGTCGGCATTGACGACAATCCCGCACGGCATGGCGTCGTATACTTTACTATCCGAAATAACCCTTCCTCAAGGCGTAACCACGATTGAACAATCTGCTTTTGCCGGAAGCGCCCTGACCTCGGTAACACTTAACGAGGGGCTTAACCGTATCGAAAAAAATGCATTCTATTTATGTGAAAATCTCAAAAAGATAGTTATCCCGTCAACGGTCACCTATATCGGATATCGTGCGTTTTACGAATGCACACGACTTGACGACGTCACGGTTTTGTCGTCGAGCTTAACAAACATGGGAGTCATGGCTTTTCATGAAACGCCATGGTTAGATAAACAATCCGATGGTTACGTCATACTCGGCAATGCGCTGTACTGCTATGTCGGCGAACTCAACCTTTCCGTTATAGAAGATCTGCCTTACGGCGTAACATGCCTCGGCGGTTCGGTATTTCGCGCTAATAAAACCTTGACGTCCGTTTATTTACGCGACGGAATAGACTTGTCGGAAGAAGCGTTTAAGGGTTGCACTGCATTGGTAAGCGTACGGTTGCCTTCCGACCTGACCGTAATACCGACCGAAATTTTCAGACAGACAGGTCTCGTCAGCATCGTTATCCCTCAATCGGTAACCGTTATCGATACCTATGCTTTTACGGCATGCCACGATTTGAAAACGATTGTTATACCCAAATCCGTCAAATCTATCGGCAAGGGCGCTTTTTCCGGCACCACCCCGCAAGATATTTTTTACGACGGCACTCAGTCCGATTGGAACGCCGTTGAAATTGGCGCATCCAATACGTCTCTCTCGTCCGCAACAGTTTACTTTTTCTCCGAGACTCAGCCGACGACCGAAGGCAACTACTGGTACTACGACGCCGACGGCAACCCGACCAAGTGGTACGCGGATTAACCCTTTGTTTCGCACCCGTTGGCATTAAAACAAAAAAAAATCGAGAGATTTCGTTTCTCTCGATTTTTTTTGTTATTTTCTTTTTTACAACGCTTTTATCGCGTCGACGGCACCGTCGATTTCTTCCATATATACCGCCTCGATTTTTCCGTCGTCCACGAGTTTTGCAAAATCGGGACGAATGGGCAACCGACAAAGCACGGGCAAGCCGTACTGCTCCGCCACCTGCGCCGTCTTTCCCTCGCCAAACGGGAAAAACTTTTTACCGCAGTCGGGGCACTCGGCGTAAGAAAAGTTTTCCGCTATACCGAGTACTTTTATATTCATCATTTCCGCCATTTTGACGGCTTTTTGCACTATCATTCCCACCAACTCCTGCGGGCTGGCGACGATGATAATGCCGTCGAGAGGAATACTCTGAAAAACCGTGAGCGCGACGTCCCCCGTCCCCGGAGGCATATCGACAAACATATAGTCGACGTCGCCCCATATGCAATCCGTCCAAAACTGCCTGACCAATCCCGCAATAACCGGACCACGCCACAACACGGGGTCGGTGGGTTTTTCGAGCAGCAGATTGGCAGACATCACCTTTACCCCGTTGGCACTCTCCAACGGGAAAAACCCCGAGTCGTTGCCGTACGCTTTGCCGTTGACACCAAACATTTTCGGCACGCTCGGTCCCGTGACGTCCGCGTCGAGCACGGCGGATACGTATCCGAGACGGCAAAACTTTGACGCCAACAATCCCGTGACGAAAGACTTGCCCACACCGCCTTTACCGCTGACGATGCCTATGACTTTTTTGATTTTGCTGTCCTTGTGCGGCAAATCGAATTTTATCTCTTCCTCGCACTTGGAGCTGCAATTTGAACAATCGTGATTGCAATCAGACATTTTTTCTTCTCCTTGTTTACCGTTGAAATTGGCTGTTGTACAACTCGGCGTAAAAACCGTTTTGGTCGAGCAACTGTTGATGATTGCCCTGTTCGATTATATCGCCGTCTTTAAGCACCAATATTATATCCGCATTTTTTATCGTTGACAAGCGATGCGCGATAATAAAAGAAGTTCTTTTTTCGGTGATATAATCCATTGCCTGCTGAATGACCACTTCCGTCCGCGTATCTACGCTGCTCGTCGCCTCGTCGAGTATGAGCATCGGAGCGTTTTCGACTATGGCTCGGGCAATGGTCAGCAACTGTTTTTGCCCCGCCGAAAGTCCGCTTCGCTCGTCCAGTACGGTGTGGTATCCGTCGGGCAAAGTCTTGATAAACCTATGCATGCCGACGGCTTTGCACGCGTTGACGACGTCTTGTTCCGTCGCGGTGGTTTTGCTGTATCTGACGTTATCGATGATGGTGCCCTCAAATATCCAGGTGTCCTGCAATACCATACCGAACAAATCATGAATGTTTTGCCGCGAAATATCCGTCAGCGGCACGCCGTCGATGCGGATACAGCCGCCGTTTAGCTCGTAAAAACGCATCAGCAGGTTGACGATGGTGGTTTTGCCCGCACCCGTAGGTCCTACTATAGCCACCTTTTGCCCCGCCTTGACGTGCGCGCAAAAATCGTTGATGATTATTTTTTCGGGCGAGTAACCAAATCTCACGTGGTCAAAATCGACGTCGCCGCGGATATCGGTCAGCGTCACCTTGACGTCTTCGGCAGGCATCTCCTGCGCGTCCAAAAACTCAAACACTCTTTCGCTCGCCGCCGCCATAGACTGAAAACTCGTCATTGCCTGCGCAATCTGAGAAAGAGGATTGGTAAAAAACCTGACGTACAGCATAAACGCAACTATCAACGCCGCGTCCATTTTGCCCGCGAGGACAAGCGCGCCGCCCACCACGCAAACCACGACGTAGCCGAAGTTTCCGACGAAACCCATCGTAGGTTGCATGAGTCCGCTCAAAAACTGGCTTTTCCACGCCGACGCATAGAGTTTTTCGTTGTACTCCTCAAACTTTTCTATCGATTGCTGCGTACCGTTAAAAACCCTGACGACGTTGTGTCCCGAGTACATTTCTTCTACATGCCCGTTGAGGTCGCCGAGATAGCGTTGTTGCCTGCGGAAAAATTTTTGGGAGCGACCGAGAATGATAAACATCGCGACAACCCCCAGCACCGTACTGCCCACGACCGAAAGGCACAGGACGTAGTTGGTCACCATCATCATGACGAGCGAACCGATAAGAAATATCGACTGCCTGACAAACAGCGCGAGACTGTTGTGCAACGCCTGCCCTATGGTGTCCACGTCGTTGGTGACTCTCGACAAAACGTCGCCGAAAGTCACGTTGTCAAAGTAGGACAACGGCAAACGGTTTACCTTTTTGTCTATCTCGCTGCGCATCTTTTGCGTTATCTTTTGCGACACGACGGTCAACACTTGTTCCTGAAAAATATGCAAAACCATACTGCCGAGATAACACGCCGCGAGCACGATGCACATTTTGATTGTGTCGGAAAAAACCTCGCCGACGAAATTGCCCTCGTCGATACCCTTTGCTATTACGTTGGCTATATTTGACAGTTGACTCGGACCGGCGACAATCAACGCCACACTGATCACGCCCGTCACAAGTGCGGCAATAACCCACCCTACGTATTTTTTACCGAAGGACAACAATCTTGCGACGGCTTGTTTAAAGTTTTTCGGTTTTTCTACCAGCCCTATCCCGCCGCGCGGACCGCCGCCGCGTTGTATTTGCGGGCGAGAGGTTGCCAATCTGTCTAACTCTTTTTGATTATCGCTCATTGTGCAAGTTCCTCCTCCGAAAGTTGCGACAGTGCTATCTGTCTGTACGTCTCGTTAGTTTTCAGCAATTGTTCGTGCGTACCCGTCCCGACTATTTTGCCGTCCTGAAGGACGATTATTCTGTCGGCGTCTTTAATCGTGCCTATGCGCTGAGCGACTATGAGGCACGTCGCGCCGTCCGTGTGCCGTTTAAGCGCCGCTCGCAGTTCTTTGTCGGTTTTAAAATCGAGAGCCGAAAAACTGTCGTCAAATATGTAGATTTCTGGTTTTCGCGCGATTGCGCGGGCAATGGACATACGTTGTTTTTGACCGCCGCTCACGTTTGCGCCGCCCTGCGCTATATGTTCGCCGTACTTGTCCGGCATTTTTTCGATAAACTCGGTGCAATGCGCAACCTCCGCCGCCGCCTCTATCTCTTGCGCCGTCGGCTTTGGTCTGCCGTTGTCGCCGTAAGCGATATTGCTGCTCACGTCGCCGCTAAACAATACCGCGCGCTGCGGAACGTACCCGAGCTTGTTGTTGAGTGCTTTGGTCCGATAATCCTTAACGTTTACCCCGTCCACCAGAACTTCGCCCTCGGTGACGTCGTAAAATCTCGGAATAAGATTGATAACAGTGCTTTTACCGCTACCCGTCCCGCCGATAAAAGCAACCGTTTCGCCGCGGTTGGCTTTAAAGCTGATGTTTTCGAGTATACATTCTTCCGCATCGGGATATTTAAACGAAACGTTTTTAAACTCGACCACGCCCGTCAACGGGTTGCCCTGCTCGTCTTTTTCGCCCTCGGTGCGAAAACCGTCCTTAAGAGAAGTTTCGGTTTCGAGCACGGCGTTGATACGTGCAGCGGCAACGCTCGCTCTCGGCCACATCATAAAGATAAAGGACAACACGATAAACGACATCACCACGTGCGTGGAATATTGACTGAACGTCACCATATTTGCCCATGCCGCGCTTTGCGCAACGGCGTCGCCCGCAAGTCGACTGATGAGTACCGCGCCTATCCAGTATACCGCAACATTCAACCCGTTTTGCATCGCGTTGGTCATCGGGTTCATAAACGCCATTGCCCGCGCGCCGCCGATAAAGTTGGTCGTGAGACTGTCGTTGCTCTTTTCAAACTTGTTTTCCTGAAAACTCTCGGCGTTGTAGGCGCGTACCACGCGTAAACCCGTGAGGTTTTCTCTCATATCCCTGTTAACGTCGTCGACGAGGCTCTGCATGCGTTTAAACCTCGGCGTCGCGACTACGAGGATAGCCACAATGCCCGCAATGAGCAAAACAGCCGTTATCGCCGTTGCCAACGACCACTGCCACTGATTTTTCGCGCCAATCTTGGTAATCGCCACGACTATCATGATGGGCGCTTTAATCATCATATGCAATCCCGTCGCGATAAACATGGTTATCTGCGTGACGTCGTTGGTCGACCGAGTGATAAGGCTCGCCGTCGAAAAACGATTGATTTCTTCCTGTCCGAAAGACTGAACCTTGGCAAACATCATTCCGCGCAGACGCTTGCTCACGCTCGCGGCTATCAATGCGGAACAAAAACCCGCGCAAATCGTGGATAAAAAACTGACGACGGCGTACGTTATCATAGTGAGCCCCATCGCCCAGATTTTTGTCATTTGCTCGGCACCGCCGCCCAACAAACGCAAGTAACACTTGCTGTACAAAAAGTCGCTTATCCCCGTCAGGCTGATTGCTTTGCCCTGAACGAGCAACAACAGGTTTGACGAAACGTCGGGAATGGCGAGGTCGAGTATGCCGCTTATACCGATAAAGATACAACAACACAGCACGCCGAGCCATTCTTTTTTACTGAATCTCTTTATTATCTTAAACATTTGCCCTCCTCTTTACTTGTCCCTACGAGATTTTCGGCGATTTTGTCCGCGACGAGACAAAACACACGCAAATCCTGCTCGTCGATACCGTCTTTCATAAGCGTTTCGGTATCTCTTACTTTTTGTTTCAACATATTGCTTACCTCGCGCGCCCTGTCGGTCAACACGATTTTTTTCAACCGACCGTCGCCTTCTGCCGACTCGCGCACGACAAGCCCGTTCTTTTCCATCAACTGCAACATCTTGGTGACGGTGCTGCGACGCATGTTAAACCGCCTCTCGAGGTCGCGCTGATATACGGTATCCTGTTTTTCGATATACCCGATGAGCCACCCGTGCATGCCGGTAGCGCCTTCGGTCTGCCTGACGTCGGCGTCGTTTGCCATGCGCCTCTCGAGCAGATTGGACAAACACTTGATCCTGACGCCTATCTTGTCGGGAAATACGGGATTTTTTTCTTCCATTTGTTTCACCCCTTGCTTGATTTTTGTTAGCTTGCTAACATTATATCCATGCGCATATTCTTTGTCAACCGAAAATTTAACGAAAAAAGTTTCGTTTTTATTTTGACGGTCGTTCACACTGAAAAAACCCCGTTTCTACGGGGTTTTCATCGTCGTATTTGCCGTTATTTTTTAGCGTCGGTTTTATCTATCTTGTAATATCGTTTTAAAAAGTCGGTTTTCGCGTCGTCGTAAGGCGGATATTTAAAATTGATTTCGCGTTTGCCTCGGTAAAGAAGACTCTTGGCGTGAGTAAAAGTTTCATACGACTTTGCGCCGTGATAGCTACCCGTCCCCGACTGTCCCACTCCTCCGAAAGGCAATCTTTCTTCCGTCAGGTGCATTACCGTGTCGTTAATGCAACCGCCGCCGCTCGACGTGTGTTCGGCAACGTAGTCGCATGCCGCCGAGCTCTCCGAAAAGTAATAAAACGCCAGCGGTTTGTCTTTCGCGTTGAGTATCGCCAACAACTCCGTAAGATTGTCGAAAGTAAGTATCGGCAAAATCGGCGCAAATATTTCTTTTTGCATTATCGGCGAGTCAAAGTCTACCCCGTCCACTATCGTCGGGTACATTTTGCGACCTTCTGCCTTGCCGCCGAAAAGTATTTTTTCACCCTCTAAAAGCGCGAGAACCTCTTTTACTTTACTTTCGGTGATTACGTAAGGATAGTCGTCTCGCAACAAATCGCCCACAAAATAAAACTTTTTGACGTAATAAAGCAGTTTTTCGACAAACGCGGATTTAACCTTCTCGTGGACTACGCAAAAATCCGGCGCGACGCATGTCTGCCCAGCATTGAGAAATTTTCCCCATGCGATGCGTTTTGCCGCCACGTCTACGTCGGCGTCCATATCCACCACACACGGCGATTTGCCTCCGAGTTCCAACACGCACGGAGTAAGCATAGGAGCCTGCAACGCTCGGATTTTTTTTGCAAATTCCGCGCCGCCGGTGTAAAACATAAAATCAAATTTTTGCTTAAACAACTCCTCGTCATGTTCGCAGTTGACGTAAACGTACTCGTCGTCAAACACCGACAAAATATCTTTTATCACCCTGCTGACCTCAGGCGTCTTGGAGCTGGGTTTTACCACCGCCGTATTGCCGCCCGCAATCGCGCCGACGAGCGGCACGAGAGTGAGATGCAAGGGATAGTTCCACGGCGATACGACGAGAGTCACGCCGTAAGGAATCCTGACGATTTTTCCCCGAGAGGGATAGTTGATCAAACTCGTACGGACGGGGACGGGGCGCGACAGTTTTTTAAGACGCCTTAAAAAATAATTCAGCTCCTGCATTACCATGCCTATTTCCGTCGAGCAAACGTCAAACTCGCATTTGTTAAAATCCGCTTTAAATGCGGCAAAAATTTCGTCGGTATGAGCGTATATCGACTTTTTCAGTTTTTTTAACGCGTCGAGACGATACTCGACCGAAAGCGTCTTGCCCGAGTTAAAAAACTCGCGTTGTTTATTCACTATCTGTTTAATGTCCATCGATTGTTCCTCGTATCAAAGTCGTTTTTTGCCGACGTGCTTTTTACCGCGTCGCCGACAAACCCGTTGAGCTAATCATGTTTAAGTACGTTATATTTATTATATTGTACCATAAACGAAAAATATTGCCAAATATATTTGCCAATCGTGTCTTAATTTGTTAAAATAGCGGTATGAAAAAAACGATTATCGCCATAGGCGGCGGAGAAATTAAAACCAAACAAACGCTCGACATAGACCGTTTCGTCGTCGATTACGTCAAACGGCGTCTACCCGAAGACAAACGCCCGACGGGATTGTTCGTCGGCACGGCGAGTCACGACAGCATGCCCTACTTTAACAGCTTTCGCAAGACGTACACGTCCGTGCTCGGCGTCAAAGCGGACTGCGCGCTCTCGGTATACGGCGAAATGGATTTCGACCACATCAAAGAAAAATTTTTAAAAGCCGACTTTATCTACGTCGGCGGCGGCGACACCAAGTTTTTGATGACGAAATGGCGCGAAAGCGGTATTTACGACCTCGTAAAAGACGCTTACGACCGCGGAGTCGTCATCGTCGGATTGTCTGCCGGCGCAATCTGCTGGTTTAAAAAAATCTACAGCGACTTCGACATTGTCGGAGGACAAGGCGGAGAGTACAAGATGCTCGACGGATTGGGGTGGATAGACGACGTCGCCTGCCCCCATTACGACGACCGCAAAGAGTTTGACCGCGTGTTTGAAGAAAACGATCTCGAGAGCGCGTACGGTCTCGAAAACAACGCCGCGTTGGTTTTCGAAGACTTGCTCCCCGTAAAAACCGTTTCCGCGGGAGGCAACGTCTGCCGCCTCGAAAAAAAAGACGGCAAACTCGTCAAAACGGTACTTTCTCTATGATTTTTACCTTTTCGGACGCTATGGTCGCGGTTGCGGAGATACTCGTCTTTGCAATCCCGGGGTTTTTGCTTATAAAGACCAAGTTACTCAAGGACACGAGTATAAGCAACTTTGCAAAACTGCTCCTATACGTATGCCAACCGTGTCTGAGCCTATACAGTTTTAACCAAGCCACCAAAGCAAAAGTCAACCCCGTCAACGTCGCCATCGTGTTTTTATTGGCACTCGTCGTCCAATGCGTAGTCGTTTTCGTCGTATGGCTGGTCATGCGAAAGCGTTTCGACGACGTCGATTATCGGGTGACGTGCGTGGCGGGAGCATTCGGCAACGTCGGTTTTCTCGGAGTTCCCCTGTTGGAAAAACTCCTGCCCGACTCTCCCGGCGTGGTGGCTTATTCCGCCGCGTTTATCGTCGCGCTCAATCTGCTGGCATGGACGCTCGGTTGTTTCGTGTTGACCAAAGACAAAAAGTTTTTCAGTGCCAAAAAATTGCTTTTAAACCCGCCGATGCTCACGCTCGTCGTCGCGTTGCCCTTGTTTTTGACGGGTACGACGCTACCCGTCGGCGTCATTGACGTAGAAAGCATAGTCACCACCCTCGGCAAAATGACCACTCCGCTGTGTATGATTATACTCGGCATGCGTCTTGCGACGGTAAAGCCGAAAGAGTTGTTTTCCGACTGGAAAGCCTACCTCGCCACGGCGATAAAACTCGTCGCGTTACCCCTGCTCACTTTCGCACTTCTGCTTTTTTTACCCTTATCCGAAGAGATAAAAGTCACCACGTTTATCCTCAGTTGCTGCCCGTCGGCAACGGTCGTGTTAAATCTTGCGGAGATGTTCGGCAGCGGGCAAAAAACGTCTGCAAACATCATTTTGCTCAGCACTATTTGTTGCGTCGTCACCATTCCGACCTTGCTGTTGCTGATTTGACAACGGCGTATTTAACCGACGCCCGTCCCTTACGATATCGGGAGAAATCGATATGAACGACATGAAAATAAAAGTAAAAAAACTCTACCCCGACGCAAAGTTGCCAACCTACTCCACCCCGTACGCGGCAGGCGCGGATTTGTACGCCTACACGAAAAAAGACGTGGTCGTCATGCCTCACGAGACGGTTTTCGTCACTACGGGACTGGCGATAGAAATCCCCGACGGATACGCCGGGCTGGTCTACGCGCGTAGCGGTCTCGCAAGCAAAAGCGATCTCGCCCCCGCCAACAAAGTGGGCGTGATAGACAGCGACTACCGCGGCGAAGCTTTCGTCGCGCTCCACAATCACGGTCAGTCGCCGCAAACGATATCCGACGGGCAGCGCATAGCTCAACTCGTCGTTACGCCCGTGGTGACCGCACGATTTGAAGAAGTCGCCGAGCTCTCCGCCACCTCTCGCGGCGAAGGCGGTTTCGGCAGCAGCGGAAAATTCTGACGCTTTATCGTTCGCCTTAAAACAAAAGGCGAAACAACGGCTCAAACGTCAAAAATACTGTTAAAATGTATACAAAAACATTGCAAAATCCCGATATTTTTGTTAAACTAAAAGACGGTGAATTTTGCGATGTTTTTCTTTTGCTCTTTTGCCGAAGAAAACCGTCTTGACCAAGGAGATTTTTTATGTCACCTCAAGATATCATTATAGCGGTAGTAGAAATGCTTTCGGGACTCGGTGCTTTCTTGCTCGGGTTTAACATTTTGTCGGGAGCGATGACCAAACTTGCCGGCGGCGGATTGAAAAAAATGCTGGGCAAGACCGTCCACCCCTTAAAAGGCGTGGGCATAGGCGCTCTTGCGACGGCGGCAATGCAATCGAGCAGCATCACGACGGTAATGTTCGTAGGATTCGTCAACGCGGGTATCATGACGCTCCCTCAGGCGGCGGCACTGATACTCGGCAGCAATATCGGAGCCACGCTGACCGTTCAGATTGCCGCGTTGCAGAGTATAGACATACTGAGTTACCTCATGTTGCTTGCTTGCGTCGGCGCGTTTATTTCCTTGTTTGCCAAGCGGGAAAAAAATAAAAACATAGGACTCGCGATAGGCGGTCTCGGCTTCATCTTTATCGCCATGTGGATGATGGAAGGCAGCATGGAGATATTTAAAAACGACGACTTTTTTCAATCGGCAATCACGAGCGTGTCCAATCCGTTTATCCTTCTCCTTATCGGTACGGGCGTGACGGCGTTGTTTCAAAGCAGCGGCGCGGTAATCAGTATCGTCATCTCGATGGCGGCGGCAGGCATCACCATAGGCAACGGCGGCAACAGCGTCTTGTTTGTCATCCTCGGCAGCAACATAGGCACATGCGCTACCGCGCTCTTAAGCAGCATCGGCGCGACCACCAACGGCAAACGCACGAGTTTTTTACATTTAATTATAAAAACCGTCGGCGCGTTGATATTTATGGTACTGCTCATCGTATGGAAGGACTTTTTCAGCGTTACCTTTCAACGCTGGTTTACGTTACCCGCCACGCAGATAGCCATGTTCCACACTTTCTTTAACGTAATCTGTACTATCCTGTTTTTCCCGTTTATCAACGCTTTCGTCAAGCTTTCGGAAATCGTCATCAGGGACAAAAAACAATCCCGTCACGAGGAAGAAAGCTCGTTTATGGACGAAAGACTGCTCAACACACCCGCAATCGCCATTGCTCAACTGTCCAACGAGGCGGAAATCGTCGCCCGCAAGGCGTTTGACAACCTTAATTGCGCGTTTGACAAATTTATACTGCTCGACGACAGCACTGCCAACGATATCGGCAACAAAGCGGTAGAGGTAGAACAAATAATCGGCGAAATGGTCAATTATCTCGTAAAAATCAGCTCGCACAACAGCGGTCAACACGAGGAAGAATTGATAAATATAATGCACGGCAACCTCAACGATATACTGCGCGTCAACGCTTTTGCCGACAATTTCGTCAAATATACCGCCAAATCCATTAAAGAGGATTTGACCTACTCCGACAACGTAAAAGGTCAGTTGAAAGATATGTTTCACAATATAAGCAAGTTGTTTGAGTACAGCGTAGTCGTATTTAAAGACCGCAAACACGTCCGCCTCGACAAGGTAGACGAGTACGAGGATAAAATCGACCGAAACAAAAACCAACTCATCGACGGACATATCGAACGCCTCAATCAAGGCATATGCCGCCCTGCTTGCAGCGGTATATTTATCAACCTCGTCAGCAACCTCGAGAGGGCAGGCGACCACCTCACTTACATAGCTCACTCTTTCGACGAAATGCAAAGCAAAAACAACGCCTGACGGCGGCACGACATGCGGCGGTCGGCGACCCTAAACAAGGCTCGTCCGTATAAATTTACATTTCGTTTCGTCGTCGCGGTGGAAAACTTATCCAAAGGACAAGATTTGCGGATTATTTGGGTTTTTGCGGTACTTTTTGTCGAAAAAAGGCTGTTTTAAACCGACTTTATCCACTTATCCACCGATTTATCCACATTTTTCCACCGCCAAAACAGGCAAAAAAGTGATAAAAATTCATCAAAAACCACGCGGTTTTTGCATAATATAACAAAACGGAATAAAACCGACAGGAGATTCTTCATGCAGCACTTTTCTTTTACCCCTCACGGAGTGTGCGCCGTAAAAATCGATTTCGATATTGACGGCGACGCAGTAAAAAACATCGTTTTTAAAGGCGGTTGCGACGGCAACCACAAAGCAATCGCGCGTCTTGCGGAAGGCGTCTCGGCCAAAAAAGTAGCGGATCTGCTCAGCGGCAACACTTGCGGGTTTCGCAATACGAGTTGCGCCGACCAGCTCGCCGCGGGTATAAAACAGGCACTCGTACAAACGGAAAAAACCAACGCGGATTAACTCTACCATGCAATTTAAACATGACCACCTCGGACACAGACAACGGTTGAGAGACAGATACAACGCAGGCGGCATCAACGCTCTGTTCGACTACGAGATTTTGGAAATGTTGCTCAATCAGATTATTCTGTACTCCGACACTCAAAGCACGGCTAAAAACCTGTTGGCAAAGTTCGGCACGGTAAAAAAGGTCCTTGCGGCGGATCTCGATCAATTGGCAAACGTGCAAGGCGTAGGCAAACGCACCGCATCCATGTTAAATTTTTTCGGGCGGACGTTTTACTACCTGTATCGGGACCAGATAGCAAACCGCTCTACTTTTTCACGCGTTGAAATAGCAAATATCTGTTACGAAGCCTTTCGCGGTAAAAACTACGAGTGCATGGTTTACCTTTGTTACGACCGTTGCGTGGAGCTGTGCCACTCGGGAGAAACCACCGACTACTACAAGGGCGGCATCAGGATTTCGCCCTCGCTTGAAGAAATAATAGACGAAGCGAAAGCGCATCGGGCGCGGTATATTTACT
>CAZTCB010000010.1:0-8149 GCA_964612455.1 uncultured Subdoligranulum sp. | reverse complement strand
TCAGCTCTTTTTACTCCAATGCGCTCGGCAGACTTGCCCTCGGCGTCGCGGCAGAAATAGGTCCCGAGCACGCATTCAGCGAAAAATTTATCAAAGAAAACTTTTTCAATCACTCGGGCTGGGACAACGGGCACTTTAACAAGCACGAAATGGTGCAACTCATCCGTTGCAAATTTGACCCGATACTTCCTTAAAAACAAATACGATTCTTTTGCCGATGCGGCAAAAACGAGGTAAAAATATGCAAGAAAAATATTATTACGACCTTAAAAACGAAATGATTGACACGCTGATAAAAACGCTGTCGATGGACACCGTCCGTACCGCTCCCGTCGACGGAGCGCCCTTTGGCAAAGGGGTGGCGGATTGTCTCGACTTTGTTTTAAAAACAGCCGAAAAAATGGGTTTTAAGACCTACAACTGCGACAACTATGCGGGACACGTAGAGTTTGGCGAAGGCAACGAAATCGTAGGCGTCCTCGGACATCTCGACATCGTACCGGTAACAGACGGTTGGACGACGCCCCCGTTTAGTCCGTCGATAAGGGACGGCAGATTGTACGCGCGCGGAGCAAGCGACGACAAGGGACCTATGATTGCATGTCTGTACGCTCTCAAAGCGTTAAAAGACAGCGGGTTTAAACCGTCAAAACGCATTCGTCTGATTTTCGGCTGCGACGAAGAAACCAACATGGAGTGCGTCAAGTACTATAAAACCAAAATGCCGCTGCCGGACGTGGCGTTTAGTCCGGACGGAGACTTTCCCGTCATAAATATCGAAAAAGGTATCTATGCCTTTGACCTCGACGCGGGCAAACTGCCCGAACAGATAAAATACATGCATGCGGGTACCCGCGTCAACGTCGTGCCCGACCTTTGCACGGTAGTCGTCGACGGCAGCGTTGACGAAAGCCTTATTAAAAAAAGCGGCGTAGAATACGAAAAAACCGATGACGGGTGCTATCGTCTCGTCACTCACGGAGTATCATGCCACGGCGCAAGCCCCTACCTCGGCAAAAACGCGACATGGCAAATGTTTGAAGGTTTGTCCGCCGTATTCCCCGACAACGAAACGTTGAAATTCGTCGCCGAAAAAATGTGTAAGGACGTATACGGCGAGGCATGGGGGTTTGCTCTACACGACCGACCGAGCGGAAAAATCACGCACAACATAGGCGTCGTCGATATGAAAGACGGCAACTTAAAAATAAAGCTCGACGTGCGGTTTCCCGTTACGTTTAAAAGCGATTTTATCCGCGAGCAACTGACGTCACACAGTATCCCCGACCTGAAAATAGAAGAAAGCCATATCAAAGAGCCTCTCTACGTCGACGCAAACGAGCCTCTCGTCGTATCATTGCTAAAAATATACAACGACTTTACCGACAGCGACGCGTTGCCCCTCGCCATAGGCGGCGGAACGTACTCGCGCGTTTTGCCCAAATGCGTGGCGTTTGGTCCGACTTTCCCCGGAGAAATGACGGCAATCCACGAAAAAGACGAATGGATATCTCTCGACAATCTCGACAAAATGGCACTCATGTACGCTCGGGCAATAGAAGAATTGTCAAAATAAACTTAACCGAGACGACACAAAAAACCCTTATGAACAAATACTTGTATTACGTAGACGGAAAACCGTATCTCAACATCACCAACAAATGCAGCAACTCATGCGACTTTTGCATACGAAACGACCGCAAAACAATGGACGGTCAGGATTTGTGGCTGGACAAAGAAACCCCGACCGCGGACGAAATCATTGCTCAGCTGAAAACCGAAAGCAACTTTAAGCAGGAGTTTGTCTTTTGCGGATTTGGCGAACCTACCGAAAACCTGCCCGCACTGCTGTCCGTGGCACGCTTTATTAAAGAACGCGGGGGTAGCGTCAGGCTCAACACCAACGGGCACGGCGACCTCATCAACGGTCGCCCTACCGCTAAAGAAATCAGCGAGGTTTGCGACGTCGTAAGCGTCAGCCTCAACGACTGCTCTGCCGAAGATTATCAAAAACTTTGCCACTGCGAGTTTGGCGAAAAAGCTTTTTACGCCTTGCTCGACTTTGCCAAAGCCTGCGACGACTGCGGTGCGAAAGTCATTCTCTCGGTAGTGGACGTCATAGGCGAAAAAAAAGTCAACGAATGTCGTCGCATATGCGACGACCTCGGACTGACGCTGAGAGTCCGCACCTATATACCCGTTACCGATTATTGATATGAAAAAATACGTTGATTGTCACCTTCATCTCGACGACGAAAAGTTTAATTCGACGAGAGAAGATATCATAGGGCGTTTCGACGAAGACGAAATAGATTTTGTCGTCGATTGCGGTTGCGACGTCGAGTCGTCGCGCATTGCCGTGGATTTGGCGAAAAAATACGACGATATATACGCCGTCGTCGGTTGTCACCCGCACGAGGCAAAGGACTTTGACGAAAAAGCGGCAGCGTTTTTTGCCGAGGTTGCCGATTGCGAAAAAGTAGTCGGCATAGGCGAAATAGGACTCGATTATCACTATGACTTTTCTCCCCGTCCCGTCCAAAAAGCCGTTTTTGAGCGGCAGATTGCTCTCGCCGACGAGTTGAGGTTGCCCATCGTCATTCATACGCGCGAGGCATGGAAAGACACGCTCGATATTCTTGCCGCCAACGAAAAGCACCTCGGCAACGGAGTGCTGTTTCATTGCTTTAACGGCAGCAAAGAAACGGCAAAAACCCTTATCGACAAATACGACTGCTACTTTTCTATCGGCGGAGCGATAACCTTTAAAAACTTTAACGGTTTCGACGACCTCGCCGTCATCCCTCGCGACAGGATACTGACGGAAACCGACGCGCCTTATCTGACGCCCGTGCCGTATCGAAACAAGACCAATCAGCCCAAGTACGTCGCCTTAACGGTACAAAAACTTTGCGAACGATTTGGTTGGGACGAAGTCGAATTCGTCCGTCAGGTCAAAGAAAACGCACTGCGGTTTTTTAATATTAAAAGATAATAAAACGCACCCGTACGGGGTATACTCGGAAAAATCACACAATAATATTCGACCAAACAATCGTTCAGGCAGAAAGAGTCCTTTATATGTCGGACTCTTTTCTTCTATCGACAGCGACGTCTTCGGTGGCGGTTTCCAAAATTTTTGTCGATTATAGGCGTAACAATATTGACGTCTTGCATAAATTGTGGTATAATAAGACCATAATAAGCACATATTAATAACGGAGGGAAAATTTATGACGCAACCTTTACCTAAAATATTACCTGTAAACGAACTTAAAAATACGGCAAGTATCATGAAGACCTGCCAAGAAAGCAACGTGCCTATCATTATAACTAAAAACGGTTATGGCGAAGCTGTCATGATGAGCGTTAAACTTTACGAAGAAATGTTTACAAAGATGCAAGCGGCGACTCTTATCAACGCGGGTTTAGACGACATTGAAAACGGAGCAACGCCTATGAGCGGAACCGAGTTTTTCGGCGCAATAAGGGCAAAGTATGAAAAATAATAAGTATCAACTAAAGATTTTCCCCTTAGCTCGGATTGATACGGAGCAGATATTTGACTACATATCGGCAAAACTTTGCAACTCTGCTGCGGCAATCGAACAAATAAACGATTTTGAAAAAGCGTTTGAAAACGTTTGTTCTTTTCCCGAAAGTTGCCCCTATATAAACAACGAATACGTAAAGGACAAGTCTTTGCGCAAGTTGATTGTTAATAACTACATAGCATTTTATCGTATAAAAGACGATGAAATTCAGGTAGTGCGCGTTCTATTCGGTATGCGTAATTACGCATCGTTTTTATAGTAGCAATATATAAAGGCAAAAAAATCAGAGTCCTTTACGGAGTCTGATTTTTTTGTATAACGCACCCGTACGGGTGCGTTTTTAATACACTTTTGCAATAAGCACCGTAATATCGTCCACCGCCACGTTCTCGGTTACGGCGAGAGCATGCCCGAGCAGGTCTTCGGCAAGTGCCTGCGGATTGGATATAAAACTTTCGTGCAGCAACGTTGCGGGGACGTTGTCGTCGGCAAAACTGTCCCAAAAACCGTCGCTCGCCAGCACGAGGACGTCGCCCTTTCTCAATACTTTTTTGGTAATGGTGGGTTTCACTTCTTCCACTATGCCGACGGGCAAACTCGCCCCTTCTATAAAACCGACGGTGTCGCCCACCTTTATCATTCCTTTAGGCGCGCCGAGTTTGACAAAATCGGCAAGTCCGTCTTTAAGGTCGACCACGCAGATATCGACTGCGGTAAACACGTCGCTTTCGGCTGCCGTCAGCAAACGATTGACGCAATCGAGTATGAGGTCGTTGTCAAACCCCGCCCGATAAAAGTTTTCTACCATACCTATGGCGGCGGCGGACGCGCGTTCTGCCCTTTCGCCGCTACCCATACCGTCGCAAAGCGCGACGAGATACTTGCCTTGCGGTAACCGCAAAAAAGTGTACGTATCCCCGCTCGTTTCGCTGCCGTTTTTAGTCGCCCGAGCCAACCCGAGCGAAATATCGAAACGCGGTCGCGGCGCGAAATACATCATACACCACTCCTCCTGCGGGAGTCTTTCTTTGGCGCAACACAAGAGCGGCGTGGCGCAAACCCTGCTGACGACGTCGGTTATTTGCGGTTTGTCGACGTCGGAGTTTGCAATCACCAGCGCGACCGAAAAATCTTCTTTTTCGCAATAAATAATCGCCTCTTTAACCAACACGTTGTAATAAGTCAATTGTTCTATGAGCGTTTTTTCTTTTTCTTTGTCAAACCCGACCGTCGCTCGGCTTTCTTCGGACATTTTCAACATCACCCGTCCTATCCCGTCCGACACGGACGCAAGCAACTCCCTGCTGCCGTCGAAACTTGCGTTGACGAGATAATACTGCTTGTAGTTCATGACCTCGCTGTTGGCTACGGAAAGAACGCTGCTCGAGCGATTGCAACTTGCGGCGAGGTCGGGAGGCAGGTCGAGAAGATTTACTCGCCCCCTGTCCAACCCGCACGAAACGAGTTTTTCAAACCTGTTTTGCGAAACGGACGCGTTTTCGCGCCAGCATTTGTTTCGGTTGGGACAATCGTTGCACACGCTGCTCACCACCTCCTGGGTAATGGCAAACACGGCTTTTTCGGGCGGCATTACGCCGCGGGTAAGGCTGTTAAAAGTACGCTGCATTGCAAAAAACACTTCCGAAAGGTCAAACAACTTGCGTGAAAAATTTACGCGCATACGATTGACTATCTGCCTCGGCGAATAGGCGTCGTCGTCCTGACCGAGATACTGCCGCAGTTTTGCCAACGCGCGCCCCGGTATCAGGCAACAGCAGACGCACCCCAAAAAAGCCGTCAGCAAAGCCGTCGTTGCCGCGGTCGGATACAACTCGAAAAAATACACCGTCGCCACGTGACACAGGATAATAGCCGCGGCGGACAAATAACGGTTGATTTTAAACGCCGTCGCCACCGCCGCCCACAGTACGAACACCGCGAGCGAAACAAGATTTCCGTTTGCCAGCGCGCTCCCCGTCCCTATGCATGTCGCCGCCAAAAAAGCACCGCTCGCGCCACTCGTCAGCAATGCCAACGGCACGGCAAACGCCGCGACAAACAAACTTAACCCTACCCCGTTTACGTCGATAAAGCTAACTCCGCGCGCCAATGCAAGGCAAACGATAAAAATACAGACGCACTCGTCCGCACCCGCTTTGTATCTGAGCCCCCTGACAAAAACCGCACGAAAGGCAAAAATGCAAACGTAGCCGAAAGCCGCTCCGACGAAAAAACACGCCGTAGCGACGCCCAAGCCTTTTTCGGGTACGAATTTGAAAAAATAATACCCGTGAGACAGCAACGCGTAAACGAAAAGACTGACCTTTCCCACGCGTTTTTTCAACTTAAAATTTATCGCCGTCAGCAATATCATTACCGCCCCCTGCGATACCGCCACAAGCCCGTCCGTAACTCCGTTTAAAAACGCCGCCGCAACAAACAACGCGTAAGGCAAAAACCGTCGCTTTAAATAAATACAACCGACAAAAAGCCCGAAAGACAACGCACCGAGCATATTTGAGCCTCGTGACAAAAGAAAAAAAGCAAGCGCAAGCGAAAAAAACGCAACTACGTTTTTGCCAAAACTCCCTCGTTCTCTTTTCGTTTTTTTGTTCATATTTACCCCTCCCGTTTTAAAACAATTTGCCTATCTCCTTTTTAAGGCGTTTTATTATCTTTTTTTCAAGTCGGGATATGTATGACTGCGAAATCCCGAGCAAATCGGCAACTTCTTTTTGCGTTTTTTCGTCGCCCCCGTCCAGCCCGAAACGCAAATCGACGATTTTTCGCTCTCTCTCCGAGAGCTTTTTAAGCCCCTCGGCGAGCAATTGCTTTTCTACCGTGGTTTCGAGATTTTTAAACACGAGGTCGTTGTCGGTACCGAGGACGTCGCCGAGCAGGAGCTCGTTTCCTTCTCCGTCCACGTTGAGAGGCTCGTCGAGAGACACTTCCGTCTTGGTGCGAATGATTTTTCGCAGATACATCAATATCTCGTTTTCTATGCACCGCCCGGCAAACGTGGCAAGCTTTATCTTTTTTTCGGGAACAAACCCGTTGACCGCTTTAATCAACCCGATGGTGCCGATACTGACAAGGTCTTCCATATCCACCGAGGTGTTTTCAAACTTCTTGGCAATAAAAACGACGAGTCGCAGGTTGTGCTCAATGAGTTTTTCGCGCGCGCGGGCGTCCCCGTTTTTTGCCGCGATGGCGTACGCCTCTTCTTCTTCGGGCGTCAGCGGCTTGGGGAGCGCTTCGGTGCCGCAAATATAAGCGACGAGTTTTTTGCCGAATACGAGAGAAATCGCTTTTTTCAATAAACCTATCATTCTTTTTCCTCCGATAAAAAATAATTGACGAGACAGTCAAACCCGTCTCCGCGGGTTGGCGAAAACGCAAAAAAGGCGCGCACGGGTACGTCGTTTATCGTCGTTTCGTCGGGTTCAAACACCGCCACTTTATCCGCGCCGCTCACCGTCGAAAAACTGACGTAATGCAGGTTTTTTGGCGGAGTGCCGCATATCACGCTTTGACTGACGACGGTTTTCAGCTTTTTTGCGGCGTCGGACGCGCAAACAAAGCACACGGGTACGCCCATGTCCGTCAGCCCGTTGCCGCTGTCAATCAATCCCGTCATGCCTACCGCGACGCCGTTTAATCTGACCTTTACTCTGCACCCAAACTTTTTTAATTTCCTCACCCGTCCCGCCTGAACGGCTATCGCCTTTAACAACGCCAAAAAAACTGCCAATCCGATACCTACAAAACCGACGGGGACGGGTGCCGAATAATACAGCCCGGCACTTGAAACGTAATCGACGTTAAACAGATTAAACAGCGCGATTATCGTCCCGCCTGCGGCAAAGGTAATAAATGCGAATATCGCTACTGCAATCAGCGTTTTTTTCGGGCTTTTATTTAAAAACCCGATACCCGTCATCGCCAAAAACACGCCCGCTTTGGCAACGACAGCCAATACCCCGTCAAGCAACGCCGTTGCCACCGCCCCTACCGCGCCCGTCGCCGCCGCAAGAAAAATACGAATCCCGCGCACGGGTACGCGACTTAACTTTACCGTCAACCGCACCAACAGCCAATCGAAAAAAAAGTTGTCGGCGAGTGCGTACTCAACGTAAACTTTCATAATCAAAGGATAAAACTATTTTTCGACGGATAAACGATATATTTTGTCGAAAGCAAACAAATCGCGGCAAAAGTTTCGCCGCCGCAACCATTCCGCCGTAAAAAAAACGTTCTTAACGTTTCTTGTGTTTTTTATTTAGTGACGGAAAAAGTAAAAATTAAATAAAATTCGTTTTTGCCTTGCTTTTTTTTATAAAACATGCTATAGTGAATATCACAAAAAGCAATGCGGGTGTAGTTCATCGGTAGAATGCGAGCTTCCCAAGCTTGAGAGGAGGGTTCGATTCCCTTCACCCGCTCCAAAAAAAAGAAAAGTCGCATATGCGGCTTTTTCTTCTTTAACTCTTCGCTTTTCGCTCTTGTTTTAGGACTTGTCGATTCGAATTGAGAATTTTTAAATATGTAGTATTGGTGAAGGGGGAAACGGGAAAATTCTCGTTTTTGGGCAAATC
>CAZTCB010000009.1:0-36583 GCA_964612455.1 uncultured Subdoligranulum sp. | reverse complement strand
AGTTGGTTATAGTCATCGCAGTCATCGCTATCCTCGCGGCTGTACTCATCCCCACTTTTAGCGGCGTAGTAGAAAAAGCAAAAGAATCCGCGGCAATGCAAGAAGTCAAAAACACGTACACTCAGGTTCAACTGACTCTTTCTATTGCCGGCTTGACGTTGGACGATAAAGCATATTTTTCCGATAAAGACGGCGAGTATTTCTTTAAAGTAAACGGCGGCAGTATCGAAAAAATGGATAAACCCTCAACAGACGACACTACCAACTATGCCACCCTTGAAGGCGGCGTAAGACTCTACGGCGTAAATATCCAAAAAACAACAACCAATGACAGTAACAGCGTAAAAGTTATTCTCTTTGCCGAACCCGTAAAAGGCGCAAGCTCCTTTTCCCTTAATGTCTACGACTTTGACGGCAATCTGTACTACAGAGAAAGCGGTACCGCTACTTCAGACGATGAGTCCACTTCCGAAGAAGAAAGAGGGAGTAACACTAATACGACGACTACATTTAAAACCGGCGTCTATTTCTCGATGTGGAACACTTCCCTAAATGCTACAAATTACAGTGGTACTTGGGATAAAGCAGCTACCGTTTCTACCGCGGCGGCAAACAACATGACCGAAGAATCCGCTTACGGTTGGTACAGTTACGTATTGCAATACACCTCCGGCAATACGAAGACTTCGTTTACCGGCGTATTTTACTTCGGAGCATAAACTAACCGACGAGTAACAATCGATATAAAAAAAGGGACTGACTCATCAGTCCCTTTTTTGTTACGTTTTTATTTATTTGCCTATTTACCGAAAAACAAAAACTTTTTCCTTCCTTTCTTTTCCTTTGCGGTCAAAGCAAGATAAAGGTCTTTGTCCGACTTTTCGACCATAGCGACTACGTTTTTTAACTCCCGCTTGCCGCCGCCGTCCACTCTCGACTCTGCCAGCTGCATCGCTTTCGCGCAGGAGGGTACGTCCCCTTCTACCTCATTTGCCACGAGCGCGTCTTTGACGGCGTTGTCAACGCTATCGCACGAGCGAATGACGGTCAACGCAACGATTGTCGCTTTTATCGCATTAAACGCGGCGTCGAAAGATATCGCCTTTGCCTTCTTGCCGAGATACTCCGGTTTATTGCCCATGGCGTTGGACTCGAGAGTAAACAATTGCTCGTAAATATCCGTACAATCTACCGAACCGCGCAGCATCGCCGACAGTATGAGCATGGCGGCGTGCGCGACCAGAGTTTTTTCGTCGGACGTACAATCGCCCTCGTTTGCCCTCGTCGTTTTTTTCAACGCCTCTGCGACGGCGGCGCGAGACTCCTCGGGGAGTTTTAGCAACTCCGAAAAAGCGGTAGCCACCCCGCGGGCGTCACCGTCATTTAAAAAACCTCCGAGGGACGAAAAAGCAACCACGGCAGGATAATACCGCGAACGCTCCACGTAACGGTTGGCGGCGCAGTACTTTACTATACGGTCTACCCCGTCCGCGCGATTGCGGTCGAAAGCCTCCAAAAGTTTTTCGTTTATCATCGGGCGAAAATATATCTTTGCCAAATCTTCCGCCGCCGCGATACGGGTATCTTTCAGTACCCTCTCACCCTCGATGAGGTCAAACAAATCGGCGTCTTTTACTACCACTGCCATGCGTTTAGCCAGCTTATCCACGATTTTATTACCGTCGGAAAAACCGAGTATCGTCGCCGTTTCTTTCGCGTAGGCGACGACGCCGCGACTCGCAAACCGAGACAGCAGGTCGTCAAAAACTTTTTGTTCCGAGTGATTTAACACCACCTCTCTGACGATAGCCGCTTTGCAACAACCGTCGGTATCCGTCAACTGACCGAGCAACAGAGGTTCTTTCTTTCGTTGATTGACAAAGACAAGCTCAATCAACTTTTCAAAAAAAGCCTCCCTCGTCCGCGCGTCGTCGTCGACTATAACCTCGTCGATAAGGTTAATCAGTTTTACCGTCAACGCGTCGCAGTACGGAATCATCTCGTAAGCCGTCTCAAAAAACTTCTCTTTTTGAGACGGAGTGAGGTCTTTATAATACGTGGCGAAAAAGGAAAGTATCTTGTCCTGAATGGCGGGCGTGCGTATAGAAAGGAGAAATTTTCCTACTATCTCGTCGCGCGCGGTTTCTTTTTCGCTCAAAAAGTATTTCGCAAACAGCGCATGTATCTGACTCTGCAAAAAACCGCCGTAAAATACCCCGCAAAGGTCCTTGCATATGACCGCACGATTGTCGATACTCTCGGTGCGATAATTGCTTTTTATAAAGGCAAAGAGTTTGTCGCGCATGATGTCGACATGAATAAACTCGAGCATAATCGACATTGCGGAGTTTTTCACTTCCTCCGGTTCTTTGGGATAAAGTTTGCAAAACTTGGTAAATACGTTTTGCGGAATGGGCATGCGCAACCGATAATAACGGCTCAGACACCCGAATACGGCTATCCTGTCATCCGTCGTCAGCGCGTCGCAATAACGCTCGTAGACGGTAAACAAGTCGTAAACCTTGACGTCGTCGGGCAGGACTTCCGCCTCTTTAAATCTGCCGCAACACTGACGGTATAAAAATACCAAGGCGGAAACGCTCTTGAGCGTGGGCTCGTTGAGACTCTCGTCTTTTTTCGCCGCGCGATTGCAAAACGCCAAAAAAGACAAGCGCATGCTTTCGTCGTTGATGAGGCTGTAAAAAAACTCGACGGTCGTCGCGTTGGCAACGTACTCCTCGTCGCGTATGCCGTCGGCACGCAGGGAATTGGTAATATCGAAAATATACCCCTTTGAGTCGGGTACGTCAAACGTCTCTTTGGACAAAAACTTGACCTTAAAGGCGTTAAACTTGGTATAGTCGCTCACGTACGTGATATAGGATATATTGGCTCGTACGGAAAAAGGAAAAACCTGCAAAACGGCGTTCATGAGCTTCAACGCCTCGTCGGATACCCCCAAAGGCTCCGATTTAAGCGCAACGTAGACGGGCTTGCCTTTGCCGCAAGCCGCAAGCAACAGCGCAAAAATAAACCGCTTTAATACCGACGGTTTGTACCCGTTTTCACCCGTCAGATACCTGATATCGTTGAAAGCGTAGTTTTCGGGAAAAATCTCTTTTTTTTCGGCGTCGGGGACTCCGTCAACCGCCGTAAGATTAAATTGGTCGATATCGGTGACAAACAAAGACGTATCGAAAATATCGCTGTCCGTCCGCGAAATAACCCGCTTTGCCTCGTCCTTGGGCATCACGAGAGAGTGAGCCATATAGGCAATCCTCTCGTTGGTGTAGTCTTTGTCTATGTAGCTAATGCAACTTTGCACCAGCTCCTCGCTTTTTTTTGCAAAAAACTGACAATAAACGGTAGGCAGCTTTTTGTCGAAAATAAGTATCGACTCGCTTTTAGACGGTCTGTAATCGCAAACGGCAGACAGTTCGGTCGTAATAAAATCTCGCGAAAGGTCGGCGGATTTGGCAAAAGTGTCGTATCCGTCGACGTGATTGTACATACTCATCCTCGCCGGCACGCGAGAATAAAAATGTTGATATGCCATTTTCTCCCTCCTTCGGACGATTTAAGGGCTTTAGTCGGGTACGGACGGTCTGTTTTTACCGTCCGTACTTTTTTAGTTGACGTCGAGCGTCATCAGCTCCTGAATACTCGTTATGCCGTTAAAAACATAACCGCGACAAACGTCCCACAGGGGGACCATTCCGTTTTTGCGGGCGATTTCTCTCAGCGCGTCTATGTTTTTGCCGCCGACTATCGCGGATCTGAGTTCTTCGTTGAGGTACATTATCTCGTGTACCGCGATACGCCCTTTGTAGCCTGTATTGTTGCAATACTGGCAACCGCGCGGACGATAGATATTGACGGGTTCCGTCAATCCGAGCAATTCCGTTTCTTTTTCGGTGGTTTTACCTTTCTTTTTACAAGCGGGGCAAAGGCGCTTTACGAGACGCTGGGCGATGACCGCCACCAATGCGTCCGATACGAGATAACTCTCGACTCCCATGTCCTCGAGACGAGTGATTGCTCCCGGGGCGTCGTTGGTATGCAGAGTACTGAACACGAGGTGTCCCGTGATTGCCGCGCGGACGGCAATCTGCGCCGTCTCCTCGTCGCGGATTTCGCCGATCATGATGATATCGGGGTCCTGACGAAGAATGGAGCGCAACGCCCCCGCAAACGTCATGTTGGCTTTGGTGTTGATTTGAGTCTGGTTTATTCCGTTCAACGTATACTCCACCGGGTCTTCTACCGTGACGATGTTGACGGACGACGTGTTTATTTCTTTTAAAAACGAATACAAAGTAGTCGATTTACCCGAGCCGGTAGGTCCTGTCAAAAGGACGATACCGTGCGGTTTTGCAAGGATTTTATCTATCACGGCGTTTGCCGACTCGGTAAAGCCGAGATCCGTCCTCGAAAAACTAAAAGACGTCTTGTCCAGAATACGGATAACAAACTTTTCGCCGTAGACGGTGGGCAGGCTCGACACACGAAAGTCAAATTCTTTACCGCCGACCACGAGGTTGATACGACCGTCCTGAGGTTGACGACGCTCGGCTATATCCATGCCCGCCATTATCTTGAGACGCGCGCATATCGCGGCGTAAGACTCTATGGGAAACTCCGCACGCTGTTGAAGAGTACCGTCTATACGATATCTCACTCTGACCGTTTTTTCAAACGGCTCTATGTGGATATCGCTCGCACGGTAAGGTATAGCCTCTTTTATCACCGAGTCGACGAGTCGGACGGCGGGATTGTTGATAACGTCGTCGCCCTTAAACGAAATAACCTGCTGAATCTGGTTTTTCGCGTCGGCGGCAAGTTTGCTGTCCTTCTCCTGATTGAGGTCGTTTAACGCGGCGGAAGTGGATATAACGGCGACTATTGAGTCGATATATCTGTCTATCTGCACCGACGGCACGAGCACGAAATCAATACGGCAGGAAAAAACCAACGCCAACGACGACAATGCGTTGCAATCGACCGGTTTACCCGTAGCGACGAGCAACACGCCCGTTTTTTCGTCAATGACCACGGGCACTATCTTGTTTTTCTTTAAAAACTCGTAAGAAAACTTTTCTATCAGACTGTTGTCGATGTCGAGCATATCGAGCTCTATACACGGCATGCAGTAAAACTCCGCCATAGCCTCGAGCGCGGCGACCTGCGTACAATACTCTTTAAATACGAGGTACTCGTCGGCAGCCATGCCGAGTTTTTCGCACTCGACGAGGGCCTCCTCCGCCTCTGCTTTTTTTATTATCTTTTTGTAAATAAAAAACTGCAAAAGTTCGTAATTGATATTCATACGACTTTTATCTCCTCCCAGAGAAAAATCATTACGCGAGTTGCGTCATCATCGACAACATCGGCGAATAAACCGCCATAAACAGCACCGCCACCACCGCGCCCATGATGCAAAGCATGATAGGTTGGATTTTAGATACTATCGAGTTGAGCGTGGTATCTACCTGCTCGTCAAAGAAAGAACACGTCCTCCCCAAGACCTCGTCCAACGCGGCGGTTTTTTCGCCCACCGCTATCATCTGAATGAGCATCTCGGGAAAGAGTTTGTACACCCTAAACGCCGTCGTAAGCGTCATGCCGTGCTCTACCTCTTCAGTCGCCTTTTTAAACTTTTCTATCAGCCATTTGTTGCCTATGACTATCGCGATACTTCGCAAAGCGTCCACTACGTCCATTCCGCTCGACAGCAACAGCCCGAAACCTCTTGCGAAACGAGCCGTGATGAGGTCGGTTTTTATTTTTCTTATCAACGGCAGATGCAACGCAAGATAGTCGTAATAATATCTGCCTTTTTTTGTACGCCCGACAACCCACAGCACGATGACGACGACCACGATGATTGCGAGCAAATACAGCCAGTTTGCCACCATAAAGTCGCTGAGGTTGTACACGGCGAGAGTAAGCCCCTCCGGTTCTACTTCGAGCGCGCTCAGATTGGTACGAAACGTCGGCACGATAAACACCAACATCAGTACGAAGATAGCAATCGTAAGGAAAAGCAACATGACGGGATACGCCAACGCGCTCCTGACTTTTTTCTTTACCGAAGAGTCTTTTTCGTAATAATCAGCAAGAGACGTGAGCACCATATCCATTTTGCCGCTGACTTCGCCGATTTTTACCATACTGCGGAAAAACTCGGGAAAAACCTTTTTGTGCTTGTCTATCGCTTCGGACAACATGAGTCCCGACTTGACGTCCTCGTAGATTTTTTCAAGTATGTTTTTCAACATACCCGAAAAAGGCTGTGTTTTCAGTATTTCGAGACAACCGAGGATGGGTATGCCCGAGTTGAGCATTATTGCAAACTGTCTGCACAAAACGGTGATTTCGCTCAGTTTGACTTTACCCGACACCGAAAAAAACGCGTTGGGCGTAGCGTCGGAGTACGGCGTCGCCGTAACGAGAAACAGCGACTGCTTTGCCAACTGAACCGCAAGGTCTTTTTCGTTTTTGGCGATAAAAGTACCCTTAAAAGTCTCCTTTTGCAGATTGATTGCCGTGTATTTGTACTTTCGCATGATAAACCTCTCTCGCGGCAAAACGCCG
Source organism: uncultured Subdoligranulum sp. (assembly GCA_964612455.1). Taxonomy (GTDB): domain Bacteria; phylum Bacillota; class Clostridia; order Christensenellales; family CAG-314; genus SFEB01. The sequence goes on along the minus strand of CAZTCB010000009.1, from coordinate 29,989 downwards.
CTCGTCGTTAAAACAACGACAAATACGCAGTGACTATTTGATTACCCACCAACAGGGCTGCCACCGCCCCTGCCGTGAGAAACGGCGCAAACGGATACTCCCGTCCCTCGTCGTCGTGTCTGACTTTTTTTAAAATAAGCAAAATTATACTGCCCGATATCGTAGCCGCGAGGACGGCAAACAACAACGCGCGCCAACCGAGCAAAAGCCCCATCGCCGCCACGAGTTTGATATCTCCGCCGCCGAGCGCGTCCCTCTTGTACTTAAGTTTACCGAGATACCATACGAGCAAAAACATTCCGCCGCCGACGACGCACGACAAAACGTTGTCGTACCACGCCATATACGGAAAAACCTCTCTCCCGAATATTATCGCTCCGACTCCGAGTACCGCCAATACGATGACAAAACGGTCAAATATCAATTGATGCTCGAGGTCGATAAACGCGATGCAAACAAATACGGAACATGCAACCGCCGCGATACACGCGTAAACTATGCTTTTTTTCCAAAAAACAAGCACGCACAACAGCCACAAAACCATATTTAACAGCTCTACCGCGGTGTACCTGAAAGAAATAGGCTCTTTGCAATTGTGGCATTTGCCGCCGAGAAACAAATAAGACAGCACGGGCACGTTGTCTATCGCTCTCAGTTTGTACCCGCACTTGGGACAATGCGACGGCGGCGTCGCTATACTCATGCCGTTGGGCACGCGGTATATCACCACGTTTAAAAAACTCCCCACGCAAAGCCCTATTATACCCGCCAAAACGTATACGACAATCATACTCTCTCCTAAAAAACGTTAACAGTATTGTTGCGCGTCAATGCGGCGCAGCCGAAAAGCTCGAGGTGGTCGGTAATCAGCGGATTTTTTTCGGTCTTTGCCTGAAAATCCACAAATTCGATACTCGCGGTGCCGAGAGACTCCTTTTTCGCATTTTCAAACACGCTTTCGTATTTTTCGGGGATGTTGACGAGCACAAACTCGGGTTTGCCCTGCTGCAAAATCTCCCTGTTTCGTTGAATGAGCGTCAACGCCCACTTGATAAATATCCTGAAGTTTTCGTAAACGTACCCGTCTGCCGTGTCCGGGGTTTCACGCTGCATAAACTTGGGTAACTTTCTCGCCGTCTTTTTGACGAAAAACTTTTGATTTTGAGTCTGTGCCGCCACGTTGGCAGTCGCCAAAGGCTCGGTGCCAAACTCGTCACCGTCGGGATTTTGTCCGCTTTCCTCCGTATTTTCGGTTACGAGCGAAAGGTCCGCGCCCATCATGGTCAACGCTTTTTGTTTTGCCTTTTCTTTGGCGTTTAACACGACTATCTCGCCCAACGAGTGATTAAACAGCATGTCCTCCTGCGGCATACGCGTGGATGACAAGGATTTGTACCCGAAAGGCACCAAAAAGCTCCCCGCCGCCCTTTCTTTGACTCCAAAGACGTATCTTGCATAGCTCTCTTTGACGTCCAACAACAGATAATTGGCGTTTTTATACTTCGGTCTCAGCCCCGACACCGCGCTTATCGCCGCGGCGCTCGCTGTCGTTATCGATTTCAACGGCATTTTGCCGTCGTTGCAAGCCGACGTCAACGCGTTGTGCCAGTCTTTACGCATGACCGAAAGGGCAAACTGCGTGAGTTGTCTGGTGTGCGACGCCACGAAAGTGTTGATTTTAAGCTCGTTGTGGTTTTTATAAAGACTCTCGGTTTTTACTTTTAGCAGGTTTTCCATGAGCGCGTTGCCCGTCAATGCTTTTTTGACCGTAGGGACGCTTATCGTGTCCTGCGCGACAACGTTGTCGGGGACCACGAGTCTCGTCTGCCCCGACTGAAGATCCGGATGCTTTTCGCCGTATTTTGCGACGGCAGTGCGAAACTCCGCAAAAAAATCGTCGCAAAAATCTTTAGACTTTATCGGTACGCTTTCATACGCGACCGAACCTTTGACTTTACTCGCCAAGGTATAAAACCCTATGCACGCATCGAGAAGATTTGCGTATATTATCGTCGTAATGTCCTGCATTTTTTCTCCTTAACTATCGTTTTCTCATCGGACTCACTGATTTTGTCCGCCGGAAACGCTCCCTTCGTTTTCATCGTCGGTCACGGTGTACTTTTCCGTCACTTCGTTTTTAAAACCGTTGGCTTTTTTTCTCACCGACGCGGTATACGTGGTCACGAGTGCGCACAGCAAAAAAACCACGAGCAAAAACAACAACGAAGTTTCTATGGCGGCGCCTTTTTTACTCTTAAAAATATTTTTCATCACTTGCCCCCGTCATAGTCCAACTCGTAAATCGTCTTTCCGTCGGCACCTACCGCTTTGGACGAAACTTTTTTGCCCGCCGTGTCTACGACTACCGTTATTTCGTACCCGTCGCGAGCCAACCCGTACTCGAGTCCCCCTTCGCTCGACGGGCTAAAATCGTCGCCCGTCAATCCCAAAGCAAACTCAACCGCATTTTTAAAATCCGACGCGCTACCGTTTTCGCCTATCGTCCACTTAAAACACTCGGTTATATTGGCGATATCGTTGGCGGCGTCTACCATGCGCTGCGAATTAACCATACTGCTTTGCGAAGACGCCATTATCGACGCACCCGTTGCGGTCACTATCGCCGCGACAGCCATTGCGATAACAGCCTCGAGCATCGAAAAACCCCTACGCCGATTGTCTCTTTTTGCGTAATTTTTCATTTGACCACGCCCCCCATGACGAAAGCCATACTGCCGCCCTCGTAAATCATCTCGCAACGAATCAATTTGTTCGAGGCGTCTTTGGTAAACTTTACGTCCGTAAAAACGTTACTCGCGTACGTCGACTTGTTTTCGGACTGCTCGTAATTTAACACGAGACTGACCGTACCGTCGGCGTTTTTTTCGCTCGTCAACTCGTAAACCTTTCCGTTTTTGGTCGCAGTCAGTTTGCTCGGCGTATACGTCTCCGTCTCCTCGTCGGAGTATTCTTCGGTCACGGCAAACGTCACCCCGTCTTCGTTAAAAAGATTCACCCAGTTTTCGACGTATTTTTTACACAGGAGATAGTCCTCGATGACGTAATACTTTTGTCTCGACGAGGCGGTAACCCCGTTTACCGCCGTGGTAAACCCGACGGTCACTGCGATGAGTATCGATACCAGCGCCATGACTATGCACAACTCCAAAAGGGTAGAGCCTTTCTTTGAAAACATATTCATTTGTCGGTTTACCTCCTTTAAAATTAATTATACGCAAAATCTGACGGGTACAAACACCTCGCCTTTTATCGTTTTTATTTTGCCATTTTTCTTTGCGTTTGTCAAGTCTTTTTGCCGTCTCGCGTCAAACGAACGGAAAACGCCGACAAATAGACAAAAAAAGAGCGCACGTTAAAAAAACTGCGCTCCGTTTAAGTGCTTTTATTGATTGTCTTTCGCGTCTCCGTCGCCGGATGCGTTGTACTTCTTCTTAGCAAGGGTTATCTTGCCGGTTTTTTTCTTTTTAGCGTTGTTTTCGGCGGTATCCGCATCGTCGCGAGGTTGCTCGTCGACCTTTTCGGTATCGCGTTGACACTCGTGGCAATAGTCTTCTTCCTTAACGTCGGGGCGAACGCGACCTTCAAAAGTGCCGTGCTCCTTTTGGTGCCTCAGGCAATCTTCGCAAATATACCCCTTGTGAGCAAAAGAATACTTCGCCTTGCTCATATGAAACGCTTTCATCTCAATCGTATTGTGACAAATCTCGCACTTGACTGTTTTATTCATTCCTTCCATGGTATTACCCCTTTTTATTTTTTTTCTTATAACACAATATATATATATATATATCAATTTTCGACAAAAGTCAAGCTTTTTTAAGTAAAAAACTAAACTTTTTTAAAAAATTTTTCCGATTTTTTTTGCGAGTCGCCGCGCACCCGTCCTTAGGATTTTTAGTCGTCTTCCAAGTCGTCCGTTTCGTAGGGCAACGCCGTCGGCGGAACCTCGCCGTCAAAGTCTACGACGCCTTTAAAAATTTTTCGGATTTGCTCGCGTATCAACGGATTGCGCTCAAACGAACCGGTATTGAGACGAACAACGCCGTCTTCTGCCGAAAAATCGACGAAATCGAGCTGATCGACCGACTGAACGCTGTTAAACGGCAACATCCAAAAAGAATACATCGGTTTTGGTTCGGTGTGGTTAAAAAAACCGACCAATATGACGTAAGACTGCTTTTTCGGAGTATACAAACGCGCATTGTCGTACCTCGTCACCCCGCCGACAAGCGTCTGATGGAGTTTTTCGACGTCTATCGGTCTGTCGACGTACCCGCTGTGTTTTAACATATCCTCGAGATACGTGCCGTCTTTTTTAAGAATACGGCTCAGCGCGTCTACGCGAGACATCACGTTGTCTTTGTCGTAGGTCGAAAAATACACGTCGTAATACTTATTTTTGGTCAAGACGTAAAAACCGTCGCGCAACTCGTACCCGTACGACAAGAGGTTTTTTCTTATGCGTTGTTTGGCGTCCCGCTCGCTCGCGGCGGCATCGTCTTTCGGGAGCGCGTTGTAAGGGTTGACGTAAAGCTTTTTTTGCTTGTAGTTTCGCGCAAATACGACCATAAAGGCGATAAAGCCGAGGAAAAACGCTCCTCCGACGAAAAAATACTCTGTGCCTAAAAAATATATGCTACCCGCAACGCACAAAACGCTGCAGACGATTGAAAAAATTATGTTTATCGTTGCTCTCATTGCCCGACCATTATAGCAAAGTAAACGAGTGTTGTCAATAACAAAACGAGGATTGACCTTCAAAAGTTTTAAGGTCCGAAAAACGGCAAAAAAACTTCCTTTGTACTCTCCCGTCCTCGTCAAAAAGGACTCCTTCACTCTCGAGCAACGCACGCTGTTCCGCCGCGCCGCCAAACGCAAAACTCTCGGAAAGTTTTCCGTCGGCAAAAACCACCCTGTGACAAGGAATCCTCCCGGGACGGGGATTGACGTGCAAAGCCCACCCTACCTGTCGCGCGCAACGAGGTCTGCCGCATGCGGCGGCAACAATACCGTAACTCGCCACACAGCCGCTCGGTATGGACTCGGTCACCTCGTAAACTCTTTTAAAAAACGACTTGACTTCCCGCTTTTGCGGTGACGCCGCCTCGCCGTACAAATCGTTAACGTTTTCTTTCATAGGTATATTATAGCGTTTTTACGATAATGTTGTCAATAAAATTTTGCTGCGCCGCCGCTTGTTTACTTGCACGTATGAGCATAATTGCACTCGTCGGATTTTTTCGCCAAAAAATCAAAAGTGCGCTTGTTTTAGTTTGGCAAATCGGCAAATTTTTATTACGAAACCGAACAAATACTTTCGGGACGCCGCTTAACGGTAGATTTTTTCTCTGCGTCGGTAACGAGATTTACCCGCCCGCGAAAACCGATATGTCTTTTAAAAGGGAGCAAAAGCCGTATTAAACCTCACCCGTCTACCCTTAATTAACATATTGACAGCAACAAGGGCGAAAAACAACGTTAAAAACTATCGTTAAAAAAACGTCGTCCCTTAGCATGAAAAAAACACCGACGGTTTTTACACCCTATTAGTTTTTCGCTAAAACCCTTCTGCTCTACTTTGACAGGGGGCTACTTTTCAACAGTCCCCTATTATTACTTTAATGCAAACGCTTTCTCTTTTTGCCAATCGTTTGGTTTCGCCGTTTGTTGTAAAAAACGGTTAAAAACACTTCCGTTTTCTTATTTGTTCATATGAATAAATGCGCTATCGTGCATAAGTTAAGCTTTTTTCGCAACAAACCGACGTCTGCACAGATTTTGATTTGTTAAACCGAATACAAATATAAAAAAATTCCTCGCATTATTTCGTTTGCGATTTTTTCCCTATACTCGGCTGTATTCAACAACGCCTCCTCTTGCGGATTGGATAAAAAACCACACTCGACAATCACGCTCGGCACGTCCGCGCATCGGCAAATAAAAAAATCTCCGCTTAAAGCCGCATACCCGTTTCCGCTAAACTCGTTGAGTGTCTTTTGTATGCTGTCGGCAAAAACCTTGCTTTTTTGGTCGTTTTTTTGGTAAAAAACCTGCGCGCCCTTGCGATACGATGACGAAAACTTGTTCATGTGAATAGACACCACGAGGTCGGGACTCGCGGCGACTATTATCTCGCGGCGCCGTTCCATGTCCCTCAATTTAAATCCCTTGGTGGCGGTTCCGTACAAACCGTTTTCGTCCTTGCGCGTCATCACAACTTTTGCACCCCGCCCTTCAAGCAATGTTTTTAGCACTTTGCAGGTCTTTAAGTTTAAATCACTCTCTTTAACACCCGAAACGCTCCCCGCTACGCCGCCGTCTACGCCGCCATGCCCGGCGTCCAGCACGATGACCACGCTTTCGGGGTTAAAATCGTTTTTAAATGCGGCACTCAAAGGCGCAACGATAAAACATAAAGCAAAAACGGTTTCTACCGCTATACTAAAAACTAAAATTGCGAGTTTGCGCGTTGATAAAGGCTTTTTCGTATTTTTTACCGTGTTTTTCATATCGATTTAGTGTATGCTTTTACCGTCGTAAAAAAGACGATTTACTTGTTAACGTTGCTCAAAGTTTTAAATCGTGTTACGTCGACTGACTTTTTGCTTTAAAAATAACAAAACCGCCCTACAAACACCCGTTTTCTTTTACGACAAACACCCGTTTTCTTTTACGACAAAAAAAACGCTCCCTTAAAAGGGAGCGTTTTTACACGATAAAAACGTGTTTTGTTTTATTTGCGATTAAGCGTCGAGTTTTACAACAAAGGAGTAAACAGCGTCACTGCCTTCACTGTCGGGGTTGACAAACGTAATGCTGAACTCCATTCCGTCGGTGACGTTGAGAGTGAGCGTAAATCCGCCGTCCGCGTCGAGATCCGCTTTGGTGAGTTTGTACTCGGTGGTGCCGACCTTGATAACGATTATTACGTCGTCATCCGCAAATTCGTCGTAAGCATTGCCGAAACTGCAACCAAACTTAATCTTTACTCTATAACCCGCTTCGAGACCGTCACCCGGCAAATCAAACTTGGGATTGCCGCTGATGACGTACTTGCCTTCACCGTAGGTCACGGTATAAGCGTGAGCCTCGTCGGTGATGACCGGAGTCATCGTGGGTACGAGTTTCTCTACTACTTGATAACCGACCTGTTTGCCGCAATCCGCGCACTCAACGTACTCGGTGCAACCTTCCGTCCAGTAAGTAGCGGCTATGGCGTGACGCACTACCATGTTGTGAACGTAAGTGGCGTCGGCGTCAAGAGCAATCGTATAAGACAAATCGCCAAATTGTTCAGTCATCGGATTAATCAACTCTACGGTGAGGGTTTGACCTCTCTCGAGTGCGCTGATGATAACGATTTCTCCGCCGTCGGCAAAGACTACGTCACCCTTGGTGATTTCCACTACGTTTTCGCCGATAGTCAATCTGACGATTACGACGTCGTTGGAAACTACGCGATAGAATTGTCTGAAGTTGCCGTCGATTCTCACTACTATCTTAGCCGCGGAGAGGTCGCTTCTGTCGTTGTTGCAAGCAATGCTGCCAAACACGGTGTATACGCCGTTGACCAAAGCAACTCTGTAAGACTCGCTGACTTGATATCCGTAGACGGGCTTGTCGCCGTCGGTACCGACCTGAGCGTAAATACCTGCGGTCATACCGCTGATAACGAGCTTTTCTTTGACAAAGACTTTTTCTGCCGCGATTTCTTTGGTGCAAGCAGCGTCTTCGTAATACTTGTCACCGCTGTAAAGCGCGTTGACGTAGTAAGTATCCCAACCGGCGTACCAGTAGGACGCGTCGGATGCGGTCACTTCTTTCGGGCAAACCGCGTCTGCGCCGATCTTGACCTGATAAGATACCCAAACTTCGCCTTCGGCAAACGGATTGAGGAACAAGCATTGAGCGTCACCCTTGAGCGCGTCGCCTCTGAAGATAAAGGCATAGTCGTTTGCAAACGCATCCGCTTTCGTAAAGGACGCATATACCGTGCCGTCCGCGTAAGCGTACTTGAGGACTATCGTATTGTCCGCGAGTTTTTCGTAATACTCTGCAAAGTTTGCGTCAAATCTGATTACGTACGGATAGTTTTTGGTGTTGGCGTCATATTTCAACAAACCGTTGATTTCGTATGCGCCGCCGTTGCGTTTGACGTTGTACTGAATCGCATCGCCGTTTTCATAGCGACCGGGCATGTACTTTCCGTTAGAGTCGAGCGAACCCGCGTCTGCATTGGGATAAGAAACGAGGATAATCTTTTCCATAGAGGTTTCTTCGTATTTACCGTCTACCAAGAAGAACACTCTGTCGTCTCTCATCGACGCGTAGTACTCGACGTTGCCGGTTGCAAAGTAGCTGGGCTCTGCCGCTTCTACCTTTTCGGGGCAAATGGTCGAGTCGTCTACCATGACTTTGTAGCCGTACCAACCGTCGCCGACGGGGTTTTTAAAGAGGATTTCAACCACGCCGTGCGCCGTACCGCTACCGATATAGACGAGAGAACCGTCAGCCTCGAAAGCGGCTTTCGTAAAGACGTTGTAGCCTTCGTACTCTGCGGCGGAAGTGTTGGTTTCACCGTAGAGAGATTTGATTTTAATAACGATTTCGTCGTTACCTACGTTTGCGTATGCGCTCAGGAACTCACCGCTGAATCTTACGAAATACTTGTAAGCGTCGGTTCTGTTGGCGTAAGCGCCGCTCTTTTCGATAATACCGCTTATCACGTACACGCCGTTGACGAGTTTGACCGAGTAGGTCACTCCGCCTTCGGTGAACACGCCCGTGTCGAGGTCGTAGTTACCTACCGCGACTGTCGGCAACGTTCTCGCGATGACGAGGTCGGAAACTTCATTCTTGTTTTCGTCAAAGTTTTTGTTGCAGACGGAGCAGGTGTAGTGAGCAATCGTACCTTCGGTTACGCAGGTCGGCTCAACCTTGGCAACAAGAGTGCCGTAAGTATGACCGAGCGCATCGCCTTCTTCAAAGGTTTCCGTTCCGGCAACGCCGCAACGTACGCAGGAGTAATAATACTTGGCAGCGTGCTCGCAATCGGCTTCGGAGACGAGGTATTTGCTATCCAACAATTTAGCGGAATATTCGTGGCCGAGTTTGGCGTCTACTACGGTGGTTACCATGTTATTGTTGACGTCAAAGTTTTGGTTGCAAACGGTGCAGGTGCGATACTTGATGTTGCCGTCTTCCGTACAGGTGGGAGCTACCGCAGCAGTCCAATCGCCGTACGTATGAGGAGCGGTCGTGCCCGCCTCAAAGGTCGATTCATACTCCGTGCCCTTGCTGGAGGTATTGCAGTGGCGGCAACTGTAATAATATACTGCGGCCGCGGTGCAGGTGGCAACGGACTTGACGTAATCGTCATGGACAACGTTTCTCGTATAATCGTGACCGAGTTTGTCAATCGTTACTTTTTCAACGATTTTACCCTCTGTGTCAAAGTTTTGGTTGCAGGTGCTGCAGGTACGATATTTGATATTACCGTCTTCCGTGCAGGTGGGTTCTTTTTCAAGCGTCCAATCGCCGTATACGTGAGCGGCGGTGGTGCCTGCCGTAAAGGTCGCTTCGTACTCCGTACCCTTGCTGGAGGAATTGCAGTGGGAGCAACTGTAGTAATATACTGCGGCTGCGGTACAAGTAGCAGCGGACTTGACGTAATCGTCATGAACTACTTCTCTTGAGTAATCGTGACCGAGTTTTGCAATAACGAGCTCAGACTCTTTTCTTTCTACCTTGTCGGTATCGAACAATGCGTTGCAGACCGTGCAAACGTAGTGAGCTTCCATACCGTCGGTTTCGCACTTGGCTTCAACCTTGGATACGATATTGCCGTAAGTATGACCGAGTGCCTCGCCTTCCGCAAAGGTTTCCGTTCCGGCAGCGCCGCAACGTACGCAGGAGTAATAGTACTTGGCGGCGTCCACGCAATTGGCGGCGGCGGCAAGATACTTGGCGTCTACCGCTTTGGCTGTACATTCGTGACCGAGTTTTGCAATGACGAGTTCTGCCTCGTTTCTTTCTACCTTGTCAGTATCGAACAATGCGTTGCAAACCGTGCAAACGTAGTGGGCTTCCATACCGGTGGTTTCGCAATTGGGTTCTACCTTAGCGACGAGATTGCCGTAAGTATGACCGAGCGCATCGCCTTCCGCAAAGGTTTCCGTTCCGGCAGCGCCGCAACGTACGCAGGAGCAATAATACTTGGCTGCGTCTACGCAATTGGCGGCAGAGGCAAGATACTTGGCGTCTACCACTTTGGCAGTGCATTCGTGACCGAGTTTGGCTACGACGGTGGTTGTTACCGCTTCGTTGTTGATATCAAAGTTTTGACTGCAAACGGTGCAGGTGCGATATTTGATATTGCCGTCTTCCGTGCAGGTGGGTTCTTTGGACAAAGTCCAATCGCCGTAAGTATGAGGAGCGGTCGTGCCGGCAGTAAAGGTCGATTCGTACTCGGTGCCCTTGCTGGAAGTATTGCAGTTGTAGCAGCTGTAGTAGTATACGGCGGCTGCCTGACAAGTAGCGGTGGTCTTGAGATAATTGTCGTGAACGACTCCTCTCGTGTAGTTGTGACCGAGTTTGTCAATCGCTACCTTTTCAACGATATTGCCTTCGGTGTCAAAGTTTTGGTTGCATGTGCTGCAGGTGCGATATTTGATATTACCGTCTTCCGTGCAGGTGGGTTCTTTTTCAAGAGTCCAATCGCCGTATACGTGAGCGGCGGTGGTGCCTGCCGTAAAGGTAGACTCATACTCCGTACCCTTGCTGGTAGCGTTGCAGTGATAACAACTATAATAGTATACCGCGGCTGCCGTGCAGGTGGCGGTGGATTTGACGTAAGCGTCGTTGACTACGTTTCTCGTGTAGTCGTGACCGAGTTTCGCGATGACGAGTTCGGACTCTTGCTTTTCTACTTTGTCGGCGTCAAACATTTTATTGCAGACGGAGCAAACGTAGTGAGCGTCCATACCGTCGGTCTCGCAACTTGCGTCGACCTTGCTGATAATGTTGCCGTAGGTGTGACCGAGAGCCTCGCCGACGTCAAACGTCTCGGTGCTCGCGATCTGGCAACGCGTGCAAGACAAATAGTATTTTGCAGCCGACTCGCAATTTGCGGCGGATACAAAGTATATTTCGCTGACAACCTTGGCGGTGTTATCGTGTCCGAGGCTGGCGATAACGAAATCTTCGCGTTTCGCGTCTTTCTTATCGAGGTCGAAATACGCCGAGCAACGTTTGCACTCGTAGTGAGCTTCCATACCTTCGTTGACGCAATCGGGATTGGTCTTGGCAACAATATCGCCGATATCGTGACCGAGAGCTTCGCCGACCTCAAAAACCAACTGTGCGGTCAGCGAGGGATCGTCTTTGGAGGATTTGTTGCAACGCGTGCAGGAACGATAATATTGAGCGGGAGCGGTGCAAGTAGCCGCGGTCGCGAGATACTTGTCGTCCACCACCTTGTCGTTAAAGTTGTGACCGAGTTTTGCGATAACAACGTCTGCGATCTCCGTTTCAAATTCGTCGTAATACTTTTGGCAGGAAGAGCAACGGCGATATCTTACGTTACCGTCGTCTTCGCAGGTGGGCTCTTTGCGCTCGGTCCATTCTTCAAATACGTGACCGAGTTTTTCGCCGCGTTCAAACGTTTCGGAACCGACGGCGTCGCAACGCGTGCAAACCTTTTTATAGATAGCGGGAGAGGTGCAGGTTGCAGGAGAGATGAGATGGTCGGCGTCGGCTATCTCTGCAAAATCGTGTCCCAATGCGGGTACGACTTTGTCGGAGGCCTGAGCCATTTCTTTACCGTCGAGATTGCAATCTTTGTTGCAGACCGCGCAGGTAAAGTAAGCGACGCTACCGTCGGTCTCGCAGGTCGCGGCAACGGAATTGTGGAAACCTTCTTCCGTCAAAACGTGCGCGCCGTACTCGCCGGCAGAGAAAGTCTCTTCGGAGAAGTTACCGCAGACGCAACTCTTGTAATACACGGCTTGCGTCAGGCAGGTGGCGGGCGTCTTGAGATAAGCCGCATCCGCGACTTCCCTGTCGTACTTGTGACCGAGTTTTTCAATCGTTACGTCGTCGGCTTCGATTGCCGTCTGGCAAGCGGGATCGGAGAACATCGCCGAGCAAACCTTGCAAGCGTAGTAAGCTTCGTTACCGTTTTCGGTACAAGTCGGTTCTTTCGCGGCTACCGCCTCGGGAGTATGAGCCGCTTTCTCGCCGTAAGCGAAAGTTGCCGTGCCGCTCTCGCCGCATCTCGAACAACTGCGATAGTAAGTAGCGGACTCGATGCATGTTGCTTCGCTCGCCTGATATTTGGCTATGGGCAACTCAACCGAAAAATCGTGACCGAGTTTGGGGATAGCGCGGTTTGCCGTCGTGATGACGTTGGTGCACTCCGCGTCGGAGAATAATTTGCTGCAAACGCTGCAGGACCAATACGCCGCGACACCGGGTTCGGCGCAGGTGGCTTCGACCTTTTCGTGAGCGACGGCAGTGTGACCTTCCGCCGGGACGACTACGGTCTCGGTAACGCCGAATTGTTGCGTCGCCTGAGCGTCTTTAAACGCCGCCTTGCAAGTTTCGCAAGTGTAATACGCGATATTACCTTCCGTCTCGCAGGTTGCGCTTACCGCGGGGACGAAAACCGTGTTGTGAGCGGCTTTGTCACCGAAAGTAAAAGTATTTGCGTTTTCGCTGCTGTCTACGGCACCGCAGACGCAACTATAGTAATAGGTCGCTGCGGACTGGCAGGTAGCGGCGTCTTTCAACGTCTCTCTGTTTACTTCCGTCTTGTTGTAGACGTGCTCCTTCCTCGCGATTACTTCCGCGTAATCGTAGGTGGGGATAGTCATTGCCTCGTCCTTAAAAGCAGCCCCACATGCGCACAGATAGTAGGCGTTGTTGCCTTCTTCCGTACAGGTGGCTTCTTTAGCCTCGACAAGGAACGCAACGTGCGTGTGTTCCGGTGTGGGCGTGGGCGTGGGCGTGGGTTCGGGGTCTTTTTCGCAACCGACAAACGCCAACGCGCAAACCAAGACAAGAAGCATGACCAAAATAATGGTGAGTCTTCTTCCTTTCATATTGTTTATCCTCCTTAATATGAAATTCTTTTATTTTTCATCGTTTCTTACGTCGTTGCCCGTGCCGTCTTCAAACGACAATAACGGACTCTAACGTTAACCGTATTATACTACCAACGCACCGATAAAGTCAACAAAAAAAAGCAAAAAAGTGGCGGTTTTATTCTACTTTTTTTTTAAAAAAATTTTTCGTCGGTCGGGCGTCTCGGATAAAGCGCAAAAAACCCGACGGCATGCCTTACGCCGAGGGTTTTTCCTTTTCGATTTTTTTCAACAGATCGAGGCGTTTAAGCACGCTTTCCCTCGTTATTTCGCTGTCAAACACGGCGTCGTAGCCGTGCACCGTGCCTTTCGTGCAGTGCAAAACGACGTCGTCGCATTCGCCCTTGAGCTTGGTTGCAAACTCTATAGCCCTGTCGCGGAGGCAATCGTACTCCGCCGTCTCCACGTATACGTGCTTTACCGAGCGGTAGCACGTCCACTCGAAAGGCGAAACGGGACAAGAACCTCCCGAAAAATATTTCCACATTTTTGCGTTTGCACGGGAGTTCCATATCGGCACGTCGTCGTAATGCGACATAGAGTAATTGTCCGCGTCGGAGTCGACGACCGGATAAATCATCATGAGCGCCTCCGGCAGGGGTAATCCCGCGTCGAAAGCGCGTTTTAACGTAGTCAAAACGAAAAAACCTCCCGCGGAGTCTCCCCCGAGTATCAAGCCGTCAGCACGTACCCCGAGCGAATCGGCGTTGTCGACTACGTATTCGTATGCGGCGAAACAATCGTCCGCACCCGTCGGGTACTTAAAGCGAGGAGCAAGGCGGTAATCGACCAACGCGACCTTTACCCCGTTGGCGGCGTACAACCTCGCGCAACGATAATGATGCCATATGGCGGGATACACGAAAGCCCCTCCGTGAAAGTACACGAGACACGGCTGTTTTTTGTCCGAGCCGTCCTTGCCTTCGTAAAAAATCACCTTTATCTTTTTGCCGTCGGCGGATTTTACCGTCAACTTCTTTTCCTTTACGTCCTCGCGTTTTTTACCCTTTGGCAACAACCACCAGAAGACGCGGGAAAGAAAAACGGTAAAAAAATTGAGCGGAGGTTTAAACCACTTTATTTTTTTAAAATCGGTATCGATATCGTATTTGGTCTTTCTCACTTTGTTTTCTCCGAAAAACTTTTTCGTTTTTTGCCGAATTTGCCGAAAAAGTCGTTAAAAAAAAGAGTAACGGTAATCATACTCGTTACTCCGTATCGGGATTGTACACCATAAACGCGACGATGTCAAGCCCGTATTCAAATCAAAATTCATTCCGACAAAAAACCGCATCTAAATACGATTTTTTCGTCATCGTCATCGTCATATGCTCAGCAATAAATCGAGCAAAGCTCGTTTTTCGCACGAGGTTTCGCCGTAGTTACGCGGCGGTTGCCCGTTTAGCCGCACGTCGGCTTTGATTTTTCCCTCGTCGAGGACGACGACGCGATGCGACATCATATACGCCTCCTCCACGTCGTGCGTAACGAACAATACGGTGCGCTCGTCTTTTTTCCATGCGTCGAGAAAAACTCTCGCAAGGCGAATTTTTAACGCGGTGTCCAACGAAGAAAACGGTTCGTCCATCAAAAGCAACCGGGACGGGTACAAAAACGCGCGCGCCACGGCAACCCTCTGCGCTTGTCCCCCGCTGAGACTGTCGGGATACGCGTCCGCCTTGTCCTCTATCTCAAAAAGCCGCAGCGTCTCGCGAATTTTTTCGTCCGAAACGTTTTTTACGACGAAAGAAAGATTTTTCGCAACCGTAAGATTGGGCAACAACCTCGCGTCCTGAAATATATACGACACCCGCCCGTCGGTACCCGTCAGGCTCCCGTCGAAATCGGTCACGCCCGCCAGCATATTCAACAAGGTCGTTTTTCCGCACCCGCTCCTGCCGAGTATGCATGTTATTTCGTTGTCGGATAAAACAAAATCAAAATCGTCGAAAACGACGTTTTTACCGCCTTTGTCGTTTTCGTAGATTTTCGATACGCCTTTAAACTCTATCATGCTCTCACCCTCGTTACCCGTCTGCCGACAAAACGAATGATTGCCTCGCAAATCACGCCGAGTATCATGGCAAACAACGTCAAAGCAAACAACTCTACCGGCTCTATGGTAATCTTTGCGGTCTGCATCATTCTGCCTATGCTGGACGAAGTATACGCCAAAGCCTCCGCCGCAATCACGAGTTTTACGTTGAGCGAAAACCCGCTCGCGCAGTTTTCAAATATTTGCGGTGCCATGTCCGGCAGATATAGCTTAAACACCACGTCGGCAGTGCCGACGCCGTATACCTTTGCCATCTCGACGAGTTTAGGATCAACGGCGTCTATCGTTGCCAAAAAAGCGGAAAACAACGTCGGACAGGTCACGAGTATCGCAACCACCGCAGGCGCGAGAACGCTCGGCAAAAAGATGACCAATATCAATATTATCGACATGGTCGGCACGCTCCTCATTATCGCCATAAATGGCAACAACACTTTCCTCACCGCCCCGACCAGCCGCGCCGCAACGCTCAAAACCACCGCCACGACGAAACTGACGGCAAAAGAATACGTCGCTCTCCAAAAAGAATGGAAAAAAGCCAACCAGAACTTTCCTTGCCCGCAGTAGACGAAAAACTGCCCGAAAGCCGCTTTCGGCGTAGGCAAAACGAGGCTTGCGTCCATAAACTCGGCAGCAAGCGCCCACATCGCCAACATCGCCGCGACGACCGCAACGGGATAAAGCGTGTTTTCCAATATCTTTTTTGCCCTTTTCAATTTTTTCGGTTTTCCTTTATTATTTACTGCTTTATTACCGCATTATGCCTTATCGACCGTTAACTCTCGGACGATTTAATCGCGCCCGTATTAGTTAGCCGAATAAAAAAATCCGTCGTCGACGTTTTGACCGAGTCTTGATAAATAATCCTTTACGCTGTCCTTTACCGTTGCGGCACGCACTACTCTAAGGTTGCAACCCGCAATCGTATCGGCAGTAAAGGTCATGTTTGCGAGATTACTCTCGTGCGCGGCAAAAATACTCGGCAGTCTGTCAAGATTTTCGGTAATGAAATCGGCGTTACCCTCCATTGCCGTCAACAACGCCTCCACGTAATCGGCATGCGCGCTGCAAAAAGCGTCGGTTGCCACGAGACTCGCCTGAGGATATCCCGTGTACCCCGTCAATGCCGTCCATTCCGCCTGAAGGTCGATTACCGTTTTTAAACCGTCGCCTATCGCGCCCTTCGCCTTGGTCACTTGCGGTTCGCCGAGCAGACCGAACACTTCCTTGTCTCCCGCCTGCTTCAGTTTCGTGATAATCTCGCTTGCGTCGTTGACCGAGTTTAAAGTCACCTTGCCGTCTACGGGTTCGGAACCGTTTTCGTACTCTATACCGTTGGCGGTCAGCAAATACTGAGTGAGACTCAACGTCGTACCCACCGTCACCAATACGACCTTGCCTTTGAGGTCGGACAACTTAGTCGCCGTAGTGTTGACGCCCATGATAAAGAGATTGCCGAACACGTTTGACGACAAAAGTTTGATTGCGTTGCCGTTGTTGTAGAGTTTTGCGGCGACTATGGTCGGCATGATAGCAATATCCGCTCCCTGATTAAACGCCGTCGAAATCTGATCCGCCGCCACGATATTAAACTCGGTGGTGGATTTACCGAAAGTAAAACCGTCCAACAGAGTTGCCGCAGCCAAAGCGGGAGTGCCGTCCGGCATAAAGAATTTTGCCGTGTACTCCTTCTCCTCGTCGGGGTCTTTCTGACAAGCGGTAAGGCAAGCCGCACATGCGACCGCAAAAACGATTGCGATTAAGATACTAAAAAGTCTTTTTTGGTTCATGATTTTATTCTCCTTTTTTGTTTTTTTATTTCCGATTAAAAAAATTTCGGACGTCCGACAATCGTCTTTCGTCGACCGAAGGGGTGTTTTCACCATACGTACGACGGCAGACGCCGCAGATACGCTAAAACTTTGAAAACAAAGTCTTTGCGGTGACTCCGTCGACGGCACCGATTTTTCCCGTCAGGGCGTTTATCTTTTCGGCGGGAGCGTCAAGCACGACGCTTATTACGCTGAGAGCTTTTTCGCGGTACGGAACGCCCATTCTCCCGACTATGCAATCGCCGTATTCGGACAACAAGGCGTTTACTTTTGCCGCCGATTGAATTTTTTCAACTATAACCGCGAGCACCGCTATCCTGTTTCCGCCGTTGATTTCCGCTTTTTCCATAAAAAAACCTCCTTAAAACGCAAAGGAGGCAAACAAACGCCGCGACGCTCACGCGTCGCACGCAAAAACGTCTATATACTCTCGCCCTTTGCGGTCAGAAAAACCTTTCCGTTCGGTAACAATACTTTTATCGTCGTCATAATAGCAAAAAAAGAGTAAAAAATCAAGCGTTTTTTCACTCTTTTTTTCGTTTTTTATTTCAGGATTTTCGGGCGTCGGTACGTCCGTAAATCGACTTTTTCATGTTTGACAATTCTCTGTCCTCGTGGGCTTTTTTATTTTTGGACTGTTTTTGAAGGTCGACGAAAAAGTTTCGCGCAGAGGTATCTTTGATTGCCTGCACTACGATGAGTCTCGCGATTTTCTTTTCTTCCTTAGTTAAGGACAAGTACCAGCCGATAAAGTTTTTACGCCTTTTTTCGAGGTCGGTCAAAGTCACGTCCCCGTCTTCCGACAACCAGCCGAAAAAGTTTTCAAACAAAGCGTCCCTGTCTCTGCCGTCGGTGTCTTCCATGATTTTTTTGAGATTTTTTTCCATCTCGTCCGCCCCTCGCGAAAAACCGCTTTCGTTTCTTACCAGGCGATTGCCGGAAATCTCCCAACTGAAACAATCGTGCTGACCGAGATATCGCTGACTGCTCTTAACGACAAACAACTCTTCCTCATGAAAAAACAGTCGCCCGACGACGCTGAACGGCGGTAAAATCGTTTTCATTCGCGGCAATCTGGCTTTTACTTCCGCTCGGTCAAATATTTCGCGTTTTAGCCCCGGCCCGTCGAAACAATAACACCCCGTCACTCTCGATGCGGTACCGTCGTCGCAATTGGCGAAAGAATACAACGCGAGGTTGCCGCCTTTGCTGTGCCCGAAAACGTACAGCCGCTTGGGCGTATCGCAAAACGAGGAAAGGTACTCGACCGCTCTCGTCTGGGCGGGTATGGGTGCGGGAGCCGCAAGATTAAAGTTTTCCTGCCAACCGACGATGGTATCGTCCGTGCCGCTGAAACACACGAGCCGACTGTCGGGAGTTTCAAACACCGTCGCGCCGAATTGCAACACCTTATCCTCGTCGCGTTCGTAAACGCGGTCGGTTATCGTGACATTTCCGAAACGATTGCTTTCCGCCATTGCCTTAAAAATGACGTTCATGTCAAAAGGAACCATGACGCCGAGCAACGAAGTGGCTCTACCCGTCGCGGCGTAGGTTTTAAAGATTTCTTCAAGCGTACCGCCCTTGGCGTCTATCCCACCAAAATCGAGTACCGCCAATTGCGAAAAACATATCAAATCCACAACGTTTAACGGATCGACGGCAAAACCGAGGTCACCCCGCCAACCGACGTAGTCTTTCAGTCCCGACATACTCTTTCACCTCCCGTGTATTATTGCCGAAAATAAGGCAAAAAAACCATACCGATACGAAAAAAACAACACCGTTCTCCCGAGCGGTCAAAAAAACGCTCCGAAAGGAGCGTTAAACGACTTCTACTACTATATCCGTCGAAATCTCCGGATACAGTCTGACCGTAAGGGAGTATTTACCGGCGACTTTAATCGGTTCTTTCAGTACGACGTTTTTCTTGTCGACGGGATAACCGAGCGCAAGCAGTTGCTCCGCTATTTCCTTAGACGTAACGCTGCCGAAAATCTTGCCGTTTGCCCCTTTGTTGACGGTAACCGTGACGACCGTGCCTTTGAGTTTTCGCGCGTCGTCGAGCGCTTTTTGCCGCTGAGTCTCCTTGAGCTTTGCCTCGTTGGCTTTGGTCACGTTGGCTTTGTTGACGGCGTCGAGCGTAGCGGGAGCCGCAAGCCCTCTCGCAATGAGATAATTGTTGGCGTAACCGTCGCTGACGTTGACGATATCGTTCTTTTTGCCCTGTCCCTTGACGTCTGCGAGTAAAATAACTTTCATTCGGATATCCTCCTTGTTTTTTTTATTTTACGACGAAGTATACTTTTTGTCAAGTAACGGATAATACATAACGAGGAGAAAATCATGAAAGAATACAAAATCGAAAAAACCGTCGCCGTCAGACCTTGCGGCAAAACCGATTGCATATTTGCCGATTGCGTGTCCGTAGCGGACGGCAACGACGGCGTCGCTTTTTCGCTCGCGCCGTGCGAAAGTTTTGACGGCTGCCCGAATAGACTCGGCATACTCAATTAAATACCGACGACAAAGGGCTAAAAGTGTGACGAAACGACAAAAATTTTTTTGCCGTCGCTTTTTACTTGACTTTAATCCGCCTTGGGTTTATTATACGATTATCTTTACAAACGAGGTAAATTGTAATGTTGAACATGACACATGGCACTGTAAAAATCTTTGCCGGTAACTCTTGTCCCAATCTCGCCAAGGCAATCGCCGAAAGGCTCGAGCTGCCACTCGGCAAGTGCGAAGTCGGTCGTTTTTCCGACGGAGAAGTCAGCGTCACCATCGGTGAATCGGTCAGAGGGTGCGACGTTTTCGTCATTCAGTCCACCAGCTATCCCGTCAACGACAATCTCATGGAGTTGTTGGTAATGATAGACGCTCTCAAGCGCGCGAGTTGCGCGCGTTGCTCTGTGGTAATGCCGTATTTCGGATACGCTCGTCAGGACCGCAAAGCAAGAGCGAGAGACCCCATCACCGCGAAACTCGTCGCCAATATGTTGCAGGCGGCAGGCGCGGACAGAGTTCTCACAATGGATTTGCACAGCACTCAGCTGCAAGGCTTTTTCGACATCCCCGTGGATAACCTACTCGGCATGCCCGTTCTCGCCAAGTATTTCCTCGCCAACGGCTTTAAAAACGACGACCTCGTCGTTGTCAGCCCGGACGTAGGCAGCGTTGCCCGCAGCCGCGCTTTGGCATCTAAGTTTGACGCTCCTCTCGCCATCATCGACAAGCGTCGCCCCAAGGCAAACGTCATGGAAGTCATGAATATCATCGGCGACGTCAAAGACAAGGTTTGCCTGATGCTGGACGACATGATAGACACCGCCGGCACCATCACTCAAGGCGCGAAAGCCCTCGCCGACAACGGCGCGAGAGAAGTATACGCATGTTGCTCGCACGGCGTACTCAGCGGCCCCGCTATCAAACGCCTCGACGAAAGCGTGCTTAAAGAAGTGGTCATTCTCGACACCATTCAACAGCCCGAAGGCAAGCTTTGCCCCAAGATTAAAGAAGTCACCGTCGCCGACATTTTTGCCGAAGCGATTGAACGCATCTAT
Organism: uncultured Subdoligranulum sp.; assembly: GCA_964612455.1. Taxonomy (GTDB): domain Bacteria; phylum Bacillota; class Clostridia; order Christensenellales; family CAG-314; genus SFEB01. The sequence continues at coordinate 9,372 of CAZTCB010000009.1, read as the reverse complement.
TCTTACAACAGCGTATCCAAGTTGTTTGAATAATACGCAACGGGTGCTCGCTTAACGATTATTACATACTTAAAAACCGCATGGAAACGCTCCATGCGGTTTTTTTTCTTATCTGCCGATTATCTGCCAAACAAACATAGACGGGCGACACCCGTCCCCGCTTGTTTAAAAAACTCAAACTATCCTTATTATTCTTTCGTACAACACGGTTTTTTTGTCGGTCAAATCCCCGTCAAGGTGAAAATGCCCGAAATACCAATGCCCGTACTCGATTTTTTCCTCAAAATACGACAAGACGCGGTTTTCGGTGTAAACGGCGGGCATGCGGGCGTACGGTTTCACGGGCGGCAAAAACAATGCTTTTTCGTCACACGAGTGCGTTACGATAAAATCCACCTTAAAACCGTTTTTTTCGAGATTTTCATGCGCTTCTTTTATTTCTTTGTCGGACGGCAACTCCTGCTGCCACCACGTTTTTCCCTCTACCCTAAAGCATTTGTCCGTGCTCGTCGCGCCGCCGAAAGTAAAAAACGATTTGCCTTGCAACCTAAAAACCTGCCCGCGCATGAGGTGAACGATATCCGACTTTATCACATGCGCTTTGCCCCCGTTCCACGTTTTGACGGGATACGCGTTTAACAAATCAAAGTTTTCGTGGTTTCCGTCCACAAAAAGGACCGTAAACGGCAACGACGAGTAAGCCTTCAAATCGTTTTCGAGCGTCGCCGCGTCCCACACCGCGCCGAAATCCCCCGCCACGACGACGAAATCGTTTTTCGTCAGATACGGATTGTCCGCCGAAAAACGCTTTAGTTTTGCATAATCGTAACTCCGATGGGTGTCTCCCGTAATAAAAATCATCGTAATCCCCCTTTTTCAACTTAACGCAAGCATTCGCCAAAAAACTCAGTATACGGAAACGAAAAACTCGCAAAGGTCCTCTACCCTGAGCGTACCGAGTTTACCCGTGACGTACACGCCGCAATCGAGACGGATTTTTGAAAAATCGGATATTTTTTTCGGTACCGCCACGTTTGTTTTGGGCGTTTTTATAAACGTCGCAGTCGGCTCGTCGTACACGCACGGAGTATGTCCGAAAATAACGGTTTTTTCCGTCGGCGCGAGCACGCGTTCCGCATCCTTAAATCGACGGTCGTAAACGAGAACCTCGGGCGACTGCAAGTCCAAAGGCAAAATTTTGCCGAAAGAGTCGGTTTCTACGCCGGCATGTACGCATAGGTACTCGTCGGTTTCCCAAAAAGGCATGAGCGACTCGATATATTCCGTCTCCGCCGACGTCAACGTCTCCGTATCGGCGGGAAAATACTCCCGCAGTTTTCGCATCACTGCCGCCGCGTCGCCGCGGTGCGACCGCTCCAAAGAATATTTGTACTTTAAAAAATCGTATTCGTGGTTACCCAGTATCGTCGTTACGTTGGGTTGACGGCGGATAAAGCGCAACAACCCGACAGACTGAGCGCCTTTATCTATGACGTCGCCGAGGATAATCATCTCGTCCTCGTCCGAAAAACCTATCCTGTCCAAAAGCCTGAGAAACAAGTCGTATTCGCCGTGTATGTCCGAAATAAGATACGTCATTTTTCTACCCGTTCTCCTTATTTGGCATTACTCATCGCCTTCGTCGTCTTCTTCGTCGTCCGATAGTGCCGCCAAAAGGTGTCTGTATTCTATTTCCTGCATTTTATCGAGTTCTTCCTTTATCTCGGAGCAAGCGCGCGCCGTACTTAAATCGTTTTCTCTTTCGGCACGTTCTTTCTCGCGCACCGTCACGTCGCGTACCGTCTGCAAATCGGCGTCCCCGCATGTCTTCAATATGGAGAGTAACGTTTTTTCAAAGGAGTGGTCGCCCCTGTCGGAGTATTTATCCAACGACGCCTCGTACCCGAAAGGATAATCAAAAACGTTTTCGCGCTCGATTTCAGCAATCTTCGCCCGTACTCCCGCCAATTCGTCATCCATTTCGTCGTATTCTTCTCGTTCGTCCCGATAAGAGTCGTCTTCGTAAGTTTTATCCTCGACGTCTTCGTCTTCGTAAAAAAGCTCGGGGATTTCTTTCGGCAACGCACGGATTTTCTCCGTCGTAAGATACAAATCCAATCTGCGCAATACGCGATAATGAGCCTCGAGGGACGCGTCTTGCTGCTCGTATACCCAATCGGGTTTTTGAATGTGAAAGGCTTCCATATATTCCGAGCGATTAAACTTGCAAACGTAATTTCCGTCTTGCTCCTCGACGGCACCCCATCTCTTAAACAACCTGAGCGCGCATTTGACGACTACACCGGGGAGCCCTGCCGCCGCCAAAGAAAGTCCGGCGCAAAAAATCGCCCCGTCCACAACGCACTTTTCAAAAACCCGAGAGTAACTGTCGGGGTGTTTTTTTAGTCTTGCTTTTATTTCTCTCAGCATGTGCTGCCTCAGTCTGTACTCGTAAGTATCCCGCAAATAGGCGGGTGCGGGTGTAAAAGGTATTTTCAGCAACACGAAAGACAAAGCCCCGTCGGGTTTTATCACGTTTTCTTTTTCAAGCTCGTCAAAGAGCTTGCGAATTTCTCCGTACCCGACCGAAAAATACCTTTGCGCCTCGGGCAAAGACAGCGTTCGTTTTTCCTGAAACAACTCTATCAATTCCTGTTTTGTCATTTTCTTCTCCTGTCCTCTCTGAAAAAACCGCGCTCATTACTAAAAATCAAAATCGAATTTCTTTTTAGGAGATTCGTATTTGTACGCATATTTCTCGTCAAACGGATTTATCGACGAAAAATAGTCTTTTTCGTCCGAAATCTCGATATTCTCGTACTCGGGGCACAAGTAATACCGCTCCAATTTAGAAAACAGGACGTAACCGCAATTGGCTTCGGTCACTATGCATTCGCCCTCTTTTAAATTTGAAAGAACGCTTTTTGGAATGAGAGGAATGGTTTCCCTTTCGTAGTACGTTATTTCGTCCGCGTTGCCGTTTATCGCGCTCATCGGTGAAATCCTTGTAAACTCGCCGCATTCTCGACTAAAACTCGCAAGAGTATCGGGATTGTTGCTGCCGATAAACACATGCATGTTGAGATTGTCCTTGATTATCTCCGAGACGCTCTCGCCGTACACGTTGTTGAGTTGAGCGTACGACTGAAGAATGAGGATAAAAAAGATATTTCTGCCGCCGCATGCGCTGATTACCGTTTCAAAATCCTTAATCGCGGGAAAGTTTCCAAACTCGTCCAGCACCAGATAAAAAGGCTTGTTAAGTTTACCCGACGGTTGTTTGGTCGCATAGTCGATGAGAAACTCGTATATGCTCTGTATAAACATCGATATCACGCCGTAATCGGCTTTAGACTCGTCGCGATAATCGATATATACGGCAACGGGATGCTCGTCGTCAATCAACTCATTCATGTCAAAACTGTTACAACTCGTGACAAGACGCACCGTACTGTTTTTAAAAACGCTCATTTTCGTATTAAACGTCGAGATGATGCAACTATTGGTAGTTTTGCCGTTGTCCACTATGCACATTGCCAGATTATACGAGCGTGAATCTTTGTCGCGCTCCGAGAAATACCCGACGACGCTGCCGGCAGCCGTAAATATCGAAAGCAACGTGTTTAGCGAAAAATTGTCTTTGGTTATCCTCGTGGACTCGTCGTCCGACAAAGAGTCCTCGAGCATCGCCCACAAACCCGCCTTTAACACGTCGCGTGCGCTGTCCTCCCAATACGGCTCTCGTATATTTATAGTCGGACTGACAATGGCGGCGAAAGCGTCGATCTCATTGGCGACGTCCTCCATCGCCATTTTTTTAACTCTCGATACTTGCAAATCCAACTCCGATTGGTTTTCGTATATTCTTCCGCAAAAACGATTTCTCAATCCCGCAGGAGTCTCGACCACCTCTATTTCGTCCTCGACGTTGTTTGCTTTTTCAAACAACGAGTATATTTTGGTCAGAGGATTCCAGTACTCGGAGTGGCGATAATCCCTGAAATTGACGAGTTTTACTTTGTATCCTTCTTTTCTCAACGTTGCCGAAGTCAAGCGGTACAACTCGCCCTTAGGGTCCGACACCACCATACTGCGCTTGTTTTTGGCCTTTGCAAAAGACAAAATGGTAGGGATAACGTACTGAGTCGTCTTGCCGAGACGGGTGGCGGCGATAACTCCGACGTGATTTTCGCGCTCGGAGTAGGTCTGCACGAGTTTTCCGTCGACCAATCTGTTTGCCTTTAAAACGCCGACTACGTCTTTGGCGCATATATCCGCGTACGGCAGAGTATTACTACGCAACGTGACGTCGATATCTTTGCAGTCTATAAGGCGCGTGTTTTCGTAACCCGTCAAAAATTTATCTATCGTGCTCATATCAATTCTCCTCCGAAACCGAATCCGACGTGCTTTTCTTTTTCGCAGTCCTTCATGTACTTTTCGAGCATTTTTGCGGTAAGTGCCATGCCGTCTTCGCGGCCGTTTGACCGAATAGCTCTGTCTATGATTTTTTCGATTTTATCCAACCCGAAAGAGCACAGGTCCTCTACCGCGTCGTCCTGCAAACTCAAGCCGTAAATACGATGCGATTTTGCCTTGTCGTCGAACATAAACCTGATTATTTCGGTTTTTTCTTCTTCTTTAAAAGGCTCGAGCCGTACCTGCACGGTACAGTCTTGCAACGATTTCGCGTTTTCGTCGTCGCAGATACAAACGGGCAAAACGGCAGACAAATCTATATCGACCGACGGATGATTTAAAGGAAAACTTTTTCTTTCGGCGGTATTTAAAAAGCGTTTTACAAAGTCAAGCACATGTTCTTTTATTTCGCCCTTAAACACGAGCAAAAAGACGTTGGTTTTGTCCTCGTCGACGCTCCTTACGAACACGTTGTTTTCGCTCGGCTCGAACTGATAATCGCTCAAATTTGCCACGTCTATTTTTTCAACGTGAGAATCGCCGAACGCTCCCATGAGTTTGGACGCGTAAATATTCAGCAGAGTGTCCGACTCCGAGCACACGCACAAAGGTCTGTACCCGTCGTCGTTTCGCAAATCGCTGTCGAGCAATATATCGGTTATTTGTTTAAAGTCTTTTCTCTTGCCAAACACCCTCTGCCCTTCGCTCGAACCGACGTAAACGGACTGCAAGCTCGTCGACTTGAGCCCCAAAGGCAAATCGCAAGCCGACGACAGCTCGTCTCTGTTTTCGGAAGAAACAACCCGACGCTTGTCCCGCAATCCGATGACGTCGCTATACACCACTCGCGACAACATCGGATCGTAGCAGTCACTCTTTGCTTTTTCCGTCTTAAACACCTGTCTGATTAGTTTTATTTCCTCTGACGCGCCGTCCGCGACGACGCCGTATTTCTTTTCCGCTTTTTGCAGCGCATTTTCGTACGGAGTGCGCCTCACCGCAGCGGCAAGCATCCTCATGAGTTGTGGTCTGTCGGAGTCAAAATATCTCAACGCCGCAAGAATCGAAAAAACGTTCCCCCAACGCGCAGCCTTAATCAGTTTTTTGTGTGCGCGAAATCTGTCTTTTTCGACGATAAAACCTTCGCATTGCAACACGGCGAAAATCCTGAGCGCAAGCACGTTGCCTTTTTCCGCCGCCTCCATCAGTTTTTTCAAAACGGCGGTTTCCGTCGCGTCACGCAAGACGAGCTCATATTTGGTCATTACGTTAAGTGCCTCGCCTTTTATTTTTAAAATCTCGTATTCACGACCTGAAAACATTTGTTCGCGACCTGAAATATCATTAAATTGCTTCAGTCGCTTTATTCTGTTGTAATCCGAAACAGAGCGCACGTCTTTTACCACGCCCTGCTCGGTTTGATTAAACAGCTCGTCGTCGTCAAAATCGTCGAAAAAAATCTCGCCCGAAATATCAAAAAGCCGCCTTTTGTCCCGAAACTCGCCAAACAACGCTTCGTAACAAAAATATTCGTACAACCTACTTTCTACTAAAACGTCTTCCATAGTCAAACCTCCCCCTTTGCCTTGTTTTTGCCCTTTATTACGGTATCTATCAAGCCGTACTCGAGAGCTTCTTTTGCCGACATGATATTGTCCCTATCCGTATCGCGAGCAATCTCTTCGATACTTTTGCCTGTATTTTCGGCAAGTATGCGAGTTAATTTATCGCGGGTGCGTTTAATATGTTCTGCCGCGATAATAACGTCGCTTGCCTGTCCCTGCGCACCGCCCAGCGGTTGATGAATGAGTATTTCGCAGTTTTCGGTCGCTCTGCGATACCCCTTACTGCCTGCGGAAAGCAAAAACGCCCCCATCGACGCACACATGCCTATACCGACAGTGATTATTTTCGCGTCGACAAAGTTAAGCGTATCGTAAATGGCAAGTCCCGAAGAAACACTGCCTCCCGGAGAATTTATCTGCAAAATAATTTCGTCCGCCCCCTTGTCGACGAGATATTGAATCTGCGCAATGACGATTTCCGCCATATTGTCGTCGATTACGCCAAAAATGTTGACGGTGTTGCGTTTCAGCGAATACTTCGCCGAAAAATCTTCTGTTTGTTTCATAACTCCCTCCTTTGTCGTGTCCTCGTTTTTTTTAAAAATAAAAAAGCCGCTATCAAAATAACGGCTTTTAATAACATACGTTTTCACCCCTATCGCAAATCCACAGGTCTGACTGCCTCGGACTTTTCGCCACAACGAACCATTGTTACGCGCACAAAATCATTTGCATGCGGCGGCGACGCAAACGAACGTATCGGTATTCGTTAAAAATCCCGTATCGTTCGTCATTTCTGTCGCGTCCTATCGTTTTCGGCGACGTTTCGCGACAATCGGTTGCTATCTCTTTACCGTTTTTTAATATATAGTTAAGTTTTTTTATCCATTCGGGCTTTACGCCATGATGCCCGAAGCAAATCACAGGCGCGGCGGCAACGTAACGCCCGCCGACCGAGTCAAACCCCTTAATCGGCAGTTTTACGAGGCGACCGCGATTTTCGTCCCCTCTGAGATATTTAATTGTCTGGTCGTTGCAAATTTTTACGTTACCGAAAAGCCCGTTCTCGCGAGCGGTATCTTTCGTTGCAAAATATTTGCAATACATAGTTGCCATAATAACCTCTGAAAAAATTGTTACAATCGTTACCCTGCCTATTTAAGCGCGGTTTGCCAAACACACTGCCGTCGGCACATGGGTTAGTCATCCGATTTCGCTGTTCAATAGCGTAACACTGCTACTTTACATCATGACCGCAAAAAAGTCAATATATAAATGCATTTTTTACTAAAATTTTTATTTAATTTTCACCTTTTAAATGCACTCGATAAATTAAACGCCACGTTTGCCTTACTCCGTCGTCAGCCAAAGAGTCAATGTCGACGTTTAACCCTTGCCGTTTTTAACGCAAAAACGAAATGCCCTGCGGAGTTTTCCCCGCAAGGCATTTCGTTTTTAATCAATATTCGTTTTTAACACCTATCGGATACGCGCTTTAGCCCCTCGGATTACGGATATTAGCCTGTGCGGCGGCGAGACGCGCGATAGGTACGCGGTACGGAGAGCAGGAAACGTAGTCAAGACCGATTTTGTGGCAGAACTCGATGGAAGAAGGATCTCCGCCGTGTTCGCCGCAAATGCCGATATGAATGGTCTTTCTCTCTTGTTTACCGAATTTAACCGCCATATCCATAAGTTTGCCGACGCCCACGGTGTCGAGTCTTGCAAACGGATCGGACTCAAAGATTTTGGTCGAGTAATACGCGGGCAGGAACTTGCTTGCGTCGTCACGAGAGAAACCGAACGTCATCTGCGTCAAATCGTTGGTACCGAAGCAGAAGAACTCCGCCTCGCTTGCGATTTCGTCTGCGGTCAGACATGCGCGCGGAATCTCTATCATCGTACCGACCTCATACTTAAGGGCGATACCCGATTGAGCGATAACCTCGTCTGCCGTCTTTACCACGACGTCCTTAACAAACTTGAACTCTTTGATTTCGCCAACCAACGGAATCATGATTTCGGGGACGATATTCCACTCGCTGTGTTTCTTTTGAACCGCTATAGCCGCCTTAATAACAGCCTTGGTCTGCATTACCGCGATTTCGGGATAGGTAACCGTCAAACGGCAGCCGCGATGCCCCATCATCGGGTTAAACTCGTGCAAATCGGAGATGATTTGCTTAATCGTGGCAACACTCTTGCCTTGCGCCTTTGCCAAAGCTTCTATGTCGGCCTCGTCCGTCGGAACAAACTCATGAAGCGGCGGATCCAAGAAACGAATGGTTACGGGATAACCTTGCAAAGCCTCAAACAGCCCCTCAAAATCAGCCTGTTGCATCGGCTCTATCTTGGCGAGCGCAATCTCTCTCTCTTCTTTGGTATCGGAGCAAATCATTTCTCTGAACGCGCCTATTCTGTTCGGTTCAAAGAACATATGCTCGGTACGGCAGAGACCGATACCCTGTGCGCCGAAAGCCACCGCTTGTCTTGCGTCTCTGGGAGTATCTGCGTTGGTACGAACTTTCAACGCCTTGTATTTGTCTGCCAAATCCATAATTCTGCCGAAATATCCGCTATTGGGATCGGCGGGAACGGTCTTGATGATGCGGTTGTAAATCTTGCCGGTAGAACCGTTGAGAGAAATCTCGCTGCCCTCTTTGTATACTTCACCCGCAAGAGTAAATTGTTTGTTTTCTTCATCCATCTTAATATCGCCGCAACCGGAAACGCAACAAGTACCCATGCCGCGAGCAACTACCGCCGCGTGAGAAGTCTGTCCGCCGCGAACGGTAAGGATACCCTGAGCATACTTCATACCCTCGATATCTTCGGGGGACGTTTCGAGACGGACGAGCACGACCTTTTTGCCGTTTTTGCCTTCCCTTACCGCGTCCTCGGCAGTAAACACGACGGTGCCTGCCGCCGCGCCCGGAGACGCCGCGATACCTTTGCCGACCACGTTGTTGATATCCGCATGAGCGAGATCCTCTCTGTCAAATTGAGGGTGCAACAGCATATCGAGAGACTTGGCGTCGATTTGCATGAGTGCCTCTTGCTCGGTAACCATGCCTTCGTCGATAAGGTCACAGGCAATCTTGATGGCTGCCGCCGCGGTGCGTTTGCCGTTGCGGGTTTGCAACATAAAGAGCTTGCCTTTTTCTATCGTAAACTCCATGTCCTGCATGTCGTGATAGTGATTTTCAAGAGTATTGCAAACCTCTAAAAATTGCTTGTAAACGTCGGGGAGAACCTCCGCCATTTTAGAGATAGGCATCGGCGTGCGGACGCCCGCTACGACGTCTTCGCCCTGAGCGTTCATCAAAAACTCGCCCATCAGACCTTTTTCGCCCGTTGCGGGGTTGCGGGTAAACGCAACGCCGGTACC
>CAZTCB010000008.1:0-42905 GCA_964612455.1 uncultured Subdoligranulum sp. | reverse complement strand
TGACTTCCAAATAGTCCTTCGCCTTTTTCCTTGACAAAAGAACTACCGTTTCCACGTGCTTGGTCTGGGGGAACATATCGTATGGTTGTACAAAACTCGCTTCGTACACACCCGTTGCCGTCAACAACCCGAGGTCGCGAGCCAACGTCGCGCTATCGCACGAAACGTAAACGATGACGTCGGGCTGTGTCGCCAATAACAATTCTGCCGTCGACCTGTCAATACCCTTTCGCGGCGGATCCAATACGACCGCTATTTTTTCGCCGTCGTGTTTCTTAAAAATCTTCGGTAATTCTTCTGCCACGTCGCCGCAAATATTAATCAGATTTTTCAAACCGTTTTTCTCTTTCAAATCGTTTGCGTCGGCAACGGACGAAGGACAAATCTCCAAAGCGTATTCCTTAACGTCGTCCTGATACATCCCCGCGGAAAGCACCCCGGGACCGCTAAAACAGTCAACGAGCACGTCCACCCGATACTCTTTGACAATCCGTTTTACCTCGTCGTAAATGAGGCGCATCACGTCGAAATTCACTTGAAAAAAACCTGACGGCCGCACGAAAAACTCTACCCCGTCCGCCTCGCTTTGAATAACTTTACGACCGCACAGCCACTCGGTCTCCGTCCCGAGGATAACGTTCGTTTTTGCTTTGTTAAAATTAACGAACAAACCGAAATCGTCAAAACGCCGTCCGAGCTCGTCCGCCAAAACGCTCCACTGCGGCAAACCGTTTCCGTTGACGACCACGGTAACGAGTAATTGTCCGCCTATAAACCTACCGGTAAGGTGTCTCAACACCCCCGTGTGTGTTTTTTCGTCGTACGGCTTGGTTTTTGTTTTTTCGGCATACGCCAAAAAAGCGTCAGCCATATCCGCCGCCCATTTACCTTGCAACGGGCACACGGTCATCGGTACGACGGTATGCGTGTCGTTTTTAAAAAAGCCGACTACCGTCTTGCCGTTTTTTTCCGCCACGGGAAACTGCACTTTATTGCGATAGCCCCACTGTTTCGGACCGGCAACGGTAGGATTGACCGCTACCCGTATACCGCCTATTTTTTCTAAATTGTCTTTTACGAGCTTTCTCTTAAACTCCAGCTGAACGTCGTACGCCGCGTGTTGCAACTGACAACCGCCGCATTTGCCGTATACGCCGCATGGGGGAACCACTCGATTTTCGGACGGTTTAAGTATCTCTTTTGCCGTAGCGAAAAGCGTGCTTTTTTTTACGAAAGCGACGCGAGCGGCAACGTACTCGCCCGGGAGCGCAAACGGGACGTAGACGTAACTCTCGCCGTACTTGCCGACACCTTCACCGTTGCTGCCGAAATCGTTTATAAAAAACTTTATCAAATCACCCTGTTTCACTTTGCTTTCCTTAGGTAGTCCTTTAATCTTTCTTTTGTTTTTCGACAAAAACGGCACTGCCCTCCCCGAGTAAACCCTCGAGCTCGTACACCACACCGTTGGCTCGACGAACCTTTTGAGAGGCTTGCATCCTTTTTCCGTCTATTACCAACACGACGGGAATACCGCCGACGTACGCATCGAGAACGTCGCAAACCGCGTCGTACTGCGCGTAAGCAAGCTTGACGTAGAGCTTGTACGCCGAGTCGTCCGTTTCCGACAAAGCGTCGTTTGTCGCTACCCGTTTGGCGTGTTCTTCGTTTAACTCCCAAGTCGTGATTTTATCCGCCAGCATCTTGGGGTGCTCTTCTTTCAAAGACAATCGTCCTTCGACGATAACTACGGCGTCCTCCACAAGACTGTCTTTGACGGGCGCAAAAGCCTTTGGAAAAACGGTAATATCCAACGAGCCGTAGAGGTCCTCGACCTTTGCCGTCGCCATCGTCTGGTTCTTTTTTGTCACTATCTTTTTTACGTTGGTGAGAATACCCGCAAGCTTTACCCGTTTGCCCTCGTACTCCTCTATCGTTTCATCTGTCTGACCTTCGTCCCCGTCGTCATCGATATTTACTTTGCCGGTGTTGAAATCAAACTTGGACAGCTCGGCCTGATACTCCGACAACGGATTGCCCGTAATATACAGACCGAGAACTTCTTTTTCAAACAGCAGTTTTATCTTGTTTCCGTACTCCTCGGTGTTGTCTATCTTAAAAGAGCTCAAACCGTCTTCTCCCAGTCCCATATCGAACATACTGAACTGACCGCTTTCTTTCTTTTTTTTATCGTTGGCGGCGGCGTCCATCATTTGTTCGTATTGTTTCATGATACCGAGACGGGTATCCCCGGAGTAGTCAAACGCGCCTGCCTTGATGAGATTTTCTACGAGTTTTTTGTTGAGCGCGCTGCTGTCCACCCGTTTGATAAAGTCTTTTATATCCTTAAACGGACCATGTGCGTCTCTTTCTTCTATGATTTTTTCGATACTCGACGCGCCTATGCCTTTGATGCCCGCCAAAGCAAAACGAATCTGTCCGTTGTCGGTCTCAAAGTTTACGCCGCTTTTATTGATATCGGGCGGTAAAATATTAATGTTTTTTTCGAGACAAAACCCTATATGCTTTTTTATGTCGTCGATATTCGTAATACGGTTGTCGAGAACGGCGCAAAAATACTCTACGGGATGATACAATTTGAGGTACGCCGTCTGATACGTAACGTAGGCGTAAGCCGCCGAGTGAGCCTTGTTAAAACAATACTCGGCAAACTTCAACATCTGGTCAAACAAGGCGTTTGCCGCCTCCTCGCTGACTCCGTTTGCCAATGCGCCTTTTATCGGATGGACGGGATCGTCGGGATCGCCGTTGATAAAGATATCGCGTTGCTTTATCATCTTTTGCATATCCTTTTTTCCCATGGCGCGGCGGACGATATCTGCCTGACCGAAAGAATACCCCGCCAACTCGCGGAATATCGCCATTATTTGCTCCTGATACACCATGCAACCGTAAGTCGTCTTGAGTATCGGTTCGAGCAGAGGATGCAGATAAGTAATCTTGTCGGGATTGTGCTTGCCGTCGATGTAGTCGCCGATAAACTGCATGGGACCGGGGCGATACAGCGCGATACCTGCCAAAATATCCTCCATGCAGTCGGGTTTAAGCTCCTTCATCATCTTTTGCATGCCGTCGCTTTCCAACTGAAATACGGCGTTGGTATCTCCCGCCGCAATGAGATTGAATATGGCGGGATCATCGTAGGTACATTTGCTAAAATCGATGACTTCTCCCGTGTTGTTTTTAACTTTTTTTATCGTTTTGTCTATATCGGTCAAAGTACGCAAGCCCAAAAAGTCCATTTTGAGCATGCCCAACTCCTCCACCTCGTTTTTATCAAACTGCGTGGTGATATCCGTGCCGCTCCGTTGCAACGGAATATTGTCGGATATATCCTCGCTGCAAATCACGACTCCGGCGGCATGCATACCCGTTTGTCTCGGCATCCCTTCAACCGCCATAGCGAGGTCAAATATCCGCTTTAAGGAGTAATCGCCGTTGTACAACTCCACAAGCTCGGCTATCGCCTCGTCCTTCTTTTTCGGATTAAGCCCGAGTAGATTTTTAAGGTGGGTTTTGCCGTTGGGCATTAATTTGGTTATCTTGTTGACCTCGTCGTACGGCACGCGAAGCGTACGCGCAACGTCCTTGACGGCGTTTTTTGCCGCCATCGTGCCAAAGGTGATTATCTGCGACACCCTTTCTTTGCCGTACTTTTTAATAACGTAATCTATGACCTCCTGACGGCGATCCATGCAAAAGTCTATATCGAAATCCGGCATACTCTTTCTCTCCGGATTTAAAAACCTCTCAAAGTACAAATCGTAGCGTAACGGCTCGACCTGCGTGATACCTATGGCATATGCAATGATACTGCCCGCGCCGCTGCCTCTGCCCGGTCCTACCGGTATCCCCTGACTGCGAGCGTAATTGATAAAATCCCACACTATTAAGTAGTACTCGACGAAACCTTTCGTGCTGACGATATCCAGTTCGTAGTCGGCACGCGCGCGTATTTCCGGCGTTATCGTTCCGTAACGCTCTACGAGTCCTTTTTCCATCAAATCTTTTAAAAACTCGTAAGCAGTCATTCCGTTTTCGGGGACGTACGGCGGCAAAAGCGGCTTGCGCGTGATTTCAACGTTGCATTTATCGGCAATGACGAGGGTGTTTGAAAGGGCGCGGGGGTAGGCTTTAAACAACTCGTACATCTCGTCGTAGTCCTTGAGATAAAACTGCGTCCCCTCAAAACGCATACGGTTGGGATCGTCGTAATACGCACCCGTCTGCACGCAAAGCAAAATATCGTGCATCTCCGCGTCCTCCTCGCGCAGATAGTGCACGTCGTTGGTCGCGACGAGCTCGACACCTTCTTCCGACGCGATTTTTGCCAATTTCGGCATTACCCGTATCTCGTCTTCTATCCCGTGGTCTTGTATTTCGATATAATAATCCTCACCGAACAGTTCTTTGTACCTACGGACGAGCTGTCTCGCCTCGTCCCACCTGTCGGCTTTTAACAGTCTCGGCAACTGCCCCGCGATGCATGCGGACAAGCACACGAGACCTTCGTGATATTTCTTTAAAACCTCAAAATCTATACGCGGTTTGTAATAAAATCCATCTACGAAAGCAATGGAGTTGAGCTTGACGAGATTTTTATATCCGACGTTGTTTTTAGCAAGCAAAACGAGGTGATAAAGCTCTCGTTTTACGTCACCCGTCTTGACCGAAAGGTTCTCGGTGAGGTAAAACTCGCAACCGATGATAGGCTTTATCCCCGACAGTTTCGCGAGTTTATAAAACTGGTACGCTCCGTACATGTTGCCATGGTCGGTTATCGCCACAGCCGGCATGTTTTTCTCTTTGCAAAGCTCAAAAAAACAACTCTTGGGCTCTATTTTTTTCGCCTTGTCGCCCTCCGTCATGAGGTTAATGCGAGCGGCTCCGTCCAGCAGACTATATTCAGTGTGAACGTGCAAATGCACAAACTGCCGCGAATCGTCCCGTTTTTGCTCGGTATTGTTTTGCTCCATTTCTTTTTCTCCGTGTTTTATCGTACTTTAATCTTCTTTTCCCAACTTTTTGGCGATTTGTTCTATCTTGCGCAACCTATGCGCCATACCGCTCTTGGTCAACCCGTCAAACCGTTTGGACAACTCGTCAAGGCTCGCCGACGTATCCGAAAGACGCGCGCGCGCAACCTCGGCAAGATACTCCGGTAAATAACTCAACCCCCGTTCGCGCTCGATATACTCTATTGCCTGTACCTGTCTGACCGAAGCGGTGACTGCCTTTGACAAATTTGCCATATAGCAGTTTTGCTGACGATTGACCTTGTTGCGAACACTCTTGTTGGCAAGCAAATTTTCAAACTCAAACAAGGCACGGGGTGCGTCCACATAGTTTAACAAATCAGATATCGTCGCGCTGTCTTTGACGTAAACGACCACCCCGTCCCCCCTCGTTGCTTGTTTAAAATGAAAATCTTTAGCCGCTAAAAATTCAACGAGGCTGTCCGCCACTGCAGGACGCGACACGAAAAACTCAAAATGATACCCGTTGTTGCTGTTTTCGGGAGAAAACGACGCCGTACCGCACCCCGCAAACAACCCCTTGATAAACGCGCGACTGCAACAATCCCTGTCGCGTATCGAGGAATGAATACTGTCCGCAAGCGCTATCCCGTCCTCGTTGACAAGCACGTGTGCGTCAAACAACGCGTCGAGACTCCTCACCGACGTTTCAAAAACCGTCTTGTTGCTCACCTTGTTGTTTAAGACGGGTGCGTATTCGCAATATTCGCCGTAACGCGTCTGCATTATCGATTGAAAAACTTTCAGCAGTTGTTCGTTTTCCGTCGAAAGCGACAAGACTAAATCTTTGCCTCTTATAGCAAGACTGCCTACCGAAAAAAACACGCCTGCCAAAAAGGCCTTTTGGCAACACGGGGAAAGCGCGCCCGTTACGTTGGTCAATATTTCTTTTTTAATTTTTCTCGTAGTGGTTATCTTTGCCATTTAATTCTTTCACCGTCAACAATCCCTTAAAGTTTTCTATCCTGTCAAAAGGAATACCCAATCTCTTGCACAAATCTATCGGCACGGCTACGTCGCCTACCCTTTCGCGGGAATGGGCGTCGCTGTTTGCCACTATTTTTACTTTGCTCGCCGCCATAAACAAAACGTCCTCGTCGGACATCGATATTCTTTTTCCGTTCAACTCGAGCATCACGCCGTAATCCTCTGCCGCCTTTACTATTTCTCTCATGTCCGTCGGCAATCCGTAACACGGGTGGCTCAAAACGTCGATTTTTTGTGTTTTTATCGCATTAACCACTGCACGGGTATATCTTTTTTTTGCCGACTCCGTATCCACTCCGAGCAGTGCGGGGATATTGTATCGCATGGCGTCGACCATGTTTTTTCCCCAAACGAGTTTGTGATACCCCGCAACGACGATATCAAACGCACCCCGTTCCTCTTGTTTTACATCTATCAGCCCGTCCGACGAATAAATATTCGCTTCTATCCCGAGCAACATTTTTACGTCGCCGCGCGCATTGAGCTCGTCCAACTCCGCACGCAATTTTTTTAATCGCGCACGGGTGGTGCCGAAACAGCAATGCCTCACCCCGTGGTCGCATATAGCAACCTCTTTAAGCCCTTTTTCTTTTGCGGCGGCGTAAATATCGGCGGCACTGCACGTAGAGTGCCCGTTTTTGCCGCTATAAAAAGTGTGAGTATGGTAATCCCCCCAAATCGTCACTAACTCCAACGTAAACCACCTCCGGTGAAAGTACTACACCGTATCTGTCGCGTACGGTCTGACCGACTATATCTATCAAAGTCAAAAAATCGCCCGTAGTCGCGTTATTCTCGTTTATAAAAAATCCCGCGTGTTTCTCGCTTACCTTTGCCCCGTTGATGGCAAAACCCTTAAATCCGAGCCTGTCTATCAACGCCGCGGCGCTTCCTTTTTCCGTCCGCTTAAAGACGCTGCCGAAGCACGGCTTGTCTACGGGCTGCGACAAACGCTTTCTTACCGCAATTTCCTCGTATCGACCGATTATATCCTCGGCGGAAGAAGGAAAGAACGAAAAATACACGTCGGTAACGACGCTCTCTCCGTCCGAAAAAATACTGCTCCTTTCCGAAAAACGCAACCCGTCCGCGTCGATATGCCTTATATTTCCGTCGCGGTCAACAATGTCGACACCCACGACCACGTCTGCCGCACAACTGCCGAAACATCCGGCGTTCATGACCGTTGCTCCGCCTACCGTACCCGGGATATTTGCCAAAAACTCACACCCGCCGAGGCGATGAGCAAGGCAAAAAGAATACAACATCGACGTTCTCGCGCCGGCTCCGACTTTTACCATATTGCCGCAAAAATCGATTTGGCACATATACGGCGACAGTTTTAAAAGCACTCCGTCGTATCCGTCGTCCGAAGCAAGACAATTGCTCCCCGCCCCGATGACAAAAATCGGCACGTTGGTCTCTTTGGTAAACTTTATCGCGCGGACGACGTCCTCTGCGCAGGTCGGCCTCAACAACACCCTCGCTTTTCCTCCCGTTTTTACGGTGGTCAGCTTTTTAAAATCGACGTCTTTTTCGACCGACGGAAACTCTTTAAAAAATTCCTTAACCCACATTTTGACGGCTCCTTTTATTTTACACTATTTTTTTTGTTTTTTCAACGCTAAACGAGATATTTTTTTAAAAGGTTTTGCTGCCCGTCGGAAATAGTTTTTTTCGCGTCGGCATACAAATTGTCCAACACTGCGGAAGAAGTAAACACGTTGACGGTTTTTGCCGTTTTTATTCCCTCCGCCATCTCTCGCATAACCCCGTCGGCGTACACGTCAACGTCGACGACCGAAAGCATACCCACGGCAGACAATTTCTTTTGAGGCGCTTCGCTTGTCAGATAAGACGCAAAACTTTCGCTTAAACTCATACGAGTCGCGTCCCGAGAATTACCCAATCCGACGTACTGCACCAAATCGGTATAATCGATTAAAGGCGCAAAGCATATTTCACTTATCTTTCCGTTTGCCACACGAGTCGACAAACGCCAAAAATCGCGCTGTGTGCCGAGCAAAATCGTCGCCGTGTTACCCGCCAAAAACTTTTCATACGCCCCGTACTGCGTCAAAGACGGCTCGCAATACACTTTGGACAAATCCCGTTTTTCCCCGTTTGCCAACAAAGACAACCCTACCAAAGGACAACAGTTTTTGCTTGCGGCAGTCATTATCGAAAAAATGTCCAAAGTTTTTTTTGCCGTCTTTTTAGTCGTAAAACAATCGAATGCGCTTTCTTTTAATGAAATATAGCGAGTTAACGACGTGAGGTCGCGAATACGCGCCGCAAGAACGTACCCTCCGCACATGTACGGCAACGCGTAAAGTTTTCCGTTTATCATACCGCCGTTTAAAAAACTCCGATAAACGTCGTCGTTTATACTGTCAAACGCAACCAATCTCGGTAAAACCATTTCTCCTATCCCGAGTCCGAAACTAACGATATCAAACGATTGTCCTTGAGACAATTTGTCCGCCAACTGCGTTTCCGTCAGCTTTACGACGTCCAGATAAACGCCTTTATTGCGCTTTTCAAATTCTCTTGCTCTTTTTTTTAACCAATCGCATCTGCTGCCGACGCCGCCCTCGACGCTTTCGACGTGCCATACGGTCAGGACGACGACCGAGTCGACGTCGTCGTTTTTTTCATCGGTTACGCGATTTTCTACTTTCGGGATAACGAAAAAGACAGCCGAAACGATAAACACTGCCAGCAACGCCAGACAAAGGATTTTTTTTAAACTTTCTTTCATATACCTATTTTATTAACCGTGCGTTACAAATACCCCTGATTTCGTTAAAAAAGCGCACGAAAAAAGCCTTCCGATTAAACGAAAGGCTTTTTCTTTAAATTATTAGTTTTAAAAGCAATCTTATAAAATCTCAATGATTGCCATCTCTGCCGCGTCGCCGCGGCGAGCGTCCAAACGACGAATGGTCGTATATCCGCCCTTTTGACCAAGCTCCTGAGCGCGCTTGTCAAGTCTGGGTGCGTATTCATTGAACATCTTTTCAATCAAAGGATGCTTTACGTCGGCTGTGCGAAGTTTATACGCGGTTGCGCTCTCTCTTTCGCCTCTTGCCTCTTGCAAATCAGCAAGGTTTGCCATAAGTCTGCGTCTTGCCGCCAACTTTTTAGCACCGTCGTTGACGACTTCTACCGTCGTATCAACGCCGTTTACCTTTTTGGTCTTGGTAACTCTCTCGACGTCCTGGTAATTGTTGATTGCCCAGGTGAGATATTTGTCAGCCAATCTCTGAACGGCTTTCGCACGGGCATAGGTAGTCTCGAGTTTGCCATTCCACAAAAGGTATGATACCTGATTTTTTAACAAAGCGAGTCTTTGATCGGTTGCTCTACCCAATTTACTTATCATTGTTTGGTATCCTCCGTTAATCTTCTTTTTGTTTCAACCCGAGACCGTAGGACTCGAGTTTCGCTATTACTTCGTCCAAGGATTTCCGCCCGAGGTTTCTCACCTTGAGCATATCCTCTTCGGTCTTGCGCGTGAGATCGCCGACTGTCTGAATATTGGCGCGTTTGAGGCAGTTGTAGCTGCGGACGGACAAATCCATTTCGTCGATGCTCATCTCTAAAATCTTGGTTGTAATGTCCTCTTTCGTTTCGGTCAAATAAGTGCGGTTTCCGTACTCCGAGAGTTTTTCAAACACACTTATATGGTCCGTCAGGACTTTTGCCGCCAACGAAACAATCTCTCTGCCCGAAAAAGCACCGTTTGTTTCTACTTCCATCGTGAGTTTGTCAAAACCTATGCTTTGTCCCACGCGGGCGGCTTCTACGTTGTAATTGACCTTTTTGACGGGAGAGTACAAGCTGTCAGTCGGTATGTAACCAATAGGATAATTGAGTTTCAACTCTTTATTTATTTCCTTATTTCTGGCTGCCGAAACATACCCTCTGCCCCTGCCGACCGTAAGCTCGCAATTTAAGCTGTACCCGTCTGCCAACGTGCAAAGGTACAGGTCGGGATTGAGAATTTCAACCTCGGCATCCGTCGCGATATCTCTTGCAAATATCTCGCAAGGTCCGACTTTGTTGAGGGTAAGCGTCTTACGGAAACTATCGTCTTCGTTAGTCGTCTTTAACGTGATGTTTTTGATGTTTAAGATAATCTCCGCAACGTCTTCCGTCACACCTTCTATAGTAGAGAACTCATGTTGCACACCGTCGATCTTGATGCCTACAATCGCCGCTCCCGGCAAAGAAGACAGTAAAACTCTACGCATTGCATTGCCGAGAGTGATACCGAATCCCCTTTCGAGAGGCTCCAACACTATGGTCGTCTTAGAGCCGTTTTCGCCTTGGTCCCTTACGTCGATTTTCGGTGTTTCTATTTCCATCATATCGAATAATCTCCTTTTTAAAATTTAGTTGAGGGGGTGGTGGGAAAACAAAATCTTTGTCGACTCATTACTTGGAGTACAACTCGACAATCATGTGCTCCGCAATGACGAGATCTATGTCTTCTCTCTGCGGTTTTGCAAGTATTTTGCCCGACAAGGTTGTGTTGTCGAAATCCAACCACTTGGGGAGATTGGTCGGTTTTTTCATAGCCTTAAGCTCAGTGAAAAACTTGTTGTCCGCTTTGGTCTCTTTAACGGCAACGACGTCACCTACTCTGACCGCATAGGAAGGGATAGTGACGGTTTTACCGTTAACGGTGATATGACCATGGTTGACCAACTGACGGCTCTGGCTACGGCTGACGCCGATACCCATACGATAAACGACGTTGTCCAAGCGCTCTTCGAGCATGATGAGCATGTTGGTACCGGTAACGCCCTTTATACGCTCTGCCTCGGTATAATATTTGTGAAATTGCTTTTCCTGAAGGCCGTAAATTCTCTTGGCTTTTTGCTTTTCTCTCAACTGTTGACCGTACTCGGTGACCTTCTTTCTGCCCGCCCATTGTTGTCCGGGTATCTTGGCTCTGCGAGTCAACGCGCATTTTTGAGAATAGCATCTGTCGCCCTTAAGAAACAGTTTTTGATTTTCTCTTCTGCAAAGACGGCAATCCGCCGCTGTGTATTTTGCCATAAATAATACTCCTTTAACTACTATACTCTTCTTCTTTTAGGAGGACGGCAACCGTTGTGAGGGATAGGAGATACGTCTTTAATGAGCGTAACCTCGATATCGCACGTCTGCATCGCTCTGATAGCCGACTCTCTGCCTTGACCGGGACCTTTGACGTAGACCTCTACCGTGCGAAGTCCGTGCTCTTTAGCCGCTTTCGCCGCGGTCTCTGCCGCTTGTTGAGCAGCAAAAGCAGTGCTTTTTCTGCTACCCTTAAAACCGAGGGCACCGGAGGAACATGCCGACAGCAAGTTGCCGTTCATGTCCGTGATAGAAATAATGGTGTTATTAAAGGATGCATGAACGTGCACCTGACCTGCGTCAACGCGACGTATATCCTTTCTTTTTCTTATAACTTTCTTACCTGCCATTTCTGTTCTCCTTATTTGTCTGCCTTCTTAGAGCGAGATACGGTGCGTTTCGGTCCCTTGCGGGTGCGAGCGTTTTGCTTGGACGACTGACCTCTGACAGGCAAATTTTTTCTATGACGCTGTCCGCGATAGCTGCCGTTTTCAATCATTCTCTTGATATTTTGTTGAACGACTCTGCGCAAATCACCTTCTACCTGAAGTTGGTGTTCAATATATTCACGCAATTTCGTGACGTCGCTATCGGTCAAATCTTTGACACGGACGTCCGGATTGACGCCTGTTTCCGCAAGTATTTTGTCTGCCGTAGGCAAACCGATACCGTAGATATAGGTCAGACCGATTTGAATACGTTTTTCTCTTGGTAATTCTATACCGGAAATACGAGCCATTTAAAATTCTCCTTAACTCTTTTTAATTTTTAATTGGTATATAGTACACGTCTTTTTACCCTCGCAAAGTTTTTCGGAATGAATGCGAGAGATAAAAAGAGATTATTTTTAACCTTGTCTTTGCTTATGTTTAGGATATTTACTGCAAATGACCATGACTTTACCGTTGCGTTTGATGACCTTGCATTTATCGCACATGGGTTTTACGCTGGGTTTGACTTTCATTGTTAAGTCCTCCTTATTTTTCTTTTTGACTATTTGTCGTTTTTTTTGATATCAACCTTTGCCGACGCCGTGGTTTATTTACTCCGCCAGATAATCCTGCCTTTTGACAGGTCGTACGGACTCATTTCAACCTTAACGCTGTCGCCTTTCATTATCCTGATGTAATTGACGCGCAGTTTACCGCCGATATACGCCGTAATGCGGTGATTGTTGGCAAGTTCTACGATAAAATTGGCGTTGGGTAAAACCTCCACAACTTTGCCCTCTACTTCTATCACATCGTCTTTTGACATATTGACTCCTTTTTACTTTGAAGTTGTTTGATATGCTCTCAACGCACTGTTGAGTTCACTGTCGAAAACCTTTTTGCCGGCGTTGAGTTTTTCGGCGATTGCCGTCAACTCGTCCCCGTCAAAACGAAGATGTTTAATATTTTTAAGTTTCGGTTGTGAAAGCTTGTGGCGATATCCGTCACTCACCCACACCTTTCGTTTTTCATTGACGCCAACGACGGCGTAACACGCTCCCGCGTCTCTGCCTTTCAATGAAAAAACCACGCTGCCGATACCTATATTGCCTTGTTCTTTCATAGTCACAACGTCAATACCTCCGCCCCCTCATCCGTAATAAGGATGGTGTTTTCGTAATGCGCGGATGGCTGACCGTCTTTCGTCAAAGCCGTCCAGCCGTTGGAGGCAAACACAACCTCTGGAGTGCCCATATTAATCATCGGCTCGATACAAATCGTCATATTGGACGGCAATCTGATACCTCTGCCTTTCAGCCCGTAGTTGGGAATGTTGGGGTCCTCGTGCAGTTGACTGCCTATACCGTGTCCGACCAACTCCGTCACTACGCCGTAACCGTATTTGTGGGCATGCGAGCTGACTTCAAATCCGATATCCCCGAGTCTCACACCGCCTTTCACCACCTTGAGCGCCTTAAAAAAGCACTCTTTGGTAACGTCGACCAACTGCCGCTTGGCATGACTGACCTCTCCGATACAAAAGGTTCTTGCGGCGTCACCGTTGTACCCGTGAATTGTTGCGCCAAGATCAACGGAAACAATCTGACCTTCCTCAATATACCTGTTTTTGGACGGAAAACCATGCACGACTTCTTCGTCGATGGAGATACAAGACGTTGCGGGAAAACCGTGATAGTGCAAAAAGTTGGGACGCGCGCCGCATTTGACGATAAAGTCATAAGCCACTTTATCGAGTTGCGCCGTAGTCATACCAACGCGGATATTGTCTTCGACCACCTTGAGTGTGTCGCCGACAATTTTGCACGCTTGTCTGATAAGTTTGATTTGTTCCGCAGTTTTTACATTTAACATAACTTGCGCAAAGCCTCCGATACGTCTGAAAAAACATCGTCCGGTGCCTGATCGCTGTTTACGTCAATCAGCTTGCCGCGCTGTCTGTAAAAATCTATGATAGGCTTGGTCTGCCTTTCGTACACCTCGAGACGCTTGTGTACCGTCTCCGGCACGTCGTCCGCCCTCACCGTCAGTTCTCCGCCGCAATCGGGACAAACCATGCTGTCCCCGATTATGCTGACGTGACTGATATGATTGCACGACTTGCAAGTACGCCTTCCCGTCAAACGATCCATCAATCGTTCCTCCGGGACGTCAAGATTGATTACGCAATCCACCTGCGAAACGTTTTCGAGAGCGTTGGCTTGCTCGATGTCACGAGGAAAGCCGTCGAGGATAAATCCTCTCTCGCAATCCTCCCTTCCTATACGATCGGCGACTATCGCCAAAATCATATCATCGGGAACCAACGCGCCTCGATCGATAAATTCTTTAATTTTATTGCCAAGCGGGTGCCCGTCTGCAATATACTCCCTGAGTATCTCACCCGTGGAGATATGCGGTATGCCGAGAGCCTTCGTCAATCTCGACGCCTGAGTGCCTTTACCCGAACCGGGCGCACCCACCATGACAATCCTTAAAACGTTTTTCATTATTTAACGTTCTTATTTCAAGAACCCCTTGTAATGACGCATCATAATCTGGTTTTGCAACGCTTTGTCAAACTCGAGCGCGACGGATACTACGATGAGCAATCCCGTTGCGGAATAAGCGTTTGTCAAAGAGCTGTTACCTACCAACGTAAAGACCGTGGAGGGGAGCAAAGCCATTATTGCGAGGAAGATAGCGCCCCAAAAAGTAATGCGCAGTATCGTTCCCGCCAGATAATCGCTCGTTGCCTTGCCCGGTCTGATGCCCGGCAAAAAGCCGCCGTTTTGTTGAATGTTTTTACTGATTTCCGTAGGATTAAACTGAATTTGCGAATAGAAAAACGCAAATACGAAAATCCACACCGTCATAAAGACGAGATAAAGTACCACGCCCCACCAATTGCCGCTGGTGGTCATATTGCGAGTCCACCACATATATGCGCTATCCTCTCCCGTACCGAAGAAACTGAGTATCATCTGCGGGAAACTTAACAAAGAGAACGCAAAGATGAGGGGCAAAACGCCGCCGCCGTTGATTTTGATGGGTATGTAGGTCGCTTGTCCGCCGTAGACTTTGTTGCCTTTGACCTGTTTGGCATACTGAACCTTAAGCTTTCTTTCCGCACCGTCAACCCAAATGATAAACGCAAATACGACCAACAGTATGGCGATAAAGAGCATGAGATTCCAGCCGCCGCCTTCGGTAAAGCCGTCGGAAACGATACTGCTGATATTGCTGAGTATCGCTTGTCCGCCGGACGCCACGATACCGACGAAAATCAAAATAGAAATGCCGTTGCTGACACCGTATTCGGTAATGCGCTCGCCAATCCACATCGTAAGCATACTGCCGGCAACCAAAATAACGGTAACCATGACAAACAGCACCCATACGGGGAGAACGAGGTCCTGACCGAACATCGTGGTGTTAAAACAGCTTGACGCGTCAAAGGCAAATAAAATACCGACCGCGTTGATGATGGCGATACCCAACGTCACCCATCTCGTAATTCTGCCGATTTTCTTTCTGCCTTCTTCGCCTTCTTTAGAAATTCTCTCCAAACCAGGGATAGCCACCGTCAGCAACTGCATGATAATCTGCGCGTTGATATACGGAGAAATACCCAATGCCAATAAAGTACCTTGACTCAGCGCGCCGCCCGTGATGGCGCTCATAATGCTGAAAAAGTCATTGCCCTCGACCGTTGACGAAAAAACCGCGCGGTCGATACCCGGAATGGGAATGTAGCAACCTATCCTGTAGATAAGCACCAACAGAATGGTCATAAAGATCTTTCTGCGGATTTCCTTAATTTTAAAGGCATTTTTTATGGTTTCAATCATTATTCGATTACCTCGGCTTTGCCGCCTGCGCTCTCTATCGCTTGCTTAGCGCCAGCGGAAAACTTGTGAGCGTAAACCGTCAAAGATTTTGTCAGTTGACCGTCAGCCAATACTTTAAGACCGACATTGCCCTTGTCCTTGATCATACCCATGTCAAGCAACAATTCCGGAGTGACAGTTGCACCGTTGTCAAATTTTTCCAACAATGAAATATTGATGATCGTGTAGGTTTTTTCAAACTTGTTGTAAAAACCGCGCTTTGGTAAACGACGAGTCAAAGGCATCGTGCCGCCCTCGAAACCGGGACGAACGCCGCCGCCGCTACGAGCCCACTGACCTTTGTGGCCTTTACCGCTTGTTTTGCCCAAACCGCTGCCGATACCTCTGCCCAATCTCTTGGGAGCGGTCGTACTACCTTCAGCGGGAGAAAGTTCATGAATTCTCATTTCTCTTGCCTCCTACTCCACTTCTTCAACCTCGACGAGGTGCTTGACTTTAAAAATCATCCCGCGAATCGCCGCGTTGTCATTGTGGATTTTAAAAGAACGGATTTTGGTGAGTCCCAACGCCTTGACCGTCTGTTGTTGGTCTTTAAGACACGCAATCGGACTCTTTACCAAAGTCACTTTGATTTTTTTATCGCCTAACTCGTAAGGACGAAAACCTTTCTCAACCTTTTGGTTGTAGAGAGGAGCTTTCGCTTCTTTAACGACGTGGCCGTTCATTTCTCTTGTCATACTATCCTCCCTTATAACTCTTCAACCGTCTTGCCGCGGAGTTTCGCAACTTGCTCTGCCGAGCGCAGACTGACGAGTCCGTTAAAGGTTGCTTTTACGCAGTTGATAGGGTTGTTGGAGCCATAACTCTTGGTACGAATATCCTTGACGCCCGCCACCTCGAGTACGCTACGGACGGGACCGCCGGCAATAACACCGGTACCTTCCTGTGCCGGCAAAAGCAGTACCTTGCCTTTACCGAATACACCGTACGTCTCGTGAGGAATGGTCGTGCCGCAAAGAGAAACGTTGACCATGTTGCGCTTGGCTTGTTGTTGAGCTTTTTCTACGGCTTGAGGAACTTCCGCCGCTTTGCCCATGCCTACGCCGCATCTGCCTTTACCGTCGCCCACGACTACCAACGCAGCAAAACGCATCGTTCTGCCGCCCTTGACGGTCTTGGATACTCTGTTGATGGACACGGTCTTTTTAATGAGACCGTCGTCTTCTTCCGCTCGTTTGTTTTTGTTAAAAGGACGTTTGCCGTCGCGGCGTTTGCCGTCACGATTGAAATCCCTCTTTTTGTCGGAATTTTGTTGCTCTGCGGAAACTTCAGGTTGTTCTACAACTTCCGCTTCGGTAGTATTCATAACTTCTTCGTTCATAATCCGCTCCTTAGAATTTCAATCCGCCTTCTCTTGCGCCTTCCGCGAGAGAAGCAACT
The DNA here is from genome assembly GCA_964612455.1 of uncultured Subdoligranulum sp. Classification (GTDB taxonomy): domain Bacteria; phylum Bacillota; class Clostridia; order Christensenellales; family CAG-314; genus SFEB01. Next base: position 26,015 of record CAZTCB010000008.1, on the reverse strand, counting down.
CTGCCCGTATAGATATATCCGCCTCTGTCAAATACGACTTCGGATATACCCGCTTCTACTGCCTTTTTAGCAACTGCAATGCCGACCTCTTTGCTTGCTTCTCTCTTGGTCTTGCCTTCAAGCTCTTTAGCCATAGCCAAAGAAGAAGCGCTGACCAAGGTCTTGCCCGCGACGTCGTCGATAATCTGAGCATAGATATACTTAGTGCTGCGATAAACACAGAGTCTGGGTTTGAGTTCCGTACCGCTCACGTGTTTGCGCACTCTTGCATGGCGGATTTTTCTATCCGCGTTTTTATCAATTTTAGTAATCATTCTGCTACTCCTTATTTACCGGCTTTCTTGCCTTCCTTCAAAACAACGACGTCCGTCTTGTATCTGACGCCGTAGCCGTGGTAAGGCTCGACTTCTCTGGTTGCCTTGATATCGGCAGCCGTCTGACCGACCAACTCTTTGTCGATACCCTTAACGACGATTTCCGTCGCGGCGGGGCACTCAAAAGTGATGCCGGCGGGTGCTTCTACTTCAATCGGGTGAGAATATCCGATATTGAGAGTCAGTTTGGTGCCGGTCGTGCTGCATTTATAACCGACGCCGTTGATAATCAATGACTTTGCAAAACCCTCAGTCACGCCTTTGACCATATTGTTGACCAAAGCTCTGTACAAGCCGTGCTTGCTACGTACTTCTTTTTGGTCGTTGTCACGCGTAAAGTGAATGACGTTGCCTTGTATATCGCACTTAATCTCGCTGCCGATATCTCTCGTCAACGTTCCCTTAGGTCCCTTGACGGTAATAATCGTACCATCGAGCTTTACTTCTACTCCCGCGGGGATGGTAATTGGTTCCTTGCCTATTCTTGACATTATCTTACCCTCCTTACCATACGAAAGCGACTACTTCGCCGCCGAGATTGAGCTCTCTTGCCTTTTTATCGGTCATGATACCCTTAGAAGTGCTGATGATCGCTATGCCTAAACCGTTGAGTACCTTGGGCAACTCAGCGCTCTTGGCGTAAACCCTCAGACCGGGCTTGCTGATACGCTTAAGTCCGTTTACGACGCGACCGTCTTTGCTGTATTTAAGCGTTATCTTTAAATTGTCTTGAATGGGATCTTCCAAAACTTCGACATTAGATACGTAACCTTCGTCGAGCAAAATCTGAGCGATTGCCTTCTTTACCTTTGACGCGGGGACGACTACGTCCTCGTGCTTGGCGACGATAGCGTTACGAATTCTTGTCAGCATATCCGCGATAGGATCTGTAACTACCATAATATTTTTCCTCCTACCCTTACCAACTTGCTTTCTTTACGCCTGGGATCTCGCCCTTGTAGGCTTTTTCCCTAAAGCAGATTCTGCACATGCCGTACTTGCGTAAAACAGCGTGGGGTCTGCCGCAAATAGAACAACGGGTGTATGCGCGCGTTGAGAACTTTGCGGGTTTTTGTTGTTTGTTAATCAAAGATTTCTTTGCCATATCGTACTCCTTAAGCCTTAAAGGGCATACCCAATTGTTTCAAAAGCTCTTTCGCCTCTTCGTCCGTTTTTGCCGTGGTAACGAAAGTGACGTCAAATCCTCTCGTCTTTTCGACTTGATCGTAAACGATTTCGGGGAAAATAAGTTGCTCTTTCATACCGAGTGTGTAATTGCCCCTGCCGTCAAAAGAATTGCCGGGCACGCCGCGAAAGTCTCTGACTCTCGGCAATGCTACCGCGATGAGTTTATCCATAAACTCATACATTCTCGTCGAACGGAGCGTGACCTTGCAGCCGATGTTTTGTCCTTCTCTCACTTTAAAGTTAGCGACGGACTTTCTCGCCTTGGTGATGACGGGACGTTGTCCGGAGATGGCCTTAATCTCGTCCACTGCAATCTGAAAACTCTTTGCGTTGTCTTTTACGTCTCCGAGACCTGCGTTGATGACTATCTTCTCGAGTCTGGGGACCTGATTGATGTTTTTGTAGTTAAAATGTTTGAAGAGATAAGGTACAACCTCTTGGTTGTAACGCACTCTCATTCTGTTTTCCGTTTTCGGCGCTTTTTCCGTCGAAACGGCTTTCTTAGCCTTATCAGCCATTTTTCAGCCTCCTTATTGTTCGACGTTTTCGGTACTCTCTACCGTAGCGTCGCTCTTAGCCTTTTTAGTGGTTTTTTTCGTCGCCTTTTTCTTGGCGGCTTTTGCGGCTTTCGCCTCGATGACGGCGTTGCAATGCCGGCAAGTGCGAACGTACTTCACTTTACCGTCTTTGCCCTCTACCGCCGTCTTTTTCACCTTGGTAGTCTTGTCGCAAGAGGGACATACGAGCACTACGTTGCTGACGTCTATCATGCGGGGCTGTTCAAAGATACCGCCGGGCGTCTGAGCGTTTTTGGCACGCTTGTGACACTTAACGACGTTGAGACCTTGAACAACTACCTTTTGTTTTTCTACGTCGACATGCGTAACCTTGCCGCGCTTGCCCTTGTTGCTCTCGTTACCGACAATGATTTCGACTATATCGTCTTTTCTAATATTCAAACTCATATCTGTATCTCCTATTAAAGCACTTCCGGAGCAAGTGACACGATTTTCATGTAGTCCTTTTCTCTCAACTCTCTCGCCACCGGTCCAAAGATACGGGTGCCCTTGGGCTGCTTATCTTTATCGATGATGACAGCCGCGTTGTCGTCAAACCTGATGTGAGTGCCGTCTTTGCGGTTGACACCGAATGCGGTGCGAACGATAACCGCCTTTACGACCTCGCCCTTCTTTACGACTCCGCCGGGGTTGGCGCTCTTGACGCTGGCAACGATAACGTCGCCGATGTTGCCGTATCTGCGCTTGGATCCGCCGAGCACTTTGATACACATTATTTCTTTAGCACCGCTGTTGTCGGCTGCTTTCAATCTCGTAAACGGTTGTATCATAAGTCCTCCTCCTTACTTTGCCTTTTCGATAATCTCAACGAGACGCCAGTTTTTGTCCTTGCTGAGCTTACGGGTTTCTTCAATCAAGACGGTATCGCCTTCGCGGCACTGATTGTTTTCGTCGTGCGCCTTAAAGGTCTTGGTCTTGCTGACTGTCTTTTTGTACAACGGATGTTTAAATTTTTCGATAACGGCTACGACTATGGTCTTGTCCATTTTGTCGGAAACAACGGTACCTACTCTCTGTTTTCTTTCATTTCTTTCCATAAATCAGCCCTCCTTTACGCCTTTTTGGCAAGTTGCCTTTCACGCAAAACAGTCATTACTCTTGCAATGTCTTTTTTGCAATTGTTGAGAGCGAGAGGGTTGGTCAACTGACCGGTGGCATGGTTGAGTCTGAGGTTGAACAACTCTTTTTTGAGTTCTTCCAACTTGGCGACCAACTCTTCATCGGACATTTCATGCACTTTATTTGCTTTCATTTGCTTTCTCCTCTGCCGACTTGGCGACAAACTTGCACTTTACGGGGAGCTTGTGCGATGCGAGGCGGAGAGCTTCTCTTGCCTGATCTTCGCTGATACCAGCCATCTCAAACATCACTCTGCCCGGCTTTACGACCGCTACCCAGTACTCGGGACTACCCTTACCGCTACCCATGCGGGTTTCGGCGGGTTTTTTAGTAACGGGTTTGTGGGGGAATATATTTACCCACACTTTACCGCCACGCTTGATAAATCTTGTCATTGCGACACGAGCCGCTTCTATCTGGTTGCTCTTAATCCAACCGCATTCTTCCGCCACCAGTCCGTACTCGCCGTAGGCAATAGTCGTACCTTTGTGAGCGGCACCCTTCATTCTCCCGCGAAATTGACGGCGATGAAGTACTCTTTTAGGCATTAACATTGGCTTTACCTCCTTCCTTTTTCTTGGCTCTCGCGAGGATTTCGCCCTTGTAGATCCATGTCTTGACGCCGATTACGCCGTAGGTGGTGTTAGCAATGGCATAGCCGTAGTCGATGTCCGCACGGAGCGTATGAAGAGGAATGCTCCCCTCGTGATACTGCTCTCTGCGCGCGATTTCCGCACCGTCGAGTCTGCCGCTGACCATCGTCTTTATACCCTTGGCGCCCGAACGCATGGCTCTTTGCATGCATTGGCGCATCGCACGACGGAAAGATATACGCTTTTCGAGCTGAGCCGCGATGTTTTCGGCGACCAACTGAGCGTCCGCGTCGGGGTTTTTAACTTCCATAATGTTGATGACGAGTTGTTTGTCGCCAATCAACTTCTGGACGTTTTTCTTCATCTCTTCGATACCCGCGCCCTGCTTGCCGATAAGCGTGCCGGGGCGACCGGTAAAGACGTTGACGATCAATTTGCCTTCGCTTCTCTCAAAGCTGATTTTGCTGATCGCCGAGGCATAATAGGTCTTTTTAATATACTTTCTGACAACGTCGTCTTCTTTGATAAAAGCGGCGAAGTCTTTTTTGTCCGCGTACCAAGTGGCTTCCCAGCCGGCATTGATACCAACTCTCATACCATGAGGATTAACTTTCTGTCCCATGTGTGCCTCCTAATTAAGCTTTACGCTCGTCAAGAATGACGGTAATGTGGCTGGTGCGTTTCAAAATGCGATACGCTCTGCCCTTGGATACGGGTTGCATACGCTTGAGCGTGGGGCCCATGTCGGCGTAACACTCCGCAACGTAAAGATTATCTTTGTTCATACCTTTGTTTACTTCCGCGTTTGCCGCAGCAGAGTTAAGGCATTTTAAAACAGGCATCGCAGCCGCCTTGGGCGTGGCTTCGAGTATCGCGGCGGCATCGTGATAATCTCTGCCGCGAATGATATCGAGAACAACGTGCACCTTGGAGGGGGCTATGCGAATATATTTTGCTACGGCATAAGGGCGTCTATCCCTCTTTTCGTTGATTGCCGCTGCTTTTTGCGTTTGTCTTGTAGCCATGACTATCCTCCTTATTTGGCTGACGAGGTCTTGGAGCCGCCGTGACCTCTAAAGGTTCTCGTGGGCGCAAATTCGCCGAGCTTCAAGCCTACCATCTCTTCCGTAATATAAACGGGAACATGTTTTTTGCCGTCATGCACGGCAATGGTGTGACCGACGAAATCAGGGAAAATAGTGCTGGAACGCGACCACGTCTTGACGATTTTCTTTTCACCTTTTTCGTTCATTTCTTTTATTTTTTTAAGGAGACTTTCTTCAACAAAAGGTCCTTTTTTAACTGATCTACTCATCTTATCCTCCCTTAGTTAACACGCTTGATAATAAATCTGTCGGTAACGTTCTTCTTCTTGCGTGTCTTGTAACCCAAAGCGGGCTTGCCCCACGGAGTAACGGGACCGGGACGACCGATAGGGCTCCTGCCCTCGCCGCCGCCGTGCGGGTGGTCGCAAGGGTTCATTACGCTGCCGCGTACGGTAGGTCTGATGCCCATATGGCGAGTTTTGCCCGCCTTGCCGACGTTAACTATTTCGTGATCGAGATTGCCGACCTGACCGACGGTCGCGCGGCACTTGAGGAGCACGAGACGGACTTCGCCGCTCGGCATACGCAACGTCGCGTATTTGCCCTCTTTCGCCATGAGTTGCGCGCTTATGCCCGCCGCTCTCGCAATTTGACCGCCCTTGCCGGGGTTCTGCTCGATATTATGAATAACAGTACCTACGGGAATGGCCTCCAAGGGGAGACTGTTGCCGATTTTAATGTCCGCCGTCGAGGAAGACACGACTGTGTCGCCTACGTTGAGACCTACGGGGGCGAGGATGTATCTCTTTTCGCCGTCCGCGTACGCCAACAACGCGATGTTTGCCGTACGGTTGGGATCGTACTCAATCGTCTTGACGGTCGCGGGGATATCGTACTTGTCGCGTTTAAAATCGATAACTCTGTATTTGATTCTGTTGCCGCCGCCGATATGTCTGACGGTCAGTTTACCGGTAGCGTTTCTGCCGCCGGTCTTGCTCTTTACTGCCAGCAAACTCTTTTCGGGAGTGTCGCAAGTGATTTCATCAAACATGGAAACCGTCATAAAACGACGTCCCGGCGATGTGGGTTTATATCTTCTGATAGCCATATTTACCTCCGATTAGGACAAGCTCTCAAAGAACTCGATCACTTTGCTGTCGGCTTTGAGGATAACTACCGCTTTTTTCGTCGACGCGGTGTAGCCCTCGTAGCGTCCCTGTCTTTTAAGTCTGCCTCTTACGTTGATTGTGTTAACCTTGTCGACCTTTACGCCAAAAATCTGTTCTACCGCTTGTTTAATCTGAACCTTGTTGGCGCTCTTGTCTACGACAAAAGTATATCTTTTCGGTGTCTGCGAAATGCCGTCGTAGGCTTTTTCGCTCATAACCGGTCTTTTAATAATGTCATAAGCGTTCATTATGCGTTTGCCTCCTCAATCTTTTTGATTGCGTCCTTGGTCATGACGATATTGGCATTTACTACCACTTCGTATACGTTTACCAAATCCGCAACCGATATCGTGAGCTTTTCGATATTGCGACCGGCGCGCAAGAGGTCGTCGTCCTTGTCCGCTACGACAAACAACGTGCGCTTGTCGTAATTAAAACTCTTAAGGATATCCGCGACCAATCTGGTCTTGGGTTGCTCCAACGCGATTTTGTCGACGACAATCAACTCACCGTCGGCAACTTTCTTGCTGAGAGCCGAAAGAAAAGCGCCCGTTCTTGCTTTCTTGTTGAGTTTTTTGGAGAAGTCTCTGGGCTTCGGCGCGAAAGCGATACCGCCCTTTATCCATTGTACCGCGCGGATACTGCCCTGACGAGCTCTGCCCGTACCCTTTTGTCTCCACGGCTTGATGCCGCCGCCGCGTACCTCGCTGCGGGTAAGGGTGGACTTGGTGCCCTGACGCTGATTAGCCTGATAGGCGACGACTGCCTGATGAATGAGAGCTTCGTTGTATTTTACGCCGAACACCGCTTCATTCAATTCCATACTGCCCACTTCCTGAGCTTTGGTATTAAAAACTTTAACTTGCATTTGTGTCAACTCCTATTAAGCTTTCTTTACGGCGTTGCGAATGTACACCACGCTGTTTTTTGCTCCGGGAATAGCGCCCTTAATAAGCAAAACGCCACGCTCCGTATCGACTTTTACTACTTTCAGATTTAAAACGGTGACCTGCTCTACGCCGTACTGACCGGGCATCTTTTTGCCGGGCAAAACTCTCGAAGGCGTGGAGTTGGCGCCCATACTGCCGACCTCTCTGTGGACGGGGCCGACGCCGTGGGTTTCCTTAAGGCGACCTTGGTTCCAACGCTTGATAACGCCGGTAAATCCGCGCCCCTTGGTAATGCCCGTCACGTCGACGACGTCGTCGGCCGCAAACACGCTACAATCGATTTGCTGACCTGCGGCGTATTGCTCGGGATTGTCGAGTTTAAATTCTTTCAAAACTCTCACGGGTTTTACGGAGGCAACCTTGAGGTGACCTAACTGAGGTTTGTTGAGCTTTTTTTCGGGCACTTCGTCAAAACCGAGCTGGATTGCCGAATAACCGTCTCTCTCTACCGTTTTCTTTTGAACTACGGTACAAGGTCCCGCCTTGACTACCGTAACGGGGATCATCGTGCCGTCAGCCATAAAGACCTGCGTCATCCCCAATTTCTTTCCGATGATTGCTTTATTCATAGATAAAGTTCACTCCTATACTTATTTTATTTTTTGATTTTTCGTTTTTTCGATTAACTTTGATTTTTACAGTTTAATCTTGATGTCGATGCCCGCGGGGAGGTCGAGTCTGGTGAGACTCTCCACCATTTTGGCGTTAGGACTGTAAATATCGATCAATCTCTTGTGCGTACGACTTTCAAACTGCTCGCGGCTGTCTTTATATTTGTGCGTCGCGCGTAAAACCGTGACAATCTCTTTCTCCGTGGGGAGAGGGATAGGCCCGCAAACCTTGCTGCCCATTTTGGTCGCCGTCTCGACGATCTTCTCTGCCGCCAAATCGATGAGGCTGTGGTCGTATGCTTTGAGTTTGATTCTGATTTTTTGACTTGCCATAATCTTTCTCCTATTCATTAATACCACCGCGCCGTGCGTGTCGTGGGTTTTGGCGCAACAAAACCTTTACTCGCCCAGTGCAAGCTCTACCATATTACCACTCGCGCTTTTTTGTGTCAAGCGTTTGCGCCGATTTTTAAAAAAATTATTGTGAAATTTTTCTAAAATTTTTTTCGGCGCGTTTTTTTTGTTGCTTTGTCCGTTTTTTTTAATTATAATCGCAATAATCTCGACGATACGAGAGCGCCGACAAGGAGAAAAAAAACAATGCTGGATTACACGAAAGTTGCCGTAAAGCAAATGATAACCAACTTTAAACGGACGGGATTTGTTCTCAATATCGTATTGCAAGCCCTATATATATGTTATCTCGTCTACGCCGTCGCGACCGGTCGCGCCAATCTCGCAATAAACGCGGTATTGCTCGCCGTATGTTGCGCGTACCTTGCGTTTTACGTCTTCGTGACCGAAAAAGGAAAAAACCCCGACGGCAAAAAATTTAAAAAACTAAAAAACGGCGGCAAATACCTTTTTAAATGGACTAAACTCGGGATAAAAATATACACGCTCGGCGTTGCCGTATACGCAATCTGCACCACCGTAGACAACGTTTCTCCCGCATCGGTACTGCTCACTGCGGCAATGGCGGCAATATGGCTCATTCAGGTTGCGTTTGAAGTCGTGTTTAAAATAGCCGAAAGCCAGATACGTCTCATAGTAGAGGGACTCGAGGCAGACGTCGAAAACACCCTGAAACCCGTAACTACGATAAAAAACGTATTCAAAAAGTTTAAAGGAGAAGAAGTCACAGCGACCGAACCGACGAAAACGCGCCTTAAACTCGACGAAATAGTAAGAGCGGCACGGCAGGAACGCGCCGAAAACAAACTACTCGCCAAACAGAAAAAAGCCGAAGAAAAAAAACTGTCCAAACTCAAGAAAGCTGAAAAAAAGACGATTGAAAAGCAAAGAAAGGCAGAAGAAAAAAAACTCGCAAAAGCAAAAAAAGCGACAAAAGACGTCGCCGCCTCTTCCGTCCCCGACGATACCGAACGGTAACGACAAACCCCCGCGTAAAAGTTACGCGCACCCGTAAAGACGTTTTTGAAAACTCGCCAAAACGCACGCCTCAAACCGCTTCGTTTTTACGATAAATTTAAAAAAACGCACCTCGTTGCAAGGTGCGTTTTTTAATCATTAAATTATTAAATTTTCCCGCGATTTAGCCGAATAGCGACATAAACAATCCCGCGACGACCGCACTGCCGATTACGCCGGCAACGTTGGGTGCCATAGCGTGCATGAGCAGATGGTTGTCGAGGTCGTATCTGCGGCCTTCGTTGTGAACGACTCTCGCCGCCATAGGCACCGCGGAAACGCCCGCCGCACCTATCATCGGGTTAATCTTACCTTTGCTCAACGCGCACATCAATTTGCCGAACAAGACGCCGCCCGCCGTCGAGAAACAGAAAGCGACCAAACCCATAGCTACTATCATCAACGTGTCGGGTTTCAAAAAGTTTGCCGCCGTAGCAGTCGCGCCGACGGATATACCGAGAAACAACGTTACTATGTTCATCAACGCGTTTTGCGCCGTGTCGCTCAATCTGTCGGTCACTCCGCATTCTTTGAGCAAGTTGCCGAACATAAGGCAACCGAGCAATCCCGCTACCGACGGCAACACCAATACAACCACAATGGTAACGACTATCGGGAAAACGATTTTTGCCGTTTTGGATACCTGTCTGGTATTGTCCATACGGATGAGACGCTCTTTTTTCGTCGTCAACAGTCTGATGATAGGCGGTTGAATCAACGGAATCAATGCCATATACGAGTATGCCGCAATCGCGATGGAACCGAGATACTCGGGCGCCAACGTCTTGGTCAACCAGATAGCGGTCGGACCGTCCGCGCCACCGATTATACCGATGGACGCCGCCACCTTTGCGTCAAAACCGCAAAGAGTCATAGCGCCGATAAACGCAACGAAAATACCCAATTGCGCCGCCGCACCGAGCAAAAGACTCGACGGTCTCGCCAACATCGGACCAAAGTCCGTCATCGCCCCGACGCCGATAAATATCAGCGACGGATACAATCCCGTCTTGACGCCTATGTACAGCACGTCGATAAGCCCGCCGTGCCTCAACACCTCGCCGTAGTCGACGCCGTTTGCCGTAGCCTCCGCGCCTACCCACAACTCGGGAGTGTATACGGCGCTGTTCGGCAAGTTGGTAAGCAACATCCCGAACGCGATGCCTACGAGCAGCAACGGCTCGAATTGTTTGGATATACCGAGAAAAAGCAACAGACACGCGATAGCTATCATCACGATGTTTTGCCACCCGCCCGAAGTAAAACCGACTATCAGGCTATAAAAACCGCTTTCTTCCCAAAGCCCGACCAAAGAACCTAAAATATCCATTTTACGCTCCTTTTACGCCAAATCGTAGAGGGGCGAGCCTTGCTCGACTTTTGCGCCCTTGGCAACGTAAATATTCGTTATCTTTCCGTCCTTGCTCGCGTTGATTTCGTTTTCCATCTTCATCGCCTCGATGAGCATGACGACGTCGCCCTTTTTGACCGTTTGTCCGACGGATATCTTTATATCCATCACGACGCCGGGCAGGGGACTTGCAACAGCACTCGCGCTCGCATTGGACGGTACCGCGGCAGTCTGAGTCGCGGCGGGAGCCGACGCGACGACGGGAGCCGACGGTGCCGCGGCGGGAGCAACCGCCTCGTACTCGTCCAAAAGAATCGCTTCGCCTTTTTCGACTTCTACTTCAAAAATCTTTTTGTTCAGTCTGACTTTGTATTTCATTTTTCCTCTCCTATGCATTTAATGCTTTTAAATCTCAGCTCGTTGAGCGGCGTTTGCATTCCGTCTGCCACAATCGCCATGACCATCGCCGCCTCTCTCTCGCTGACGTTATTAAGACACATGTCTCCGCAGCTGCCGTTTGCCTTTTTCTTTTCGCCGCAGACAGCTTTGGCGGCGAGCGCTTTTTCGTCGTTTTTGGGTTTTTTGTTCAACTTTTGCAAAATCCATCTCATGACGCAGATAACGCCTATGAGAAACGCAAGAACCAACATAGTTAAAACAAACCCTATCGCAAATACCAAAAAGGATTCGCCCGTGGTGAGACGTATCGCATCGGACAACAACATATTCGTCATTTACAGCCTCCGTCAGTCACTTACTTTTTCGATAGAGTAAGAAACTTTTTTCTCTTCTCTCGCCTTTCTCTCTTCAAAGAAAGTTTCCGCAACTTTGGGGAACGCGATATAGCTCAACACGTCCTCGTCGCATCTTGCTTTATCTCCGAGTTGCGCCTTGGTTTCGGCAAATTCGTCTTTGAGGGTATCGGCAAAACGACAAGTAATGACCTCGGCGTCGCCCAAAGCCTTTTTGACGAGATCCTGATTTACTTCGCCGGGAGCCTTGCCGTATTCTCCGCGCAAATAGGATTTTACCTCTTTACTTATACTTTCGTATCTGCCGCGCAAAACGTTTTGCGTCGCCTGAACGCCCACCATCTGACTCATAGGAGTGACCAGCGGCGGATAACCGAGGTCTTTGCGAACGTTGGGAACCTCCGCAAGGACTTCTTCTATCTTGTCGAGCGCGTTGAGTTCTTTCAACTGACTGAAAAGGTTGGACAACATTCCGCCGGGCACTTTGTAGGTGAGCGCGTCGGTATCGGTCGTCAGAGAACGGGGCATCAATACGCCGTCCGCTATATATTGATTGCGAATGGGTTTAAAGTGGTCGTTGACCGCCTTCAACGCGTTCATATCCACGTCGACTTCGTAACCGAGTTGTTGCAACAGATAGGCAAAAGTCTCGGTTGCGGGTTGGCTCGTACCGCCGCTAAAGCAACTGCTCGCCGTGTCTATGACGTCCGCGCCCGCCTCGATACCTTTGAGATAAGTGGCGTACGCGAGTCCCGTAGTGCAGTGCGTATGCAGTACGACGGGCAAACCTACTTGTTCCTTCAACGCCTTAGTGATGTCAAACGCCTCTTGCGGTCCCATGACTCCCGCCATGTCTTTGACGCAAATAGTGGTCGCGCCCATTCTCTTCATCTCCTGCGCAACGCCGACGAAATTCTTTAACGTGTGCACGGGACTGGTGGTATAACTAATCGCTCCGCTTGCGACGGCGCCGCGTTTTACCGTTTCTTCTATAGCGGTCTTTACGTTGCGCGTATCGTTGAGCGCGTCAAAAATACGAATGATGTCTATGCCGTTTTCAACGCTCTTTTCGATAAACTTTCTCACGACGTCGTCGGGATAGTGTTTGTAGCCGAGCATGTTTTGTCCGCGAAACAACATCTGCAACTTTGCGTCGGGCATAGCCGCGCGCATCCTGCGCAATCTCTCCCACGGATCTTCTTTAAGAAATCTGAGACAAGAGTCAAACGTGGCTCCGCCCCAGCACTCGACGGAGTAATACCCCGCTTTGTTCATCGTGGGCAAAATCTTTTCAAATTTGTCAAAAGAAAGACGAGTCGCAATCAACGATTGATTGGCGTCTCTCAAGACGGTTTCGGTAAAAGCAACTTTTTTCATTTCGTTCCTCTTAGTAAAATATTTTTAGTTTTTTCGGTTGATTTTTCGTCATTTCGGCGCCCGTCCCGCCAAGCGAAACGAGATTGCCGCGCAACAAAAACCCCAACCTCAACCAATACTATCATATCACAAAAAAAACCAAAGTCAACCGAAAAACGAAAAGTTGTTTGTGAAACTTTCCACTGCCCGTCCGAAAAAAAAACGAAAGACCTTCCCCGAAAAAGGAAAGGTCTTTCGCCGACCGTTTTTTAGCCGTTACATTTTTTAAACTCACTGTTGTTGCACTTGGGGCAAGGCGGACATTTGTCGCTCGTACCGAGTGTAACGTCGGTGCCGCAGTTGGTGCAGGAATAAGTTCCTTTGCCGGGCTTTTCGCCGGTTTTAACGATATTCTTCATTTTCTACCTCCGTTTAAAGAATGTAGTCTTAGTTTGCTCAAGCGGGTAGAAAATATACGCGTTTTTTAAAAATAGTCGTATACAATCAATTCACCGTCGTCACGTGCTGAGAACCGATAGTAATGGCCTCGGTATACTCCGTCCCGTTGCGGACGAAACGCAGTGTCACCTGGTCGCCCACCCTACACCTGAGCATGAGGTCGAGCAATATATAGTCGCGCGTGATTTTGGTCGTGGTACCGCCATGCGTAAAACTAACCAGAACATCGCCTTTTTTCAATACGCCGGAAGCCGCGCCCGTACCCACCGCGTCCACGGTCACCTGCTCGACGATTGTCAGCACCTGCGTCTCGGTGTCGTAGACGGCGGTACTGTCCGTGACCGCCAGCGTGACGCCCAACAGGCACTTGCTCACCTTGCCGTTGTCTATTATTTGTTGTGCGACGGCGAGAGCGTTGTTGGAGGGAATGGCGTACCCCATTGCCTCTATTTCTTCGTCGACCATCTTGGCGTTGACCACTCCGACGAGATTTCCGTTTTCGTCAAACAATCCGCCTCCGCTGTTGCCGCCGTTGATACCCGCGTCCACGCGCATGACTCTGAAACTCACCGTGCTTACCCCGTCTGCCGCCGTCATTTCTATACGCTCGCTCGATACGCTTACGATACCCTTGGTGACGGATATCCCGCCCCCTTCGGCGTTGCCGACAGCCATTACCGTCTGCCCGACCACAACTTCGGTACTGTCCGCCACGGTTGCCTCGATGCAATCGCTGTTGCGCAGAGTCTCGCTACCCGTCACCTTTAAAACGGCTATATCGTAATTTAAACTGCCGCCGACGTACTTGGCGTCTATGGCGTACTCCGCGTACTCGCGACCGTAAATATAAACGGAGATATCGTCTATGATATGGTTTGACGTACTGCAATACACGCTGTACACGACGTGATAGTTGGTCACGATATACGCGTCCCCTTTCGTCTTGTCAAGCTCGATGATAACGCCGCTGCCCGACGAAGAATAAGTTTCTTTCGTCAAACCCCCGAAAAAATCCCTGCTCGTGACGTCAAACTGTCCTACGACGGAGACGGACGAGCGCAACGCCTTGTTTGCGCCGGTTATCAAACTACCGGACGAATCGTAACTGAGGTACTCTTTCAAAAACTCTAAAAAACTCCCCGTGTATCCGTTTTCGACAGCCGCGTCGTAAATATCGTTTACGGTCAGTTTTTCAGCAGACGCTCCTTTAAGACTCGCCAACCAATCCGCCTCGCTGCCTACGAAACCGTTTTTGACGGCTATCTCGTACGCCGACAAAGCCTCCGTCGAGCATGACGCAAGCACGAACACGAGACAAAGACAAACCACCGTTGCCAAAACTCTCAACACTTTTGATTTTTTCATAATACTCCTCCCGTCAGACTAAAAATTAAAAACTAAACCGTTATTGTCGGTTGCAAACGATACCGAAATCGGCACCGTTTGTCTGAATATTAACAACGTTTTATTGACAAATGATTGAATTTGTTTGTTTTCGGCGAATGCGTTTTTATTTTTTACTTTTTATTCCGCTCAGCGTTTGACCGTCGGCAAAATAAATGATAAAATAGACTTATCTAAAAAAATAAACGAAAAAGGAGACTCATCAATGAAAATTATCAGTACTGACAAAGCTCCCGGCGCAATCGGTCCCTACAGTCAGGGCATGCTCGTCGGCAATCTCGCAATCACCAGCGGTCAAATCCCAGTCAATCCGACGGACGGCACTATCCCCGAAGGCATAGAGGCTCAGGCGGAGCAATCCTGCAAAAACGTCGCCGCAGTCCTCGAGGCGGCGGGCACTTGTATCTGCAAAGTGGTAAAGACCACTTGTTTCCTCGCCGACATGGGCGACTTTGCAAAGTTTAACGAAGTCTACGCCAAGTATTTTACGAGCAAACCCGCCCGCAGTTGCGTAGCGGTAAAGACCTTGCCCAAAAACGTCCTCGTCGAGATAGAGGCAATTGCCGAAATCTAAAACGCGACGCCGAAACCCAAAACGACAAAAAACCGTCCTCTCGAGGGCGGTTTTTCTTTCGTCGTCAAATTAACCTTTGCAGACTTCGTTGAGTTTTTCTATCATTTCGTCAACGTCTACGCCGTGATGAACGGCAGCCTGCTCCACCGTCTCGCCGTGAGCGGCAAGGCATCCTATACAGCCCATGTTGTAGGCGGCAAATACGCCCGCCGTGTTGCGATTGGTTTGCAATACTTCCATAATCGTCATATCTTTCGTAATCATGTTACCTAATCTCCTTTTCTTTTATCAAGAACGCGCTTTCGTCCGTCTTTACTCGCAAATCCGCGTCCTTATTTATTATATCAAATATTGTTTCCGTTTGCAAGTGTTTTTAACCAAACAACCGTCATTATTTGTGCCTTAACGTCCTTTGGTCGTCAACAATGACGGATTAAATTTTTTTCGCACGCTTTTTCGCGGCGCTGCGCTGACAAAGCTTGACGAGCTCGACTATCGGAATAACCATTACGGCAAGGACGAGCGCGGTAGCGTATTCTACAAACCCGACGGGCGTAAATCCGAATGCGTCGGCGATAAACGGTATCTCCAGTACTGCCGTCGTGAGCGCCAACGAACCAAGCATAGCTATCCACAAAACCTTGTTGTGCTTTTTCAATCCGAAAATCGACTTGCGTTGCGACCGCATGTTAAACGAATGGAATATTTCGCACATACTCATCGTCAAAAACGCCATCGTCATGCCATGGTCCGAAACGCCGACAGGCAACGCAAAGTGCCCGACCTCAAACGAGTTGCCTATGATGTACGAGATTATCGTCAACGCAGTGACCAATACGCCCTGATAAACCACGTCTCCGAGCAATCCGTCTGCAAATATACCCGCGTCGGATCTACGCGGCGGACGGCTCATCGTATCCGGTTCCGCGTCTTCCATACCGAGCGCAAGCGCGGGGAAACAATCCGTCACGAGATTGATAAACAACAAATGGACGGGATTGAGGAGCGTAAACCCCATAATCGTCGCCACAAACACGCCGAGAACCTCGCTCATGTTGGACGCAAGCAAAAACTGTATCGCCTTGCGGATATTGTCGTAAATACGACGACCTTCGCCTACCGCGGAGACTATCGTCGCAAAGTTGTCGTCCGCCAACACCATGTCCGCGACGTTTTTCGTTACGTCGGTACCCGTGATACCCATACCCACTCCTATGTCGGCAGATTTGATGGACGGAGCGTCGTTTACGCCGTCACCCGTCATAGCCGTTATTGCGCCGAGAGCTTTCCATGCGTTGACTATACGCGTCTTGTGCTCGGGTTGCACGCGGGCGTAGACGCCAAACCGTCTGACCGACTCGAGCAACTGTTCGTCGGTCATTTTTTCCAACTCCGCGCCCGTTATCGCTTCGGACGCGTCGGAAATAATACCGAGTTCTTTCGCTATGGCAACCGCCGTATCTTTGTGATCGCCCGTAATCATCACCGCGCGTATCCCCGCGCTACGACATTCTTCTATCGCCGCCTTTACTTCGGGTCGGACGGGGTCTATCATTCCCGTCAATCCCAAAAATACGAGGTCTTTTTCGAGATACTCGGGAGAGTCGTCTGTCGGCTTTTCTTTCCAATCGCGTCTGGCAACCGCCAACACGCGCAACGCCCTGTCCGCCATAGCCTTGTTGGCGTCTGTTATTTCGCGGCGTTTGGCTTCGGTCATGAGTTTGACCTCACCGCCCTCGTAATAGTACGCACACCTGGCGAGTACGACGTCCGGCCCGCCTTTGGTATACTGAACGAAACTTCCTCCCGCGTCATGTACGGTAGACATCATCTTGCGCATCGAGTCAAACGGAGCCTCGTCGACGCGCGGAGTAGCCTTCTCCAAATCCTGCTTTTTTATCCCGACGGAATAAGCAAAGTTTACGAGAGCGCACTCGGTAGGCTCTCCCTCTGCCGTGTTTTTTTCGTTTAACACCGCGTCCGAGCACAAAGCCATTGCCGCCGCCACCAAAGCCGTCTCGCCCGTATGCTCGACAACCGTCATTTTGTTTTGCGTCAGCGTACCCGTTTTGTCCGAACATATGACTTGCGTGCAACCGAGCGTTTCTACCGCCGTCAACCGACGAATGACCGCGTTGCGTCGCGACATCTTGGTAACGCCTATAGAAAGGACAACCGTCACTACCGTGGCGAGTCCCTCGGGGATAGCCGCAACGGCAAGCGAAACGGCAACCATAAAGGTTTTTAAAATCACGGTCAGGGTATGACCTTGCTGAGCGAGTTCTCCCCGCGCCATAAACAGGTTAAAGAGAAAAATAAACACGCAAATACCGAGTACCATTTTGGAAAGCGTTTTGCCGAGTTCGTCCAACTTGCGTTGCAACGGCGTCTGCTCTTCTGCCGTGGCAGACAAAGCTCCGGCGATTTTTCCCATTTCGGTATCCATTCCCGTAGCCGTGACAATAGCTCTGCCTCTGCCGTAAACGACGGTAGAACCCATATAACACATGTTTTTTCTGTCGCCGAGCGGTATATCGGCCCTACCGCCTTTTTCGCCGAGCGCGTCGAGAATCTTATTGACGGGTACCGACTCGCCGGTGAGGGCGGCTTCTTCTATCTTGAGCGACGCACTCTCTATCAGTCGCCCGTCGGCAGGCACGGCGTCGCCCGCCTCGAGCAAAATCACGTCGCCCGGCACCAGTTGCTCCGAACGGAGCACTATCGTCTTGCCGTCGCGAACGACTTTGCACGTCGCGGCAGTCATGGTCTGCAACGCCTCTATCGCCGCTTCCGCCTTACTTTCCTGAATGACGCCCAACACCGCGTTGAGCAACACCACTACCAAAATAATGATGACTTCCGCCCATTCGCTTTCTCCCGCAAGCATCCCCGTAAGCGCGCTGACTCCCGCCGCAACGAGCAGAATAATCAGCATAGGGTCCCTCAATTGCGCAAAAAAACGTTGCAAAATACTCAGTTTTTTCACCTCTTTCAATTTGTTCGGTCCGTACTTTGACTGCCTGACCGTCGCCTCCGTCGAAGTAAGCCCTTCTTCCGTCGAGGCAAGCGACTCTATCACCTCGCGGGTAGAACAACCGTACGCTTGTTTCATTGTTTTTAACTCCTTTATTAGTTATAGTTATTCGTTTTTATATCGTTTTTTGGTATAGTATGATTTTTTATACCCCTTCTACAACAAAAAAAAACTCATGCGCACGCCGATTAAGGCTGCACATGAGTCTCATTCTCTGTAAGCATCCCGGGCATTAAAGCCGTCATGACGGATACGCTTCGCACCGCAGTGCGGAATTACTCCCTCTGTGTGTTTTTACTATAACACAAGAAAACGAAAAACGCAATCGTTTTTTGCAAATTGATTGCGATAAATAAAGAAAACACGCATAGTCCTAAGTAACAGAACCATGCGTGCGTTTTTATTTTTATTAAAAAGTTTCGAGCCTTTCTCACCGACCGCAACGTCAAGCCATTTCCGCTTTGCTGTCGGCGTCATTGTCGGTGTCCGCAGTTGCGAAATCGTCAATCGTCAATTTCGGCAACAACTGACCTTTTTTCTTTTTGACAAAGTAAGACACGGCGATAAATCCGACAAACGCGACTATAGCGACCGCCCAACCGATTAAAATGTTTTTCGTCAGCCCTCCTACCAAAAAACCGACGAAAGCCATTACCGCGTTAATAAGAGCAATGGGCAGTTGCGCGTTGACGTAATCCATGTGATCGCACTGGGCGGTTGCCGCCGACAAAATAGTTGCGTCGGATATCGGCGAAACCTGATCGCCGAATACCGCTCCCGACAAAACTCCCGATACCGTCAGTATCTGCAAAGGCGTACCTATTTCCTCGAGCGTAAACATAGGCACGACCAACGGCACGATAATGCCAAACGTACCCCAGCTCGTACCCGTTGCGAAAGACGTCGCCATCGCGATAAGAAACATGATGGCGGGCAACAGCACCTTCGCGTCGCCCATGGCGTTGGCAATGGACGAAACAAACTCGCCCACCTTAAGCTCCGAACATATATCCGCAAGCGTCCATGCAAGAATAAGTATCATGAATACGTCGCAAATGGATTTAAATCCGTCGCCGAAACTCTTGTTGCACTCGGCAAAACTCAACACCCCGCGCGGGATATACAATATCATCGCAAACACGACGGCGAGAGTAGAGCCGCAAGCCAGAGATATCGCCGCAAGCATGTCGCCGTACTTGGCGTTAAAGTAAAACATAAATCCGATAGAAAACGCTATCATCGCGACGATAGGCAATACCAAATCCATGATTTTGCCGCGAGAACCGACCTCGTAGTCCTCGCCCGAGGCAAAAGTCGGCTCCTTTCCGCAGAGGACGTCTCCCGTTTCTATTGCCGTTTTTTCGCGCTTTCTTATCGTCAAAAAGTCCATACCGAGGACGGAAGTCACGATGATAAATATAATCGTAAGTATCGGATAAAAGTTGCACAATATAGACTGAATGTACAGGTTAAAAGCATTCGCGTCCGAACCCGCCTCCTGCAATCCCTGACCTATCGTACTCGAAACGGCGCTCGCCCAGCTCGAAACGGGGACGAGTATGCAAACCGACACCGACAACGAACCGATGATGAACGCCAATTTGGTGCGGCTGATGCGATATTTGTCGGTTATCGGACGCATTACGCTGCCCGTAGCAAGACGATTGAAATAATCGTCCATAAACATCAACACGCCAAAGCCCGTAGTCACGCCCAATATGCCTTTGCGCGATTTGACCTTTTTACCGAACCAATTGCCTATGGCTTGCGTCCCTCCCGCTTTATTCATCATGACGACCAATATGCCGAGCATGAGTATAAATATGAGTATCGCGCCGTGCTCGTAGTTGTAAACGCCGTCGCCGCTACCCGACAACGTAGTCGACATCACCTTAAAAAGCCTCTCAAAGGCAATGAGAGGGTTTCCTCCCGCAAGCATCATGGCTCCCGTAAAAACGCCTACAAACAACGCCACGTACACCTGCTTAAATAAAAGTGCTATGACTATAGTAACCACCGCAGGCACTATCGCCCAAAACGTTCCTTCCATAAAAAACCCCTGTCTCCTTGCTCTTTATTCTTTTGTTTGCGGCATTCGCGAAAAACCAATATCGCAAAAAACCGACAAGTGGTAGTTTAACATACAAAAAGCACCTTGTCAATCGTCCGAAAAAATATTGTTCCGAAATATAGTATACTCGCGCCGATATCGTTTAGCCACCGTTGACGCAAACGCGACCTTTGACGACGATATCGTCATTTTTATTTTTTTAAAAAAACTTGACCGTTTTTGCTTGACAACAACGAAACAAAGTGATAACATAGTCAAGCATTAGGCTTGTTTATATCGCAGGGTAGAGCAGCTGGCAGCTCGTCGGGCTCATAACCCGGAGGTCGTAGGTTCAAATCCTTCCCCTGCAACCATTTTTGGCGGCGTAGCTTAGTTGGTTATAGCGGCCGGTTCATACCCGGCAGGTCGTTGGTTCGAATCCGACCGCCGCTACCAAAATACCTTTGCTTGCCCTACGGCAAACAAAAGTAAGGCCCCATGGTCTAATGGTTAGGACACCACCCTTTCACGGTGGCAATAGGGGTTCGAATCCCCTTGGGGTCACCAAAAACGAAAACAACCTCGTATTCCGACGGATACGAGGTTGTTTTTTTTGACTGAAAATACCGCAAAATAAGCCAAAAAAAAGGATTGTTTTTAAACTTAACAACCCTTTTTTATTTCTATGCACGAATTAACTAAAAACACCTCGACTCCGTCGTCGGAAACGACGAAAGACGAACCGACGCGCAATCAGACTTTTTCGACGAATTTTTTTAAAATCTCAAACATTTCGTCCGATATGACGTGTTCTATACGACAGGCGTTTTCTTCCGCCAGATTTTTATCCGCACCCGTTTTTTCAAGCAAAGCGGTAATGATACGATGTCGGTCGTACACGTCGGTCGCCTTGTCATGTCCCGACTCGGTCAAAGTTATTTCGCCGAGAGCATTGCGCGAGACGTAACCTTTTTTTTCAAGCAATCCCACGGCACGAGACACGCTCGGTTTAGAAAAACCGAGCTCCGTAGCGACGTCTATCGCGCGGACCGACGGCTTTTGTTTTCGCAAAAGCAAAATCGTCTCGAGGTACATTTCTTCGGATTCGCGTGTTTTCATACTCACCTTTCCTTTTTATCGTCAACCTCACGGCTGTTTTATCATTATAAGCGTTTTTATTCGATTTGTAAAGTTTTAACAGCGTTTGCCGCCAAAATTTTTTCTTTTTAGTTCAGCGACGTTTGTCGAACAACCCGAAAAGACCTTTTTTCTCGTAAAGCTCCTCGCCTATCGACAAAACGCGATACCCCTGAGCCTCGAGCGCATGCGTTACGGCGTCTTTGTCGGGCGATTTTTCCGTCAGAACGACCGTTTTTCCCGTTGCGTGCGAGGACGTCACTTTTTTGACGGGCAACACGAGCCTCACGATTTCGTTTACCCGCGACTCGCACATACCGCAATGCATT
Source organism: uncultured Subdoligranulum sp. (assembly GCA_964612455.1). Lineage (GTDB taxonomy): Bacteria > Bacillota > Clostridia > Christensenellales > CAG-314 > SFEB01. Next base: position 4,510 of record CAZTCB010000008.1, on the reverse strand, counting down.
CCGTCTATTTTTATAGTGGTTTTTATCATTTTATTCCTCCTCGGGTTTCTTTGTTTTTTAGTCGGAAAGGAAAAGGAGCGCTAAAAACCGCGCTCCTTTTCCGTACGATTATTTTTCTTTGTGACAACAACCGTTCATTGCGCAATTTTTACACCCGCACGAACAAGTGTGTTTGCCCTGCTTTTTTTGCCTTAACAGATACGCGACGAGCGCCGTCATACCGCCTGCCAATACGAACAATAAAACCAGCGAGCCGACGTTCATTCGGAGCCATTCGAGCATTTTGTCCTCCTTTTCGTACGCGCCTTAACTTACGCTTACTTCTTTGGTCAATCTGTCGGACTCTTTGTAGGGTTTAACGAGCATATACACGATAAACGCCACGACGCCTATAGAAACTATAAACGAAATAATGTTAAGCGCGCCCGTAAGATTTCCCGAGAAGAGATTGCCGAACGAGTTAAACACGAGAGCAATCGCATACGCGAACAGACATTGATAAATAATCGCAAAAGCAGTCCACTTTCCGTTGTTCATTTCGCGCTTGATGGCACCCATAGCCGCGAAACAAGGAGCGCAAAGAAGATTGAAGATAAGGAAACTGTATCCGCTGACGGCAGTAAACGCCGACGAAAGATTGGCGTATACCGTACCTGCGCCGCCACCGTAAAGGATACCCAGCGTGCCTACGATGTTTTCTTTCGCAACGAGCCCCGTAATGGACGCCACCGTCGCCTGCCAGTTGCCGAAACCGAGCGGTGCAAATATCCATGCAAGACCTTTGCCGACGTAAGCCAATATACTGTTGCTTATTTCTTCCGTCGCCAACATTCTGAACGTTCCGTCGACGAAACCGAAATAAGTTGTAAACCAGATAACTATGGTGGACAACAGTATTACCGTGCCAGCTTTTTTAATAAACGACCAGCCGCGCTCCCACATCGAGCGGAGAACGTTTCCTACCGTCGGCAGACGATACGCGGGCAACTCCATTACGAAAGGAGCGGGTTCGCCCGCAAAGGGCTTAGTCTTTTTGAGCATGATGCCGGATACGATGATTGCCGCCATACCGAGGAAATACGCCGAGGGCGCAACCCACCATGCGCCGCCGAATATCGCGCCGGCTATCATGGCGATAAAGGGCAATTTTGCACCGCACGGGATAAAAGTAGTAGTCATGACGGTCATTCTGCGGTCACGCTCGTTTTCTATGGTTCTGCTCGCCATAATACCCGGTATGCCGCACCCCGTCCCTATCAACATGGGGATAAACGATTTGCCCGAAAGCCCGAATTTACGGAAAATACGGTCGAGCACGAAAGCGATACGGGACATGTATCCGCAAGCCTCGAGAAATGCAAGGAAGATAAACAAAACCAAAATCTGCGGCACAAAGCCCAATACCGCGCCCACGCCTGCGACTATACCGTCGAGAATAAGGCTCTGCAACCAACCCCAACAGTTTATCGCTTCGAGACCGCTCTCTATTAATGCGGGGATACCCGGCACCCATACTCCGAAATCCGCGGGATCAGGTTCGGAAAAACCATAAGTTTCGTGCAAAACGCTTATTGCGTCCAGCAAATCCTGCTTGGTTGCCGTAAGAGTCTCGTCCTGCAAGGTTTCGTCGTCGTAAACAACGTACTCAAACGAAAAATCGTCCGAATACGCGCCGACTATCGTTTCCAACTGCGTCTTTGCCGCCAAAGAGTCAAAACCTTCGGCTTCGACGTCAAGCACGCTTTCCAGCTCTTCGGTATCCGTTCCGTTACCTTTGAGATACGAAACGAAACCGTCTATCATGCCGCTTGCGTCCCCGTACTCGCCGGCAGCGTCCTCGTATTTGCCGCTACCGATGCCGAACAAATGGAAACCGTCGCCAAACAAACCGTCGTTTGCCCAGTCGGTCGCCCAGCCGCCGACCGTCGTAACCGATACGAAATATACGATAAACATCACTACGACAAAAATCGGCAACGCGAGCCAACGATTGGTGACGATTTTGTCGATTTTATCCGACGTCGTCATCTTGCCGGCATGTTTTTTCTTGTAACAACCCTTAAGCGTTTCGGCGATATAGACGTAACGCTCGTTTGTGATGATGCTCTCCGCGTCGTCGTCAAGCTCTTTTTCCGCCGCCGCTATGTCCTCTTCGAGGTGCGCACGCGTCGATGCGGGTATATCCAGCTCTTTCATCACTTTATCGTCGCGCTCAAAAATCTTTATCGCGTACCAACGTTGTTTTTCCTCCGGCTTGTCATGCAACACCGCCTCCTCTATGTGAGCGATGGCATGTTCTACCGCGCCCGAAAAAGTGTGCATCGGTACGGTTTTGCCGTTTTTGGCGGCTTTTATCGCCTCTTCCGCCGCGGCTGCCACTCCGTCTCCTTTGAGCGCGGATATCTCCACTATCTTGCAACCCAATCTCCGCGAAAGCTCTGCCGTATCGACTCTGTCTCCCGCTTTTTTTACCATATCCATCATGTTTAACGCAATGACCACGGGTATACCCAGTTCGGTCAACTGCGTAGTCAGATACAGGTTGCGCTCGAGGTTGGTGGCGTCTACTATGTTAAGAATCGCGTCCGGTCTCTCCCCCAAAAGGTAGTTTCGGGCAACTACTTCTTCCAACGTATACGGCGAAAGAGAGTAAATACCCGGAAGGTCGGTAATCGTCACGTCGTCGTGCTTTTTTAACTTTCCCTCTTTTTTCTCTACCGTTACGCCGGGCCAGTTTCCGACAAATTGGTTGGACCCGGTCAACGCGTTGAACAACGTCGTTTTGCCGCTGTTCGGATTGCCCGCAAGGGCGATTTTTATATTCATGTCTTCTCCTTTGTTAGCCATCGCTAACCGATATTTAAAAAATTTAAACTTATTCTACCTCTATCATGTCTGCGTCGGCTTTACGAATAGAAAGTTCGTATCCGCGGACGGTAACCTCCACGGGATCCCCCAACGGCGCGACTTTGCGGATATATACCTGCGTACCTTTGGTGATGCCCATGTCCATTATTCTGCGTTTGACGGCGCCTTCGCCGTGCAACCTTTTTACGGTCACGGTTTCGCCTATCGGCACTTCTTTCAAAGTCTTCATTCTTCAACCTCCTTTCCGCACGTCTCTCTTCATGCGGATATTGCAAGATAAAATATACAAACCGAATCGGTCGGATTTATACCATAACTTTCTGAGCAAGCTCCTTACCTACGGCGACGCGCACGTCCTTGACGTTGACTATCAGATTGCCGCCCATGGAGCTGACGACGTTTACCGTGCCGCCGACGACGAAACCGAGATCCTCGAGGTGTTTTTTAACCTCGGGAGTGCCGCCTATCTTTTTTATTACGTTGTCCTCGCCCATATCGGCAAAAACCAAAGGAATCATGCAAACCTCGCTAAATATCTATGATGATTTGAGTTTGCAAATGCTAACTCAACCTCAAAAAAAATCGGTTAGCCTCTGCTAATCGGTTGATATTATATCCGACGGTTTAAAATATGTCAACCGTTTTTTCAACCTTTTTTTATTTTTTTTATTTCGACTCGTCGCTCACTTTCTCAATCCGAGCAGTATCTCTTTGTCTGACGCACTCACGCGAAAGCTGTCGCGGCATTTGCATATTGCTTTATTCTGAACAAAACGATTTAATTTGCCCGAGCGCAACACCGACATGGTTTTATCTCTGTTTCGCACGAAACACTCCGACACCAGCCATGCGTTTGCCATATTGACGTAATACTCCGTTTCACCCGACAATCCCGAGCAAACGTCGAGTATACCGTCAATAGACTTGTCGTTGACGGTTTTAAGCATCATGACGAGCCCTATGCGCCTCGCAAAGGTTTTTTCCGATTGAGTCAACTCTTTTGCAAACGACAAAAAGTCCTCCTCGGCGCGCGGTGCCGCCTTAAAACCGAGACAGTCGCATCCGCCCCAGCAATCCACGTAGTCGACGTAAGAAAGCATATACTGTTTAAAGGTTGAAAAATCTTTTATTTTAGCAATCAGCTTTCCCGTTATTACCAAACAGGAATAATTGTCCGTTATCCATAAATCAATAAAAGAAAGATAATTGCCCTTCGCTATTTTTTTGACTATCCCGTCTATATCCGACGACAAAACTCCTATGCATTTTAAAGAAGTGTTCATTATCTTTTGCTCGAAACACGCCCGTTTTTCGTCTCCGAGAGAGTTGACGTACGCGACGAAATCCGCTTTGTCCCCCGCGCGCCACTCGTCCCTCGTCAACAAAAAATCTTTTCTTTCCTCTTTCACCCAAACTACCCCCTTGCGTCGATTATTGTAGATTATAGCACGCCGCCTTAAACCGACGCAAGTGCTACTACGCGATCGGAAAAATTATTTTTGACTTTTTTACCTCAATCGGTTGCTTTTTTTCGGATTTGTGCTATACTTAGTAGGCGTCGGAAATGCTGTGGGAGTATAGCTCAGTTGGGAGAGCACTTGCCTTACAAGCAAGGGGTCACAGGTTCGAGCCCTGTTGTTCC
>CAZTCB010000007.1:0-48167 GCA_964612455.1 uncultured Subdoligranulum sp. | reverse complement strand
GACCGGCGACCTGCTGATTACGAATCAGCTGCTCTACCTGCTGAGCCACACTAGCGAATATTTACGATATCAACGCAAACGCTTTTTCGCTTCAGACGCCTGACGCTCCATATCGCGCTTGGCGTCGCGCAACGCAATTGCGCGTTTTTTATCAAACAGGCGTTTACCTTTTACTAAACCGACTTCAACTTTGACGAGACTGCCGACGAAATACATCCTCAACGGCACCATCGTATAACCTTTCTCTCTTATCTTGCCGACGAGGCGATTTATTTCGGACTTGTGAGCCAGTAACACTCTGTCGCGAGTACTGCCCACGTTGCTGAAACTGCCTTTTTCATAATTTTTAACGTAAGCATTCAGCAACAACAACTGCCCGTCCCTTATCGCGCAGTAACTATCTTTCAAATTTGCGCCGTCGGCACGAAGCGACTTAACCTCGCAACCGACGAGCCTTATCCCGACCTCGAGAGTATCGACGATAAAATAGTCGTGATACGCTTTTTTATTGGTTGCTATCGTTTTGTTCATAAACTGTCTAAACTCTCACCGAGCGACCGTTACGCAAAGATGTAAAAGACAACCGCGCACACCGCAAGCACGCATGCGGCGATAATGGTAAGAACCTTGCGGACATGTTCCTTTCTCTTTGCTGTATTTTTGCCGTAAAAACTCTCGTTTTCGCTGGTCTGACCGCCTATCGCGCCCAAACCCTCGGAATTATCCTCCTGCATCATTACGATAACGATAAGATATACCGCCGAAACGAGCATGAGCGCCATCAAGGCAATCCTTATCGCCAAAGTAGCGCCCGCCGACAATGCAAACAATAACATTAAAGACATCGCCTTTCCTCCTGAACAAGCTAAAACAGTATAGCACATCGGTGCGGATAAATCAAGCGTTTTTCAAAAAAAACTTAATTTTATTGTTTCAAAAGGCTCTTACCCGTCATCTCCGCAGGCACGGGTAGCCCCATACATTCGAGCATGGTAGGCGCAATATCGCAAAGTTTGCCGTCACCGACGAGCGTCGCGCCTTTTTTGTTGTCGTTGACGAAAATAAACGGCACGGGGTTGGTGGTATGCGCCGAATGAACGTTTCCGTTTGCGTCCGTCATTTTTTCCGCGTTGCCGTGGTCGGCGGTAACGAAAGCGCACCCGCCGTTGTTTATAATAAACGAAACGAGCCTTTCTACGCACCCGTCCACCGTCTTTACTGCTTTTTGCGCAGCCTCGAACACCCCCGTATGCCCAACCATGTCACAGTTGGCGTAGTTAAGTATCATGACGTCGACGTCGCCCTTGCCTATGCGTTCTATCGCTTTGTCGGTTACCTCGACCGCGCTCATTTCGGGTTTGAGGTCGTAAGTAGCCACCTTGGGACTCGCAACGAGTATTCGCTCTTCCCCGTCGTCAGGGTTTTCTTCCCCGCCGTTAAAAAAGAAGGTAACGTGCGCGTATTTTTCGGTTTCCGCAATGCGCAGTTGTTTTTTACCGAGTCGGGACAAATAACGCCCTAAAGTATTTTTGGGCTTGTTGGGCTTAAACGCAACGTCCACGTTTGTCAGACTCTTGTCGTACTCTGTCATACACACCCACGTCACGTCGCGTTTTTTACCCGTCCTGTCAAAACCGTCAAAATTACGCTCGGTAAACGCCCTCGTCAATTCTCTCGGACGATCGCTGCGGAAGTTGAAAAACACCACCCCGTCCCCGTCTTTAATGCACGCCGTCGGTTTTCCGTCGGTCGTAATCACGGTCGGCAAAACGAATTCGTCGGTAACACCGTCGGCATAACTCTCGTTTATAGCCTGCGTATAACTCTCTACCCGTTTGCCCTCGCCGAAAGCCAGCATATCATAGGCTTTTTCTATCCTGTCCCAACGATTGTCGCGATCCATAGCGTAGTACCTGCCGCACACCGTGGCTATTTTGCCAAATCCTACCCCGTCCATATACGTTTGGAGTTTATCGAGATAAATCAAGGCACTCTTTGGCGCGACGTCGCGTCCGTCGAGGTAGCAATGTACGTAAACCTGCCTCAATCCCTGCGTCTTAAAAAAGTCAACGAGGGCAAACAAATGCTCCATACAGCTATGCACGCCGCCGTCGCTTACCAAGCCCATGATATGCATGTCCCCGTCGGTTGTTTTAACTTTTTTTATGAGATTGATTAACGCCGGATTGACGTAAAAACTCCCGTCAAAGATTGCGTTGGTGATACGAGGCAGCTCCTGAAAAATCACCCTGCCGGCACCCATATTAAGGTGACCGACCTCGCTGTTCCCCATTTGCCCCGTCGGCAAACCGACAGATTCGCCGCTGCAACTCAACTTTACCCAAGGATATTTTTTCATCAATCCGTCGACAAACGGAGAATTTCCCGCTATGGCGTTACCCTTTACGATATCGGTCAAACCGTATCCGTCAAGTATAATCAATGCCGTAAAATCTTTTTTCATGACGTCCTCCGCGCTTAAAACGCGTTTACTATCTTTGCAAATTTTTCGGCGACCAAACTCGCGCCCCCGATAAGCCCTCCGTCAATATCGGGCATCGAAAGCAAATCGCCTGCGTTTTTCTCATTCATGCTGCCGCCGTACAAAAAGTATACTCCGTCGGCCACCTCTTTGCCGAATTTTTCGGCAAACTTACCGCGTGCAAACGCGATAGTCTCCTGAGCCTGCTCCTTGGTCGCGGTCACCCCCGTGCCTATCGCCCATATCGGCTCGTATGCGACGACGACCTTGCTCGCCTGCTCCGCCGTCAATCCGTCAAATCCCTCTTCTATCTGCTTTGCCAAAAAAGCCTCCGTTTCGCCGTTTTGGCGTTGCTCGAGACTTTCGCCGATACAAACGATAGGGGTAAAACCGTTTTCAAGCGCGGTTTTTAAACGCAGATTGACCGTTTCGTTAGTTTCCCCGAAGTATCCGCGGCGTTCGCTATGGCCTATAATAACGCATTTTACTCCTTTTTCCGCCAGCATTTTGGCAGAAATCTCGCCTGTAAACGCACCGGAGGACGCCCAATGAATGTTTTGCGCGCCAAGTTGTATATTGGTGCCGCAAAGTAGCTTTCTCGCAACGCAAATATCGGTATACGGGACGCAAACCGCAACTCTGTTTTTAGTGTCCTTTACCAGCGGAACGAGTGCGTTCAACAACGTTTCGGTCTCCTCCGCCGTATTATTCATTTTCCAATTTCCCGCAATAAACTTGTTTTTCATTTTTTTACTCCTTATCGTCCAAACAGTCGATACCCGGCAAAACTTTACCCTCGAGGTACTCCAGACTCGCGCCGCCGCCTGTCGAAACATGCGTAACTTTGTCCGCAAAACCGAGTTGAGTTACCGCCGCCGCGCTGTCGCCGCCGCCTATGATACTGACGCAATCCGATTCGGCAATCGCCTTTGCCATTTGTTTGGTTCCGTTGGCAAAATTCGGCATTTCAAAAACCCCCATAGGTCCGTTCCACACCACGGTTTTTGCTGATTTAACCGCATTGCAAAACAAATCTATCGTCTTGGGACCGATATCCATGCCCATCATATCTGCGGGTATCTTGTCACTGTCAACCACCTTATGCTCCGCGTCGTTGGCAAACGACTTTGCAACGACGTTGTCGAGAGGCAGCAACAAATCGACGTTTTTCTCTTTTGCCTGCGCCATAAGCTCTCTCGCAAGCTCCACGCTGCCTTCTTCGCACAGCGAAGTACCTACTTCATACCCTTTCGCCTTTTGGAAAGTATAAGCCATTCCGCCGCCGACGATGACCGTATCCGCCTTGTTGAGCAAGTTTTTGATAACTCCTATCTTGTCTCCGACTTTCGCTCCGCCGAGTACCGCGACGAAAGGTCTGTCGGGATTTGTCAACGCCTTGTCCATGACGTCAAGCTCTTTTTTAATCAAAAATCCGCTCACGCAATCATCTACAAACTCCGCCACGCCGGTCGTGCTGGCATGCGCGCGGTGAGCGGTACCGAAAGCGTCGTTGACAAACACGTCCGCGAGTTTTGCCAACTTTTTACAAAACTCTCTGTCGTTTGCCTCTTCTTCTTTATAAAAACGAGTATTTTCAAGCAACATAACCTCGCCTTCTTTCAGCTCGGCAACCGCTTTTTCTACCTTTTCGCCCACGACGTCGTCCACGAAAATCACTTTTTGACCGAGCAGTTTTTCAAGCGCGGTCGCCACGGGAGCCAACGTATATTTGAGATTAAACTGTCCCTTTGGTCTGCCGAGATGACTACACAATATCGTCTTTGCGCCATTGGCAACAAGATATCTAATGGTAGGCAACGCGCCTACTATGCGAGTATCGTCCGTGACGTTGCCGTCTCCGTCCTGCGGAACGTTAAAGTCCACTCTGACGAGACATCTTTTGCCTTTGAGAGAAATATCCTGAATACTTTTTTTCATAAAAACCACCTCGTTTTTTCGGTTTCTTTTTTAGTCGTCAGACGCCGTTGCTCACGACGCCTTATCTTTCTTTATTTTACTATTTCGGTGCACAATTGTCAAACAAAACAAGCTACACGTCTCTTTAGTCGTCGATTTTTTGTTTAAAAAACTCCCGAACAAATCCGACGATTTCTTCCGCATCCCGAGACGCCATCACCGCCGTCACGAGTTGTTTCGCACCCCGTCTGCCCTTTACGTAATGAGCAACATGTTTTTTTATTTCGTTGGCGACCACGTGAGGAGGATAGATTTTGTTCAGTACCGACACGTGTTCTTTCAAACACTCTACAATGTCAAACGAGTAACTCTCTCCCGCTATCTCCTTAAATACGTACGGTCTGCCGATTGCGCCTCTGCCAATTGCCGCTCCGTAGCACCCCGTGTCCGCCAAAACCTTGTCGTAACTGTCCTTGTCGACGATATCGCCGTTTGCAAAAACAGGGATACGTACAGCCGCGACGACTCTCGCTATTACATCCCAATCAGCGGTACCGCCAAACTGCATGTTGCTCGTGCGTCCGTGCACCGTCAAAAAATCGGCACCCGCCCCCTCGCAAACCTTGGCAAACTCGACGGCGACGTCGTCGTCTCCGAAACCTTTTCTAAATTTAACCGACACGAGTTTGTCGGTATTGCGCCTGATGCTCTTTATTATTTCGGCTGCAAGTTTGGGCGTACGCATGAGCGCGCACCCCTCTCCGTTACCTACAATTTTTCTCTGCGGGCAACCCATATTGACGTCGATGACGTCAAAGTCGTTTATCAGCGGATGACGACACGCCTCGGCAAATACCGTCGGATCATGCCCGAACAACTGCACGCTCTTTACCCCGTCCTCGTCACAAAACAATAGCGAAAAGGTGTTCGTATTGCCCAAAGTAAGCGCTTTCGCCGACACCATCTCGGTGACGGTCAGACCGCAACCGAATTTTTTTGCCAATCGCCTGAACCCCGCGTCGGTATACCCCGCCAGCGGCGCAAGCATCGTTTTCGGCAGACGGTTTTTATCAATCACCCTTTTTAGCCTCCGTCCAGAGTCTGTCAAAATACTCGTCGTCACGCAAATCGGCAAAAGTTTTTCCGTCGGCGGCGAGTTTTTTCTCTACCCTGTCAAAACGACGGATAAACTTGTTAGTCGCGGCAGTCAAAGCCACTTCCGCCGACACGTCGAGAAAACGACACAGATTGACGATACTAAACAGCAAATCGCCTATCTCTTCTTCAACCTCTTTTTTACCGAGTTCTTCCATTGCAAAAGTCACTTCGGACAACTCCTCCAAGCACTTTGCCAGTACCCCGTCTACGTTTTTCCAGTCAAAACCCGCTTTAGACGCTCGCTTGCTCACCTTTTGAGCGCGCATCAACGCCGTCATTCCTTGCGGGACGTCGTCGAGATTTTCGGTGTAGGTGTCAAAACGTTTTTCTTTATTTTTATTTGCTTCCCACACGTCCAGAGCCTCGTTGCCGTCAACCGCCTTGTCGCGACCGAAAATATGCGTGTGTCGCGAAATAAGCTTGGTACACAATCCGTCGTATACCTCCTGCGCTCCGAAAGTGCCGCGCGTCTCCTCTGCCAGAGACACAAACATTGCCTGCAACAAAACGTCCCCCGTTTCTTCTGTCATCTTTAAAACACTGTTTAAATCTATAGCGTCTACGAGTTCGTACGCTTCTTCTATAATGTTTGCCTTTATTGACGACGCCGTCTGTTCTCTATCCCAAGGACAGCCGTCGGGACTGCGCAAAAAACTCAAAATATCGATACAATCCTCGTACGAAAAATGTTTTTTATCGAGATAACTCACCTTGGGAATAAATACCGTGTCGCACGGCGGCAAGGCAGTCAGAGAAGTTTTTATCCATTCTCCGTTAAAATAAAACGCTTCGCCGCCTTTAAAGCACTCGTCCAAAACAACCTTTGCGCTTTCGCAAAAGTCGTTTATCAACAAATCGCAAGGCACCGAAACGTCTTTTTTCGTCAATGTTTTTCCGTCGATAACGACGTATTTCTTACTGTTTGTCGGCGTCTGTATCTGCATATTTTTTTCCTCCGTATCTTAGTTTTTTAGCCAATGCCGGCAACAATCCGTCAAAAACCCCGAGCGCGACCACAGCAACGCAGTACACCGCCGCGCAAAAACCGATTACGACGATAGTGCCGACCGTACCGTTTAACAACTCGCCCGCAAACGTCCGCACGAGCATTATCACCGCAACCATTGCAAGGCATGCCGCCAACGGCTTGGTAAAAGTCCCCCAAAGGTCGAGTTTTATCCCGACTTTTTTCCTTAGGTACGTCAAACTTAAAACCACACTAACAAGATAACACAAAATCGTAGAAAAAGCAATAGCAAATATGCCTACTTTTTTATTTTGCAACAAAATCGCGTTGGTTACGGTGCGCACGACGATTGACGAGGCGACAAACACCAACGAAACGTATTCTTTCCCCGCGCCTTGCATCACCGAATTAAACGTCCCCGCATAACACAACAGCAAAGTCCCCGCCGACACGGCCGACAACAGCCATGCGGCAACGTAGAGGTCATCTTGCGGCAATCCGCCGTACAACAATCTGACTATCGGGGCAGAAAGAAACAAAAACCCCGTTACGCAAGGCAAGACGATTACGTTGTTGAGTTTAAACGCCGTATTCACTTTTTTGTTGGCGCCTTCTATATTGCCGACGACGATATCACCGCTTACGTCCGGTAGGATTGCCGCGCTTATCCCCGCCGACAAAGTTGCGGGCATAACAAACAAAGAATGTACTGCGCCGCTCCATATTCCGTATAGACGGGTAGCGTCGTTTGTTAAAAATTTAAGTATCAACGCACTGTCGACAAGTTGCGACAATGGTGCCAGCACGCCTGCGCATGTGACCGGCAACGCCGCCTTAAACAAGGTTGCGTAAATTTTTTTGTCAATCGTCGTCCCCGCGAGCGACGCTATCCTCTTTTCCCCTTTTTTACCGACGACGAAATAAACGACAAAAACAGCCAGCGATATACCTTCAGACAAAGTTACCGCCAATATCGCTCCGTTAACCGCGCGCAACTCGTCGGGCAAAAACAACCCCGCGAAAGTCAATCCGAGCACGAGTTTTACTACCTGTTCGACCACCTGACTGACGGCGGTGGGGCGCATATCCATTTGCCCCTGAAAATACCCTCTCAACGCGCCCGACAAACAAACGAAGAGTACCGCAGGGGACAGTATTCTGTACCCGTCCGCCACGTTGGCATTGCCCTGAATAGTCGCTATCGGTTTGGCAAGGACGAAAAGCAATACTGACAACACGGCGCCTATCCCGCCGAGCGCAATCAACGCGCAACGCAGTATTTTTCCGCAATCCGCACACCCGTTTAGCCGTCTTTCTCTCGCTATCGTCCTGCTGACAGCTACGCAAAACCCCATGCTCACGGTAATGAGCAACGTATACAACGGAAAAACCAATTGATACAACCCTATCGCATAACTTCCCAACAAATTGGTAAGCGGTATACGATACACTGCGCCGAGTATTTTTGCAATCACCCCGCCCGCCGTCAGTATCAGCGCACCGGTTAAAAAAGTATTATTTTTTTTGGACGTTTTCATGCCATTAATATATGCATTTATCGACGATTTTAACGCTCGGCGGCTAAAAACGGCAACAAACACAAAGCGGCGACAAACAATCGTATTTTTACGACTTTTGTCACCGCTTTAAACAAGTTTTGCAAAACGAAACCGCTCGACGCGAATGCACGCTCGGGTCACGGCAAACTTGGTATTCTTATTGTGTGCTACTTTGCTTTTTTTATACGCAAAATCAATTTATTCCGACTATCTCGGCATTGTACAAATAAAAATGCCGTACCCCGTCTATGGTTCTTTGTCCGCCAACGCCGGTAATAATCACGTAATCGTACGAGTCGGGATACTCTGCGTCCGCGTTTTTCAACTTAAACTCAATGTACTCCGAGCAACACGCGTCCGAAAACCAAACGGTATGCAAACCCTCGGACAAATAATACGTCCCCGGTATCTTAAACCTTTTATTGAGATACTCGTCGGTGTTTAAATTTAAATTTTGAAACATGGCGTACGTCATATTTGGCTCCATTGCAGTCAAATCGAAGTCGATTTTTTTATCGTCGTCGCCATCCTTTCCGCTCGGTTCATTGTCGTCAACGCAACCTACCAAAGCAAATAACATGCAAAACGTCAAAATAACAACTAAAAATTTGTTGATAACTTTCATTTTTTTCCTCCTTTTACCAACCCCGCGACGCTAAATACGCCGAAACAAATCAAATCCGCAGCAACAATGGTAGAGCCCACCGGCGTACCGAACAATATCGACGCCAACAATCCTACCACCGCACACACCACCGATACGACTGCACTGCACACGGTAACGGATTTAAAACTCTTAAAAACACGCATCGCCGACAGTGCGGGAAATATCACCAATGCGGAAATAAGTAAAGAACCGACAAGATTCATTGCCAAAACGATTATTACGGCGGTCGTCACGGCAACTATCGCATTATACGTTTTTACTTTCGTGCCGATAGCCCTCGCAAAACTTTCGTCGAAAGTCATGGCAAAAATTTTGTTGTAAAAAAGCAGATACATTGCTATCACCGTCACCGACAACGCGACGCACAACCACACTTCGCCCTCGGACAACGTAAGGATAGAAGTAGAACCAAACAAGGTACTGCACACGTCCCCCGAGATGTTTGAAGAACCCGTCGACGAAGAAAACACGTTAAGTATTAGATATCCTATCGCCAACGCGCTGACGGAAATCAACGCCACTACGGCGTCGCCTTTGATTTTGCCGTTTTCGTCACCGCAAAGCAAAATAACAGCGCAAACGATAGTGACCGGCATTACGATAACCATTTCGTTGGTCACGCCTACGACTCCCGCTACAGCCATCGCGCCAAACGCGACGTGCGACAAACCGTCGCCGATAAACGAAAACCGCTTTAATACGAGAATAACGCCGAGCAGTGCGGCGCACAAAGCCACCAAAACGCCTACGATAAAAGCACGCTTTACGAAATCAAACTGAAAATACGTTTGCAGTTTTTCAAATATCGTCATTTTTCGCCTCCGTTTTAAAGAAAAACTTTCCGACGTCACTTGCAATATATTCTTCTTTCGTGCCGAAAAACAACGGACTATGGCTGACATGCAACACATGCGAGGCATACTTTACCGCCGCCGCGATGTCGTGAGATATCATTATTATCGTCACCCCGTCCTCATTCAATTGCGAGATAATGCGGTACATTTCCGCCGTGACGCGAGGGTCGAGCCCCGCTACGGGTTCGTCGAGCAACAAAACTTTTCTCGTCGCGCAAAGAGCTCGCGCCAACAAAACCCGCTGCTGTTGACCTCCCGAAAGGTCCCTGTAACATTTGTTCGAGATATCGGCTATACCCATTTTGTCGATATTTTCTCTCGCGAGAGCTTTATCGGCGGCAGAGTAAAACGGTTTCCAGCCGTTTTTGCCTACACACCCCGACAAAACCACCTCGTACACCGACGCGGGAAAATCCCTCTGCACCACGGTCTGTTGAGGCAAATACCCTATTTCATTTCTTTTTAAACCGTCGCCAAACTCAATAACTCCCGACAACGGACTCTTTAAGCCGAGCAACGTCTTCATCAAAGTACTTTTGCCGGAGCCGTTTTCTCCGACGACGCAAAGGTAATCGCCCTTGTTGACGACAAAATCTATGTCTTTCGCCACAATCCTGTTGTCGTAACCGAGACTCAGATTTTTTACGGTCAGATACGCCATTTTGCTCAACCTCCGTTTTTCAGCGCGATTTTCAACACGTCAAGATTAGATTGCATGACCGAAAGATAAGTGACTCCGTCGGCAATTTCTTTTGCCGTAACAGACTGCAAAGAGTTAAGGCTCAGCACCGACTGGTTTTTCGATTTAGTTGCGTTTTTAACCGAAACCGCGATATCGTGAGTCTGTCCCTCTATCTGTAAAATGCATTTCAAACCGAGTTCGTCGATTTTACCCGCAAGAAAAGTTATCGTCTGTATATCTGCCCGAGTCTCGGTAGAACACCCGTTAAACGCGGCGTAATATTTCAATCCGTAATCCTTACATAAGTACAAGAAAGGAAACCTATCCGCAAAAACCAACGTTTTTACGTCGGCATTAGTCACCTCATAGGCATAGTCCGAGTCTATCGCCGATAGTTTTAAGACGTATTCTGCCGCGTTGTTTTTATATTTTTCGGCGTTTTTCGCATCTTTATCCGCCAATATTTCGGCAAATTCGTTAACGAAAATTTCCGCATTTTTTAGAGACAGCCATACGTGCTCGTCGTACTCTTTTTCGTCATGCTCGTGTTCATGCCCGTCGGCGTCCTCTTTAACCTCTTCCTCCTCGCGCGCCTTATCTCCCAAAACATCGAGCAAGTTTACTTTCGTCATTTCGTCGTTTTTTACAACCGCAAAAACGTCCTCCGCCCAATCGTCCGACTCTCCGCCCACGTATACGAATACGTCGCAATCGCTTATCAATGCCATGTCGTCCATTGTGGGTTGAAAATTGTGCAAATCGATGCCGTCGTCCAACAACAGCACCACGTCGACGTCCTCGTTTTCGCCGACGACGTTGCGCATCCAGTCATAAACGGGAAAAATCGTACAAACAATCACCAAATCTTTTTTTCTGTCAGCCGCGTCGCAACCGACGAGCATTGTAAAAATAATTAAAAAAACCAATAAAAACGCTAAAAAACGCGCATTTTTTTTCATTCAAAATCCTCCTCTTTTAAACCAAATCGGTTTGCAAAATCAACTTTCTTTCGATTTTACAATATGAAAGTACGCAAAAACGGGCGCAAAAAATTTGCCGCCTTTTTTAACGTAACGATTTAAACAGAGGATTTTTAAGCCGATAATTTAATTTTTAAAGAAACCAAAGAAAAGAAAGGACTATCGCAAAGCCCGCCGTGTTTTAAAACTTTCCGACAGGTAAAAACGGCAGTCAAAACGGCGCAACAAACGACGAACAAGTAACAATACCTGCTCTTTTCAAGCCCCGCGCATATAGGACAGTCGTCGCCATGACAGCATGTAAAGTGCATCGCACCCAAGACAAGCGTACAAATAAGGACAACGACTGCCAAAACGAGGATAAAACTTACCGCTTTGACCGATTTTTTCATATTAAAACTATATCACCGAAAGATTTTTTTGTCAACGGATATTCCGACACAAAAAAAATCGTTGATTGCTCAACGATTTTTTTTTATCTTAAATGTCCCAATTCAGTTCAAACCCGTACTCTTCGAGGAGTTTCTTCATCACCTTGTCGTTAACGGAAATCCTGCCGTTCTCAAAGTAAGATTCAAGAATCTCTTCAAACATATGGTCGTAAAGGTCGTCTTTGACGTCGTCGTAATACGCCTTAAAGAAACGGTAGGTCGACGTACCGGGAGTATAAAGCTGTTCCGCATCGTCAAAATCAAACGTTTCTGCCTGAACGTACCCGCTGACGTAAACGATATGCACACCGTAATCGGTAACCGCAATACGCCAACTGCCTATGCCGTCTTCGTTAAACGCCTCTCTGCCGGCGGCTGCAAATTCCGCCACCCAACTATCGGCAGTGCCTGCGACGTCGGACTCGTCTATTCTCAAAACGTAATCATGCGCGGCGCCCTGCATACCGGGATCTTCGTTGTATCTGTCGATGAGCTTTACGAAAGCGGTGTTGCGTTCTTTAACCGACATCGAATCAAGAGCATCGAGCGAAGTCTTTAAAACGCTGTCGTCCAACACGAGATTGCCTTGTGCGTCGAGCTTAAAAATATTTGCAATTTCTTTTTCGTCAGCGTCGTAATCTTTCAATACGAGTTCCGCCGCGAGGCTGTTGCGATAAGAAATATACTCTTTGCTTTCTTTGCCGAATTGTTCGTAATAAGCGAGTTTTTCGGTTTGTTCGTCCGTAAACTTGACGAGCAAGTTTTTGACGAACACGTATTCTTCCGCGTACTCCGCCGGGACGTAATACAAAAACGTATCGTCGTCGAGAGCCGTCACGTCGCTCGCAAACGTACTCGGATAAAGTTTGTAATAAGCCTCTTTTTCAGCCTTAAGGTTGGCAAGTTTTTCACTCAAACGAGTTTTTATTACGTTTTCGATATCGGTGTAATATTTCTCGGCATACTCCTGAGCAAGACGGGAAAGTATAGCGCCGTCAAGCTGATAGTCGAGAAACTTTTCCATCGTCCAGCCGTAATAGCTGTCCTTTACGGTACGCGCCATACTGGTCAGAGCGATTCTTTGAGCTTCGACGTACTCGCTTGCGGAAATCGTCTTGTAACCCTCGTCGCCTTCTTCTACTCCGTCGTCCTGTACTACGCGCTTGTTTATAGTCTCCAAAACGGCGTCGAGTTTACTGCCGTCCGTCGCGGTATCGAACACGTAGTTTTCTACGATTGCGGTCAAAGTCAATTCGCATGATCTGAATTTGTCGAGATACTCGTCTATTTCGTCGACGTCGTCGTTGAAATCGGCGGCGGACAAACTACCGACGGGTTCGAGAATATTCAAGGTCCTGTCCGTTTCTTCTTCCGCGTCGTTTAATTCGTATTTGTTTGACAACTCGGTTTCGGTCAGGTCATCGAGGCTCGTATACAAAGACTGACGCACGTTTTTAAGCAAAAGCTCCATGTCGCCCGCGTCTCTCAAATACTCGGCGGAGGGATGAGCGGCGACCAAATCCGCATAAGCGGAACCCTGCGCGGATTTAACCCACGTCGAGTCACCCTTTATTTCGTTGAGAATAACGTAGTTGAGCAACAGCTGCTCGCCGAGACTGTCCCATACGGTCTGAATGTCGTAACCGGACGACAAATACTGACTCAGCGTGTTGGTATAAAAATCCTGAAACGCCGCCACGCTTATCGTTTCGTTGCCTACCGTGATGGCGGACTGGTCACGATAACGTTCTTCATTTATCGGAAACAAAGCGCAACCGACGAGTAAAGAAACCGTCATGACTATCGCCGTAGTTAAACTGATGAACCTAAAAATCTTTTTTGTCATAACATTCTCCTAAGAAGTTTGCTTGTAGATGTACATACTTTTATTTATGCTAAAAAATTATACACTACTTTGAAAAATTTTGCAAGAAAAACCACGCATTTTATTTAAATAGTGACACAAATTTTTTTACCGTGTCCATGTTTTTTACCACGTCTCCGCCCGAAAAGCCGAAAACAACGGCAAGTTTGCGACTCATATCGAGTTTGCACACGTTTTTGAAGCGGTCCATCGCCGAAAAAAGCCCTTCTTGCTGCAAATACGTTTTGTCATGAAAACACAGTTCGCCCCGTTTGTCGTCTATCGTGACGTCGCTGAAACCCGCCGCGTTGCACAAGCTCTTGAGCAACGCTATTTCCGTCAGACGCACGGTTTCCGTCGGCGGCGTTCCGTAAATATCTTTAAGCTCAGCCAAAAGCGCGTCTTTTTGTTCCTCCGTCTTTATTTCGGCAATACGTTGATAGAGGTTCATTCTTTCGCCTGACGGCAAATAATCTTCTTTGACGAAAGCATTGACGGCGACGGACATGCTCGTTTCAAACGTTTCTTTTTTATTGACGCCCTCGATTTCGCCGAGTGCCTCGTTGAGTAATTTTACGTACATGTCGTAACCGACTTTTACCAAATGCCCGTGCTGTTCGCGACCGAGCACGTTGCCCGCTCCGCGTATTTCGAGGTCTTTCATCGCGATTTTAAACCCGCTGCCCAAATCGGTATACTCCATTATCCCGGACAAACGACTGACGGCGTCCTGCGTCATCGTTTTGTCTTCGCGATACAAGAAATAAGCGTAAGCGGCCTTGTCGCTGCGACCGACTCTGCCTCGCAACTGGTAGAGCTGACCGAGCCCCATTCTGTCGGAATCGAATATAATTATAGTATTGGCGTTGGGGATATCGATGCCGTTTTCTATTATCGTAGTGCATACCAATACGTCGTACTCCCCCTGAGAAAAAGCAAACACGTTGTTTTCAAGGGTTTCTTCGTCCATTTGCCCGTGTGCGTACACGACGGAAACTTCGGGAACAAGTTCCTTTAGTTTAGACACGAAAAACTCTATGCCCTTAACTCTGTTGTACACCACGAAAACCTGCCCGCCGCGGTCTTTTTCTCTGAGTATCGTGTCGCGTATCAACGCGTCGCTCTCCTGGACGACGAAAGACTCCACCGCCACTCTTTCTTTGGGCGGCGTAGTGATGAGCGATATGTCTTTCATCCCCGAAAGAGCCATATAAAGGGTACGGGGTATAGGCGTGGCGGACATACTCAATACGTCGACGTTGGTTTTTAACGCCTTTATTTTTTCTTTATCCTCTACGCCGAAACGCTGCTCTTCGTCCAAAACGAGCATACCGAGGTCTTTAAACGCCACGTCTTTACTCAACAATCTGTGAGTACCGACGACGACGTCGATTTTTCCCTCGGCGATATCCGAAATTATCTTTTTTTGTTGTTCTTTGTTGCGAAAACGGTTTAAACATGCCACTTTGATATCAAACGGTTTACAACGACCGAACAAAGACTCGTAATGTTGCTCCGCAAGTATCGTCGTCGGCGCCAAAAAAGCCACTTGTTTGCCGTTTGCCACGACCTTGAAGGCGGCGCGCAAAGCAACTTCCGTCTTGCCGAAACCGACGTCGCCCACCAACAACCTGTCCATTATCTTGTCGCTCGTGAGGTCGGCGTCTATCTCCTGCCCGCACTTTACCTGATCGGGAGTGGCAACGTAATCGAACCCCGCCTCAAACTCCTCCTCGAGATAATCGTCTATCTTGTACCTGAAACCCCTTTGGTGACGTCTCTGAGCGTAAAGCTTTATCAGGTCGATAGCCATTTCTTTGATTTGCGACTTGACTTTGGACTTTACTCTTTCAAACTCCGCGCCGCCGATTTTGCTTAGTTTGGGAGCCGTTTCGCTACCGCTGTACTTGGTCAGCATATTGGTATTTTCGGCAGGAACGTATACCGTATCGCCGTTTCGGTAAAGCAATTTGATAAAGTCTTTCGTGCCGAAACTGCCCGTTTTGGTGACTACGCCTTCGCACAGGCCTATGCCGTGCAACTCGTGCACCGCGTAATCGCCGGGTTTTAAATCCAAAAAAACGTTTTCTTTTTTAGGTTTTAACTTTTTTACCGCGGCACGTTTAAATAAATCGTCGCACCCGACAAACACCAATCTCTCGGAGTGAGATATAAACCCCCTCGATACCCCGACGGGGACGATAACCGCACCTGAGACGGAATGCGGCTGAGACTCGACGCGCACGTCCAGCCCCGACTCGCCGAAACGCCGTTGCAAAGCGTATGCCTGCTCCGTATCGGACGCAAACAAAACCACGGAGTAGTCGTTGCTTGTCCATTGCCTTACGTCGGCAAACAATCTCTCAAAGTCGTATTTATAACTCAAGACCGCCGCCGATTTGACGGAAGTCACCTTTTGCGGCGTAAAAAACGAGCATTTATACGGCAAAGTCTGCAACCCGAGCTGACGAAAACGTCCGTATTCTTCTTTTACGGCATTCGGCTCCTTGTTTTGGCAAAAATGCGAAGGCAATACTTCGCCGTTTTTTAATAAAAACGCAAATCTATCCTTAAACCCGCCGTAAATGCGGTCGAGTTTTTGCGATATCGATTGAGGCTCGTCCCACACCACGAGAGTATCGCACGGGAGATAATCCGCCAACGTGGAGTGACGACCGAAAGGATATAGCCAAGGATTGTCGGGATTAATTTCGAGACTTGACAACAACGTCGTCAACCGGCTGTATGCGTCGGCGGATTTTTTTTGCTTTTCCGCCTCGGCACGCGCAAACCTCAACGCGGCTTCGCCGTCAAAAACGTCCCTGACGGCGAAAACGTCGACTCCGTCAAGTTTTTTTACCGAAACGAAAGTTTCCTTGTCGATTAACTTTATCGACTCTACCGTATCGTCAAAAAAATCAAAGCGCACGGGTGAAGAGTATTGCGGCAAAAATACGTCTACGATATCTCCCCTGACGGTAAACTGCCCGGGAGCCTCTATCATTGACACCTTTAAAAAACCGTTGACCGTGAGGCGCCTGCCAAACTCCGACAAATCCAGCTCGTCTCCCTCGCAAACACGCAAAAAACTGTCTTTAAAGTATTCCGCGCAAGGCAACAGCTGACTTAATCCGTCGGGTGTGGTGACCACGCCCGATACATGCCCCGACGCTATCTCTTTCAAGGTTACCAATCTTTCGGCTCTGCTCTTAAATCCCTCGGTTTTGTACAGCAAAACCTCCTGTCGCGGCGGCAAAAAAACGAACGGTTTTTCGGTGTACGAGGAAAGGTCGCGCGCGAGTTGTTGCGCCGCGATATAGTCGCTCGTAACGAAAAGAACGAAATCGTTAATATTGGACGAAATAAAAATTTTTTCCGCCGATTGAACGCCAAAAACCGCAGAAAAAAAGTTTCTGCGGGTATTTAAGGCTATTTCCTCGTAGACGGGGTGCCCCTGCGGATTAAAAAAATCGCAATACATAGTTTACTTGTGATTATATTTTCGCATTACGGCGTCAAGCTCGTTTCCGTCGCAAAAGTCTTTCAGCGCGGCTGCAACCACGTCGTAAGCCGCATCGAGCTCTTTCGCCGCCTCATCCGGGATTTTTGACAAAACGTAGTCCATCAAAGCAAATCCCTCCGTTTTCGGACGGTCTATGCCCACCCGTATGCGATAAACGTTTTGAGTACCGAGGTTGTCGATAATATTCTTCATACCGTTGTGACTGCCGCCGCTGCCGTCCTTGCGGATGCGCACCTTGCCGACAGGTAAATCGGCATCGTCGTAAACGACGATAAAATCGGGCTGACGGATTTTATACTTGTGGACCAACTCTCTCGCGCTCTCGCCCGAAAGGTTCATGTACGTTATCGGTTTTGCCGTTATTATCTTTCCGACGGGAGTTTTTTTGTGGGCGGTGACTGCCCTGCACTCGCCTTTGTCGAAAGTCGCGTCGATAAGCTTTGCAAACCTGTCCACTGCGGCAAAGCCGACGTTGTGAAACGTACCGTCGTACTTTGCGTCGGGATTACCGAGCCCGACTACCAAAAACGTTCTCTGTATCATATGCGGGTATTATAGCACAAAAAGAGATTTTATACAACAAAAAACCGATTATTTTAGCTATTCAAATACTTGTCGGTGCAAAAGTCAACGACGTTTCCCGCGCCGACCACCAACAGTAAATCGTCTTTTGTTAAACCCGAAAAATACTCTTTTGCGGCTTTAAAGTCCTTAACCTCGACGCACGGCGTGTACTTTGACACGGCTTTTACGAGATCCGAGCTGTCTCCGCCCTTTACGGGTTTTTCGCGCGCGGCGTATATCGGCAGGACGGCAACCGCGTCCGCACCCTTAAAACATGTCGCAAACTCGTCGAGCAGTCCCGCCGTCCGCGAGTACGTATGCGGTTGAAAAAGCAAAAAAACGCGTTTAAAACCCAGCTTTTTCGCGCTGAAAAGGAGACTTTTTATTTCTGTCGGGTGATGCGCGTAGTCGGCGATAACGTTGGTAAAATTACTTTCAAACTTTTGCCAACGCCTCTGTACTCCCGAAAAATCTTTCAGCCCCGCAACCGCGTCTCGGGCGTCGCACCCTAAAAAAACGCACACCGCGATGGCGGCGAGCGAACACGGCACGAGATAATACCCCTCCGACGGCAGTTTGACATGACAAACGTATTTGCCCGCCTCGTACAAATCGTAAAAAAACACGCCTTTTTCGTCACCGACGTTGACCGCGCGGTAATCGGCGTCGTCGTTTGTATCCGAAAAAGTAATAGTTTTGCCGCAAAAACCTCTCTTTTCAAGCGTCTTTTTGAGCGGAGCGTAAAGAATAGTCGCCCCGTCTATATCGGTTGACGCAGCAAACTCCGCAAAAGCACTCTCCGTATCCGACAGACTGTCGTAACAATCGACATGATCGCGATCGACGTTGAGTATCACCGATACCGTCGGTTTAAGCGCCAAAAAAGACCGTCGATACTCGCATGCCTCGGCAACGCAACAATCTCCGTCGCCGCCCGAATAATTGTTTCCTTCGTACTCACCGCCCAAAAACAGCGAGGGTTTAAACCCGCATGACCTTAACAAACTAAAAATCAACGCCGACGTCGTCGTTTTGCCATGACAACCCGACACGGCAATAAAGTTTTTAAATTCCGCAGTGACCGTTGCCAAAGCCTCTGCCCGCGAAAGCGTCTTTATTCCCCTGCGTCTGCACTCCGACAACTCGACGTTGTCCTCTCCGACCGCGGACGAAAACACGCAGACGTCTATATCGCGGGGCAAATTGTTTTTACTGTGCCCGATAAAAACCTCTACGCCTTTACTCACGAGAACGTCGGTAGTATCGCTCCTGTTGACGTCGCTGCCGCTTACCGTATTGCCCAAAGATACGAAATACTCCGCAAGCCCGCTCATTCCTGCCCCGCCGACGCCTATAAAATGGTATGTTTTTTTCATTTTTTGCCTACTTTCCCTCCTTTTTTACGGCGTATAAACGCAAATTTTTATCAGTGAAAAAAATATGTATACTTTTTTAAAAAAAATCGTCATAAGTATTGAGTTTTTCCGAATGATGGTGTATAATAATTTCACACGGTGGTTTTTATCCTAACCACAATATATGCATGAAAGGAGAAATGTATGAGATTTACAGACGTAAGGATTAGAAAGGTTGAAAAAGAAGACTCAAAGTTGCGCGCAATTGCCTCGGTCACGATTGACGAAGGATTTGTTATTCACGACATAAAGGTCATAGACGGCACGGAAGGATTATTTATTGCTATGCCCAGTCGCAAGACCAAAGAAGGCGAATACAAAGACATCGCCCACCCAATCAACGCCGTCACGCGTCAGGAGCTGTCGGACGCGATTTTAAAAGCGTACGAAACGGCAGAATAATTTTTTTCCGAAACAAAAAAGCCTTTTTGCATTAAGCAAAAGGCTTTTTAGTTTTTATTGTCGGTTTAAAGATACTTGCGCAAATTACTGTTTGTCGGTATCGTCACCGTCGTTTTCCGCTTCTTTTTTCGCTTTTTCGTTAGCAAGCACCGTCGCCATACGAGCGTCGGTTTTCTTTTGTTGCGGATTGACGAAGAAGAGTACCAATATAGCGACCACGAGTACGGCAACTACGACGATAAGGAAAATTTCCAACGTTTCGTTGACGGGGTTTTCGGCAACGGCAGTCGCCGACTTGACCTTTACGGTAACGAAACCAAAGGTTTTGCCGACCACATGGTTGCCTGCATTGTCGGTGGCTTCGTAAACGACGATAAACGTGGGACGAGCTTTGCCGTCCGCATCTTTGCTTATCATGTCGTCGGTGAGCTCATAGCCCTCGTCCACCTGCGCTTTGGTAATGACAGTCAATCCGTCGGTGATGAGATAACCGTCGCTGTCTACGTTATAACCGTCTTCACCGTAGCGGTCGTAATCGAGAACGTACACCGTGTACGTATTGAGCTCGGTATTGACGCCGCTGCAGTTGTCCGAACGCGACACGCCCTGAGAGGGAACCTCGAGATTGTCTTCTACTTCTAACTCTTTGGTCTGGTAGCTCGAAGAAATCGTGATAGTGGGAGCGGTAACGTCGTCGACGTAAACCGCAAATTCGTAAATAATCGTTTCGTTTCCGCTTTGGTCGATGACTTTATAAGCAATGGTAAACTCGCCGATATCGTTGAAATTGACGTTTGTGTCGCTTTGCCACTCGTAGTCTTCCGTCGAGTCGGCGTTTTTCATACCGACGACGATATCGAGGTTTTCAAAATCGTTGACTTCCCAATCTGCGGAATTGTCTCCGTTTTTGGTTACGTAGTCTTTGACGATACCGTACTTTTCGTTGTCTTCTTTGGATATGGTGGGCAAAGTATCGCTGCCGTCTTCCGTCGCGTTGATTGTCGCGCCGAGATAATAGGAGAGATTTTCCTGCGCCCATTTAACGAAAGCGTCTTTGTTTACTTCGGGCTTGACGAGATCCTCTATGCTCGTAACTCTGAGCGCAAACTTTTTAATCGTGCCGTTGTTGTCTATCTTGACGTAAAACACGAAAACGTACTCGGTATCTATACCGGTCGACAAAGTGTAGCTCGAAGACGTCTTGGTAAAGTCTTTTTCCGTGTAATCGCTACCGGCGGCTTTTTCGTCAGCCGTCCTGACAAAGAGCTTAACGTCGTCGAAAGCGTTGTTGTAGTTTACGACGTCCACGGTCTCGCCCTCCTGAATGGCGGCGTCGGTCGTCTTTGCCGTGCTGTTTTGCAACGCAATAACGTAAAACGGCAAATAATAATTGGTGCCTTCGGCTGCGGTACGCTCGGCAACACGGTCAACAACGATATCGCCGCTAACAAAACCGTCGTTAAACAATCCGTTTGTCTTAAACACGTCGTCGTTGGCAAAAATATCGTCGCCGCTCGCCGTGCCGATAATCATACCGCGATAGTTTTTAATCGAGCACTTGATAACGGGACGAACGTTCATTTCGTCCGTGCCGAGTTGTTGTTCGCCGTAATAGTTAGAAACGGAAAGAATATTGAGCACGCTGTCGTTTGAAATAGACGCGTCGCCCTCATCGCCCTCGTCGTCGGCAAGTTTTTGACCGAGCACGCCGACCTCGAGCACTGCCGCCTCTTTATACGGCAAAATATCGCCCACCGTGTCTTCTACCCACGAAAAATCAGCTCTCGCAACGGTATCGTCGGAATAAGCCGTGTTTTTGTTGACGGCGAGGACAGTGTAAGCGGTGTACGTGACGTCGCCCGCCGCGGTCAAAGGAATACTCTTTACCTGCAACACGCCGCCTACGTACTCCAACCAGACGTAATTGTCGGTCAAGGTAATGCCTTTAAGCGTAACGTTGGATTTTTCGGTACCTTCCTCCGCGTCGACAAAGGTCAAAGTGTCAAAAACTTTAACGACGGTATCGCCGGACTTTGGCGAAAAAGTAACCACAAAGCCCTTGCTCTCGTCGTTGTCTCTTTCGTTGGCGAAAGAGAAATACAAAGTCGCAAAATTACATTTGTCGGCTTTAAACTTGATTGCGTATTTGTTGAGGTCTATCTTGTTTACGCTCGTAACAAAGCCTTTTTCCGCCGTCTCGGCAAAAGTAACGCTCAATCCGCCGTCCGTAGATATCTCTATCTTGCTGTTGGTACCCGTAGTAAAAACGGATGTCGTAGACGCCGCCGCACGGGCAGTCTGCGTACCGCCGACGAAACCGAGTACGGCAACGCACAACGCAAGTAAAAGCGCGCATACAACTATTTTTTTGCTTTTCATCTATTAGTCCTCCAAATGGATGTTCTTTAACCAAGTAATTTTACTACACATTGACCGCCGTTGTCAATTATTTAAAACAACTTCGGGCAAATGTTCGTGGATTTTTTATTTTTTTAAGCAACCTTTTTTCACTCCGACGAGATTATCGATATCGAAATCCGTCCAAGGCACGCTTTCCGGCGGGTATACGAAAAAAATCATCTTGTCTTTCGTGACGGGATGAGTAAAAACGAGTCTGCTCGCCCAAAGCGCGAGATTGTGTTTGCCGTACTTGTCGCCGCCGTACCTGACGTCGCCGAATACGGGATTGTTTATCCCCGCAAACTGAACGCGTATCTGATGACTGCGCCCCGTACCGAGAAAAACCCTTACCAGACTGGTCAACGGGGTGGTTGCTATTACTTTATACTCGAGTTCTGCTCGTTTCGCCCCGTCGGTGACCTCCGTCGCGACGTAAACCATGTTGTTTTCGGGATTTTTCTTGAGATAGTTGACGAGTTTGCCCTCTTTGGCTTTAGGCGTGCCGCAAAGCACCGCAAGATACTCTTTTTCGACCTCGCGGTTTGCAAAAGCCTCCGACAACCGCGCCGCGCTCTTGGTATTGCGAGCAAACACCATGACTCCGCCCGTCGTGCGGTCAAGACGATGCACCAATCCGACGAAAGCGTTACCCGGCTTGGAGTATTTTTCCTTAATATACCCTTTAATCAAGGTCAGTAAATCGACGTCGCCGCTCTCATCCGCCTGAACGGGGATATTTTGCGGTTTCATCACCACGATAATATGGTTATCCTCGTACAATACCGGTACGTCGTCCATTGTAAACTGTTTTTTCATTCGTTATTCTCCCAAAAAAAGTCCGCTTGCGCCGCACGGCAAATCTATACCTTCCCGCGTCGGCAAACAAACTTCGTACGCCTCGACGCTACCGCCGACGTCGGCAAAAGCTCTGCTCAACAGATTTTTCAATACCGTTGGCTGCAAACCCGTAGTGTAGCTGTTGAGCAATACGAAAAGAGGTTTTTTTGACAACACGCCCTTGCACAACGTCAAAAAATCACTGACGTTGTCCTCGAGTTTCCATATTTCGCCGTTGCTCCCCCTGCCGTAACTCGGCGGATCCATGATAATGGCGTCGTAAACCTTGCCGCGCTTTATTTCCCGCGAGACAAACTTTGCGCAATCGTCGACTATGTACCTCACGGGGCACTCCGACAATCCCGACAACGCCATATTTTGTTTTGCGCGCTCCACCATGTTTTTAGCCGCGTCAACATGACACACTTCCGCACCGGCAGCGGCGCATGCAACGGTAGCTCCACCCGTGTAAGCAAATAGGTTTAACACCTTTATAGGTCTGTTTGCTTTTTTAATGAGTTCGGTCATGAGCGACCAGTTTGCCGCCTGCTCGGGAAAAAGCCCCGTGTGTTTAAAACCCATCGGTTTGACGCAAAACTTTAAATCGCGCCATCCGACCGTCCACTCCGAGAGGGGTTTAAAAAACTCCCAACTGCCGCCGCCCGTCGCGCTGCGAAAATACCTTGCCGAAAGCCCGGGATAACTTTTTAGCGGAAAAGCGGCATGCCAGATGACCTGCGGATCGGGGCGAAGCAATATTTCTTCACCCCATCTTTCGAGCTTTTCTCCGTCGCCCGTGGCTATTATTTCAAAATCTTTCCATTCCTCGTTTTTTCTCATGGCAAGAAAATCAAATTTTTTCCAATTTTATTTTTACGGTATGACCGTTGACGTCGACTACTTTGTCCGAGTCGACGTTGCCTTTGGTCAGGCTGTCGCACAAAGTGTCGCTCTTAATCTGGTCCTTAAACGCCTCGATTGCGTCGGTCACGTCGGCGTCGGCGTCGTACTCCACCCTTATCCTGTCGGTCACGACAAAATCGCTTTCTTTGCGCAAAGACTGAATTTTGCTGACAAACTCTCTCATCATACCCTCTTGTTTCAACTCGGGCGAGAGGTTGGTATCGAGGACGACGGTAACGCCCTTGTCGCTTGCCGCAACGTACCCTTCTTTGTTTTTACTGCTGACGAGAAGGTCGCCTTCGCCAAACTCGACCGTCTTGCCGGATATCTCCGTCGCGTAAGTTTTACCGGACCTGACCGTTTCGACCACCTCGACGGCGTTGCACGTAGCGAGAAACTGCCTTATCCCGACCAAGAGACTGCCGTACTTTGGCCCGAGCGTCTTGAGCTGAGGTTTGATTTCGTAATTGACGTAGTTTTCCGCCTCGCCGCCAAACTCTATCGACTTGACGTTGAGTTCTTCCTTAATAATCGTTTCGGCTTGCTCGTCGAGTTTTTTGCCACCGATAACGTACATTTTAGCGAGAGGTTGACGATTTTTTATATTGCTGTTGTTACGCGCGCTACGACCGAGAACGACTATATCGGTTATCTCAGCCATCTTTACCTGCAACGCCTCGTCGATATATTTTTCGTCCGCGACGGGAAAATCGCACAAATGCACGGAAATCGGCGCGTCCTTAAAGAAAGGCGTCACGAGATTTTGATAAATCTGCTCGGTGATAAACGGAACGAAAGGCGCGGCGACTTTCACCAAAGTCACGAGTACGGTGTACAACGTAGTATAAGCCGCTTTTTTATCCTCCGTCCAATCGTTGCCCCAATATCTGTCTCTGCCGCGTCTGACGTACCAATTGCTGAGATTGTCGGTAAAACTCTGAATGGCGCGCGCGGTGTCCACTATTTCGTACTTTTCGAGACCGACGTCGACCGTCTTGACGAGCGTATTGAGCTCGCTCAGTATCCACCTGTCCATGAGCGACAATTTGCAATCGCTCAAACGGTGTTCCGCCGGATTGTATTTGTCTATATCCGCGTAAAGCACGAAGAAAGCGTAAGTATTCCACAGCGTGCCCAAAAACTGACGCTGACTCTCCTGAACCGCCTCGGGATAAAACCGACTCGGCAGCCACGGTGCCGACGACGTGTAAAAGTACCACCGCGTAGCGTCCGCGCCCTGTCCGTCGAGCACGACCTGCGGATCGATGGTGTTGCCTTTGTGTTTGCTCATCTTTAAGCCGTTTTTGTCGCAAACGTGCCCGAGCACTATGCAATTTTTAAAGGGCGCCTTGCCAAACAGCAACACTCCGAGAGCCGTCAGCGTGTAAAACCATCCTCTGGTCTGGTCCACAGCCTCGCTGATAAAATCGGCGGGGAAGTTTTTGGCAAACAACTCCTTGTTTTCAAACGGATAATGATGCTGTGCGAAAGGCATACTGCCGCTATCCAGCCAACAGTCGACGACCTCCGGCACGCGGACAAACTCGCCGCCGCAATCGCACTGCCATTTTACCGAATCTATATACGGGCGGTGCAACTCTGTGCTTTCGTCGCAACCGCTCAACTCCGACAGTTCTTTTCTGCTGCCTATTACGTGTATCTTGCCGCATTTGGAGCAACGCCATATAGGCAAGGGAGTGCCCCAATATCTCTCGCGCGAGATACCCCAATCGATGACGTTTTCGAGGAAATTGCCCATGCGTCCGTCTTTTATCGTGGCGGGCATCCAATTGACGTCGTCGTTGGCTTTAAGCAACTCGTCGCGCACCGCGCTCATCTTGATGAACCATGATTTGCGAGCGTAATAAAGGAGCGGCGTATCGCAACGCCAGCAGAAAGGATAACTGTGCGTATAGCGTTGCTCTTTAAAGAGCAATCCTTTCGCTTTCAGCTGTTTGATAAGCAGTTTGTCGGCGTCTTTGCAAAACTTTCCGCTTACTTCGCCGCAACCTTCTTTAAATCTGCCGCGGTCGTCCACCATCTGGACGAGCGGTAAGCCGTACTTTAATCCGACTTTGCTGTCGTCCTCGCCGAATGCGGGAGCGATATGGACTATGCCGCTGCCGTCGGTGAGCGTGACGTAATCGTCGCAAGTGACGTACCAGGCTTTTTTGTCGCCGCCCTTGTAAAAGTCAAACAGCGGTTGATACGGCTTGTACTCGAGGTCCTTGCCGACAAATTCTTCTTTTACCTCTACTTTTTCGTCGCCGAATACCGATTTTACGAGAGCATCCGCCAAAATATAATTTACACCGTCGACGGCAACCTTGACGTACTTTTCTTTGGGATTGACGCACAAAGCGACGTTGGACGGCAAAGTCCACGGCGTGGTCGTCCATGCGAGAAAATAAGTGTTTTCCTCTTCCGTAAGTTTGAATTTGACGAAAATCGTCGTTTCCTCGACGTCTTTATATCCTTGAGCCACCTCGTGAGAGGACAAAGCGGTGCCGCATCGCGGACAATAAGGAACGATTTTGTGACCCTCGTACAGCAAACCTTTGTCGTTGATTGTCTTTATCGCCCACCAAACCGACTCTATGTAATCGTTGTCGTAAGTGACGTAGGGCGTGTCCATGTCTACCCAATAGCCTATGCGTTGGCTCATTTGCTCCCAAAGCGATTTGTATTTCCACACGCTTTGTTTGCATTGTTTGACAAACGGCTCTATCCCGTATTTTTCTATCTCCTGTTTGCCGTCGATACCGAGAAGTTTTTCAACCTCGAGCTCCACGGGCAATCCGTGCGTATCCCACCCCGCCTTTCTCAGTACGGAGTAACCTTTCATTATCTTGTACCGCGGGATGATATCTTTCATGACTCGCGTCAGCACGTGTCCCACGTGCGGTTTGCCGTTTGCCGTAGGCGGACCGTCAAAAAAAGTAAATACCTTGTCGGTGCCGTTTTTGGTCTTGGTTTTTTCAAAAATCCCGTTATCCGCCCAAAATTTTAAAATATCCTTTTCTCTGTCCACGAAATTTAAAGCGGTGTCAACTTTTTTGTACATATCCACGTCCTTTTTGCCCTTTATCTTCGAGCGAAAATCATTATTTGTTAATTTTACAACAAGATTGGTTTTTATGCAAGTTTTTTTATCAATTGTATTTTAAAAGTTGCATATTTTTTTTCGTTGTGGTAATATAGTGTCACCGTGCTATGCGGGGAGCCAGCGGTGCCCTGTCACACGCAATCCGCTACAGCGTGGCAGAATACCAAGGGCGGCTTCTTTCGTGGGAGGTCAGGAACGGTCAAGGAGTGTTGATACCAAGGTCTTGTGCAATGACTTTTCGTGAACCATGTCAGGGCGAGAGCAGCAGCATTAAGCGAAGCGAGTCATGTGCCACGAGGGTGCTTTGGAGTAGCCACCTAACCGGATACCGCTTCGGCGGAGGTTGTCAACCTTGGTTGCACGGTAAAAAAAACGTAAAACGGCTTGTACTTGCGACAAGCCGTTTTTTTATCTTTATCTTTATCGATATATTTAACTTAACCGTTTAAACAATCCTTTTTTTAATTGACCGCACCCTTACTCTTAAATACTGAATTTTCTCAGCATTTCGTTTTTAAACTCGCGCCAAAACGCCACTATCATGACCAAAAGATTAATCAACCCGAAGAAAAAGGACGAGATTATCAACCAATCGGCAGAATAGTTTAATTTAGCTATCCATACGACGATTTGCGGCAATACCGCTACGACCGTACCGCACAACAACGAGATGAAGTAGTACTTGTACTTGCCTCTGTCGGCGGCTATCAATACGTCCGCCGATATAACGGACGCTATGGCTATCGACGGCACGATGTACTCCACGGAGTAAATCACTCTGGACAAATCTTTCGCAACGCTCAGACTGTACGTAATCTCTAAGCCCAACATGGTAACAGCCGCAACTATACAGCCGAGCCCGACCATGCCATACAGACGACTGCGGCGATACACCGACGTCGTCGTGGCAAAATAGGCGGCAAACAACCCGAAAAGGACGTAACCGCACCAATAATACCCCTCCGACCAAAACGTTCCCTTGGGCGTGGTCATGTAATTTGCAACGAAACAACCGGCAAAAATAATGGCGGCAAACCAAAACATTCTCTTTTTAAAATAGTTTTTGGTGCGCCCTTCTACTCTCAACGGCGGATTTGAAACGTACCGTTGGATTTTTTCGTTTACGTCGTCGTCGACGGTTTTTTCGAGATAACTGCCGCACAGCGGACAGTATTGATTGTTTTCGTTAACTTTAACTTTGCAATGATTACAAAACTTCATTTTGTTTCCTCACGCTATATCTCGCAATTTGTGTCTATCGCCACGTCCAGTCCGTCCGCCACGAGACGGTCGAAAAAGAGTTTTACCA
The DNA here is from genome assembly GCA_964612455.1 of uncultured Subdoligranulum sp. GTDB lineage: Bacteria > Bacillota > Clostridia > Christensenellales > CAG-314 > SFEB01. Next base: position 20,147 of record CAZTCB010000007.1, on the reverse strand, counting down.
CACTACGCTCTTTTATCGTACGCGCGGCTGAAATAACGGTGTTTCCGTTGTAACTGCAACACGAGAAACTGACCATTTCTTTTTCCTGCGGACCGAGTATAAACTCGTAACGCACGACATGATCCAAAAACTCTTTGGGCGTGTCCACGAAACCGAGATTGCTCACCGTGCTGGTACGAGCGCGCGAACCCATTTTTTTATAAAACAGTTTCAATACAGCGTTTTTAAGAAACAGCGGGCATATTTTAAGAAAGAAATTCCGCTGACTCTTGACGTTAAAGTTGACCAACCCGACAAAAAAGTCGAGATTGTTTTGCTCGCAAAACTGCGTCTTTACCCGCCCGAGTATTTTATCGAAATCGGTGTCGCCCGTACCGTGTATACTCATGACGTAAATAAAATTACGCATCGTGGGAGTAGGATAAAACTTTCGCAGATTGGACGGCACGCTCACCACTACGGGGCGTTTTTTGTCGTAACCGAAAAATCGTCTGTCTTCTTCTATCGCCCATATAAGCGCCGCCGTGAGATATTGCCCGACGGTTACGCCGTGAGACTTGGCTGCGAGATTGAGTTTTTCGGAATTAACGCTGCCGTTGACCACCACAAGAGAAAAGTTGTTGAGTCGCTCCCCGGGTATCTCGAAACTGACGACGTCTTTGTGGTTGCTCTTGGTTTTAAAATCCGCGATACTCTGAAAACTGTCTATCGTTTCTTCTTTGCGCGGTTTATCGCGGTCGTCAAGATACTTTGGCGACGGGGTTAGTTTTTCGCCGCCGAGCCTGAGGTATGCTCCGACAAGAGTGTTTAAAAAAACTATCCCGCCGTTGCCGTCGGTAACCGCGTGAAAAAAATCCACCGAAACGCGATAGTCGAAATAAGTCACGCGAATACATGCATGACGGCTGTCCATAGGTATACGGGTGCAGGGGAACAGTTTTTCCTGTTCGATTACGACGGGATAAGTGGACGGCTCGAGATAAAACCAAAACACGCCCCTCTTGATTGCCGCCGCAATGGTAGGAAAACGCCTGACGGTCATGTTCAACGCCTTTTGAAGGCGAACAGGCTCGATTTTTTCGTTTAAAATAGCCGACAAACGAAACATGCCGTTGATATCCGCAGAGTCGGTCGCGGGAAAAATCATCGCGGCATTGTCGAGATTTACCCAATCGGCGTCGGGATTTTGCAACGACGCAATCCCGAGTATTTCGCGGCGGAGAGCCGCTTTCGTCTCGGCGTCGGCGTCGCGACCGCATCTTTTTAAATAACGCGCAACGTTTTTTTCGCTGCGAGCCAAAAACTTTACGGTTGCTTTTTCGCTCTTTTTACGGCGTTTTTCGCACGTACGCAAAAAAACGCTTTGCTCGTCCTTGTCTGCGTTACGCCCGTTTTTAATATTCTTAACGTCGTCGGCTTTCGTCGACAATTCCGATTTTTTTTCTTTTTTTGCCATTTAAGGATTTTCCCCTCTATCGTTTTCGTTGTTTATTGCCGCGACGTCGCCGAAAATATCCGTCATTTTGCAATAACGCTGTCCCGCATTGCTGCCGCGAAAATATTGATACAGATTGCACACCTTGTTGGCGTTGTAGAGTTTTCTTTTTTTGGCGGCTTTGCGGTCGAAAAAGCGTTCAAACTGCAAGTCGGAGCTAATGACGAAAGCCGACCAATCGGTCATTTCTTTATACCTGTCCCCGAAATCCTCTATTACCTTTCTTGCGGAACCGACGTCGAGCAATCTGTCGCCGTACGGCGGATTGGTAACTATCGTGCCGCCCTGCTCCCTCGGTAAAAAACAAGCCACGTCTCTGACTTCAAATCTGACTTTGCCCTCGAGACCGGCGCGTTTGGCATGACGATTACTCAACTTTATAGCCTCCGCGTCGATATCGCTGCCGACAAAATCTATCTTTTTGTCCGTCCTGACGGTATCGAGCGCTCTTTGTTTTGCAAGACGATAGGCGTTTTTATCAAAGTTTTGCCAATGTAAAAAATCAAAATCTCTGTCCATGCCCGGCGCTATATTGAGCGCCATACGCGCAGCCTCGGTCACGAAAGTACCGCTCCCGCAAAAAGGATCTCTGAACGGTCTTTCGGCGGAAAAATCAGACAACAACAGGCATGCGCATGCGAGAGTTTCTTTAATCGGGGCAACGGATACGCAGTCGCGATATCCGCGTTTGTGCAGTCCCTTGCCACCCGTGTCCATCAAAACGGTGACCTTGTCGTTAAAAATATTGATTTCTATCCCGTATCGGGCACCCGACTCGTCAAAAACGATTTTTCCCGTGCGCGCCGTCATTTTTTTTATTATTGCCTTTTTGGCGACGCTCTGTATCGCCGACAATGCAAACAATCCGCTTTTTACGCTCTTGGCGTTGACGACGATTTGCGCGTCGGGGGACAAATACTCGTCCCAATCGATAGCGTAAACACCGTCAAACAATCGGTCAAAGTCAACGGCGGTAAAGGTCGCGAGAGTAATAAAGACATGTTCCGCCGTGTGCAAAAACATATTGCACTTTGCCACGTCCTCGGCGTTGCCGTCAAAGAAAAAACTGCCGTTTTCCGCCTTTTGCTCGCCGTATCCGAGAGCGACCAATTCTCTTTTTAAAACGTTTTCTACGCCCGAGGCGCAGTTGATACATATTTTGTACATTTTATTCCTTTTTCAGCGATTTAAAGTGGGCGAAGTTTTTGATAAAAACCTCTCGGAAAAACATCACGCCCCACAAAGCCAAAAAACCGCCCGCGGTAACGTCGGTAAGATAATGAGCGCCCGCCATGATACGCGACACCGCAACGCAAGCGACGTAGCCGCAACAACACGTCCACAATACCGCCTTTAACCACCTTTTGTTTGCCCAATCAAACAAATCGGGCAACAACAGCAACGTAAATATCATTCCTGCCGAAAAAGTATGCCCCGACGGAAAAGACTTGCAACAGTCGTCGGGTAAACCGTCGAAAGCACGCTTGCCGTTTATCGTATACCACGGGGTAAACAAACTTTCGTCGCCCAACACGTTGATGGTACGAAAACGAACCCTGCCCACCGGCGTCTTGATTACGCTGACCAGCATGTACAGCGCGCACGAGCAGAGCAATACGAGGGCAACGTTTAATATCGTCTTTTTGTCGAGTTTAACTTTGATGACGAGCAAAAACACCAACGCAAAGAGGACGACGCCGACAAACAGCGCGCTGCCTTGCACTCCTTTGGCGTCGAGCAACGACTCTACTCCGTTTTGCTCGGCAAGGTAACCGAATATTTCAACTATCGCTTTAAAAGAAACGAATATCGCCGCGACGACGCATACCGCGCACAACAATGCTTTTAACCAAAGCGGAATATCGAGACGTGTAAAAAGGGTGTACAATAAGGCAAAGGCAAAGCAAAAAGCCAGCCATATCGGCGTACTGCCGTAAGCCTCGCACCCCAAAACAAACGCGTCCGACGCGTAATACTCTCCCGCGTTAAGACTACCCGCGGTGAGTTTTTTTGAAATATCCAAATCGAAAAAAGTGCCGATCAGCATCAAAACCGCAAACAACGCAATACTGACCGTTAAAAACACTATAGTACGTTTTTTTAACTTCTTTTTATCGTCCATACTTATCCCCGATACTTTCCGAAGTAGGCAAGCGGCAAAAAACGCGCAGGCTCATTCGGAGTATCGATACCTTTTATTTTAGTCAACTTTGATTGAAAATACTTATTCTATGTACTTTTTTCTCGAGTTTTTTTGCCGTAGAGGTGGCTGCAATACCGCCGAGCGAAGTTTCTTTAAACTCAACGGGGATTTTTTTACCGACCTTGTACATCGCCTCGATTATTTCGTCGACAGGTATCACAGTCGTCTGTCCCGCCAAAGCAAGGTCAGCCGCGCATATGGCGTTTGCCGCCTGTCCGGCATTGCGAAAACTACACGGCAACTGAACCAACCCCGCGACGGGATCGCAAATCAACCCCATACAATTCATGAGCGCGATACCGACGGCGTTGGCGCAGGCTTTCGGCGTGCCGCCGTACAGATATACCGCCGCGGCAGCCGCAATAGCCGCCGCAACTCCGCACTCCGCCTGACAACCGCCCTCCGCTCCGGAAACCGTGGCGTTGGCAATAAAAATAGAACCGAATCCGCTCGCCACGAGCAAGGCGTTTAATACCTCTTTGCGCGTAGAATCGAGTTTTCGCGCCGTCTCTATGAGGACGGCGGGCAAAATACCGCAACTGCCGGCGGTAGGAGCGGCACAGATACGCCCCATGCTCGCGTTTACTTCGCAACAACTGAGCGCCATCGTCATTATATTGTTGATATACTCTCCGCCCAACGGATTAGAAGAGGCGTATTTACCTTGTTTATAGCTTTGCCCTTTGATAAAGTTGCCCGTCATCTCCAACGGTTGCATTATCGCGCGGGTAGCGGCGGCAACCATCGTGTCGTAATGTTTCTCGAGGCGAGAGTAAATTTCTTTTTCGGTCATACTCGTCAACTGCATTTCGTTTTCAAGCACGACGCGGTGCAAAGGCATGTGTTTGGCACGTTCGACCAACTGAGCTACGTTTTTGTACATGTCAATCCTCCTCCACTCCGAAGTTTAAAATACGCACGTCTTTGATACCGTCCATTTGCAAAAACAAATCTCTCAAAGTGGTCGGGAGCACGTCGTCGGTTTCTATGAGAGTGGTTGCCGTCTTGCCTTTGGCAAAACGCGTGAGCCTCATGACCGCGACGTTTATACCCTGCCATGCCAAAAGCTGAGTAATACCGCTGATGACGCCTTTTTTATCTTCCTGATTGATTATTATCGTGGGACGCTCGGCGTAAAGCTCGGTTTGCGTGTCGTTTATCCTCGTGATTACTATGCGCCCTCCGCCTATACTGCTACCCACCACCGTCATTTTAAAACCGTCGACGCAAAAAAAGGATATTCTGCAACTGTTTTCGTACTCGACGTTGAGGTCTGCCTCGTAAAACTCAAATTTCAAGCCGCGTTCCGCCGCGTAACGATACGCGTCGGCTATCCTTTCGTCGTCCTCGCGAAAACCGAGTGCGCCCGCCAACAACGCCTTGTCGGTACCGTGCCCGGCACCCGTCTTGGCAAAGCTCCCGTACAAACCGAAGGTAACTTTGTTAAACGGCTTTCCGCAAATTTGAGCGGCAATGCGAGAAAGGCGCGCCGCACCCGCGGTATGCGAACTGCTCGGTCCTATCATTATCGGACCGATTACGTCAAAAACGCTGATGTTCATATAAAACTCCTCATTGTGCATTGTACCACAAGACAATTTAAAATACAACTTTTTGCCGTTAAAAAAGAGGATAGTTTTCAACTATCCCCCTTTCGTTACCTTGCTATACTGTCGCGGTCCGGTCCGACTCCGACGTACCTGACCTTTACGCCGCAATAATCTTCTATTTTCGCAATATACTTTTTGGCGTTTAGCGGCAAATCCTCGATTTTGCGGATTTTGGTGGTGTCGCACAGCCACCCGTCCATCTCCTCGTAAACTGGAGTAACTCTGTCGAGGTCCTTTGACGACGGCATAAAATCTATATCTTTACCGTCGAGTTTGTACCCGACGCAAACCTTGAGTCGCTCCACCTTGTCGAGTTTATCTATTTTGCAGATAGCCAACTCGGTATACCCGTTAATCTGCGCGCCGTACCTGACTATCGGCAAATCCAACCAGCCGAGCCGCCTCGCTCTACCCGTACGCGCGCCGAACTCGTCGTCCACATGCTCGCCGGTACCTCTAAAAGCATCAGCCTCGTCGTCGCCCATCTCCGTCGGAAACGGTCCGCCGCCCACTGCACTGCTAAATGCCTTGATAACTCCGACGACGTCGTCGACCTTTGAAATCGGCACGCCTGCCGATGCGCATGCGTAAGCCGCGACGGGATTGCTACTCGTTACGTACGGATAAATACCGAGGTCGAGGTCTTTCATTGCTCCGAGTTGCCCTTCAAACATAATATTTTTGTTTTGATTGAGTGCCTTGTGGATAAAGGACACGGGTTCTACTATCCTCTTTCCGAGTTTTTCAGCCCAAACCTTGCATTTTGCAAATATTTCGTCAACGGTGACTTCTTGCGCGCCGAAAGCCGCCAACTCCTTGTTAACGGTCGGTACAATGAGCTGCAAACGGCGTAACGCATAGTCGAGGTCGAGCAAATCTTCAATCCTCAACGCGATACGTCTTGCTCTGTCGGCGTAAGCGTACGCAATACCGCGTTTGGTACTGCCTATGCTCCCTTTTGCTTTTTCAAACACGTTGTCCAACGCGACGTGGTAAGGCATCAGTATCGTTGCCTTGCCGCTGACGTGCAAACGACTCGTGTCCACGCCTTTTTCCTCTACTTCTCCTATCTCCTTAAGTAGTTCGTCGGGGTTAATCACCATACCCGTCCCTGTCAAAACGTGACACCCGTGATAAAAAATACCGCAAGGGATAAGATGGAGTTTAAACTCTCCGTGCTCGTTGACCACCGTATGGCCTGCATTGTCGCCGCCCTGATAGCGGACTATCAAATCCATATCCTGAGAGAGATAATCGACGATTTTGCCTTTTCCTTCGTCTCCCCATTGCCCTCCGACAACTATCTTTACTGACATAAAAGTACCTCCGTATTTCTTCAGCCGTATTAAAAGTATTGCTTTTTCTTTACATTTTTAGTTTTTTTATTTGGCTCGCCGCCATGCCTTTGGGTAAAACAACATAAGCACGGGCAAAATCTCCAATCTGCCCATTAGCATGTCCAACACCAAAACGATTTTGCTTAGTCCGTTGTAAGTATGAAAATCAGACGTCGGTCCGACTCCGCCGAGCCCGAAGCCCACGTTGTTGCAGCAGGTTATCACTGCGGTGACATGCGTAGTAAAGCCCGCTTGCGGCGACAGCGCGGACACGACGAGAACGGAAACAACGATTAACAACACGTACAGTGTAAAATACGTCAGGACGCCGTCGTTTAAGCCTTCCGCAACGGGACGTTTGTCCGTCTTTACCACCACCACGCTACGCGGCGACGCTTCTTTTTTCACTGCGCGAAAAACGTTTTTCACCAGCAGCATTACGCGGGACACCTTCAGACCGCCGGCGGTACTGCCCGCGCAGCCGCCTATAAACATCAACGCCACCAAAACGACCTGACAAAAAACCGGCCATGCGGTTATGTCTGCGGTAACAAATCCCGTCGTTGACAATATCGACGCCGTCTGAAAGGATGAATACCGCAAAGCCTGCCAAAACGAATCGTAAACGTTGCTTAACGTCAGCGACAAAGTCACGGCGACGGTGGCTCCGCCGAAAATACACAACATCCAACGGAGTTCCTCGCTCTTTATCGCGTCTTTAAAGCGCCCCATGATTATCAAAAAGAACAGGTTAAAGTTGACAGAAAAAACAAGCATAAAAACCGTAGTAACGATTTCTATATACAGGCTGTCAAAGTGACCTATGCTTTGGGAATAATTGGCGAAACCGCCCGTACCCGCGATACTGAAAGCATGAGAAAACGCATCTAAAACGCTCATTCCGCCACAGCACAACAGCAAAACCAGCAACAGCGTCAATGCGATATAAATCGCGTACAAAATACGCGCGGTAAACTTCATCTTGCCGACGAGTTTTCCGAATTGCGGGCCGGGAGTCTCCGCCTTTAATACATGTACGATGCTTGCGTCGCCCTTAGGCAAAATCGCTATGACGAACATCAACACGCCCATACCGCCTATCCAATGGGTAAAACTGCGCCAAAACAATAAACTGTCGGGCAACGTCTCCACGTCAATCAATATGGTTGCTCCCGTCGTGGTAAAACCGGACGCGGATTCAAACAATGCGTCTAAAAAATCGGGAATATAGCCGCTGAGAAAAAACGGCAGACAACCGAACAGCGAAAACCCTATCCATGCCAAAGACACTATCAAAAAGCCGCCGCGTGCGTTAAAGGTCGTATCTTTCGGTTTGATAAACAGCGCAGCTCCGCCCGTTGCCGCCAGACAGCCTATCGTCACGCCAAACGCAACCACGGTATTTTCGCCGTTGAATATTGCTATCGCAAACGGTATCAACATAAAAGCGGCGATAAAAAGAGCGAGCTGTCCGAGAATATATGCTGTCATTTTATAGTTCATACAACGTCACTCCAAAAACTGATTGAGGTCGTCGAGACGGCGTCCTACGTATATAAGAACCACCCCGTCCCCCTCCTTTATCACGTCGTACCCGCCGGGAATAATGATTTCTTCATGCCTGATAATAGTAGCGATAAGAACGTTGTTTTTAAATCGCACGTCTTTAAGCAACTTGTCTTTAGCCTTAAAATCACTGCCGACGGTAAACTCGATTGCCTCTGCCTGTTCGTTGACTATGCGATACAGGCGATTGACGGAGCTGCTACCCAATGAGTTTTGCTTTCCCCGCGCATATCTTACTATATGTTCCGCCGTAGAGGTTTTGCTCGAAATAACGCTGTCGATATCCGACGCCTTGAGCATTTTATAATACGGCCGTTTTTCTACGCGCGCTATTACTTTTTCTACCCCCATACTGCGGGCAAAGGTCGAGATGAGTATATTTTGTTCGTCAATCGACGACAGGCTGACTATCGCGTCGCTATGCGCGAGACCTTCGTCAAGTAACAAATCGTGGTCGGTTCCGTCCCCCTCGATAATCTCGACGTTGTGCAGCGTTTCGCACAGTTTAACGCACTCCGCCGGATCTTTTTCTATTATCTTTACTCTGACTCCGTTTTTATCGAGTTCCTTCGCCAGATAAAAAGCAATGCGGTTGCCTCCGATGACGATACAATTGCGGGTTTGTTTGTCACCCTTCATGTCCCTCAGTAAAGCGGATATGTTTTTTGACGGAGCGGTAATGTGTATGCGGTCGTTTTCCAACAATTTAAAATTGCCCGACGGGATAAATACGTCGCCGTCACGCTCGACTGCGCATACGAGAAACTTGCATTTAAAATGCTGCCCCAAATCCTTCAACCTGACTCCGGCCAAGCCCGTACCGGAGGTTATCTTTATTTCGATGAGGTCGACTCTGCCGTTGGCGAAAGGCTCGATTTTTATTGCGGAAGAATACCTCAACATTCGAGATATACTCAAAGCGGTTTCGTACTCGGGATTGACCATCATCGACAAACCGAGGTCTTTGCCCGCAAACAGCGTAAAATACTCAGGCGTGCGGACGCGCGCTATCGTGTCCCTCGCACCGAGTTTTTTAGCCACCATGCAGCAAAGTATATTCACCTCGTCCTGCGGCGTGCATGCTATCAGTAAATCTGCCGTCTCGGCTCGCGCCTCTAATAACACGTCGTAACTCGCGCCGTTTCCGAATACCGCCATGCAATCGTACGTATTCATCGCCTTAGCAAGCGTCGATTCGTCGGAATCTACCACTGTGATATCATGACCTTCCTGCGCCAACTGTGCCACGAGCTCCTGCCCGACGTTACCGGCGCCGACGATAATAATCTTCATGTTTACCTCTGCCAATTAATTTTACCACTTTTTTTTAAATAACACAACGATTTTAAATCAATATATCCGCCCGAGCGAAATATCACGCTTTTGCCTTGTTATCCTACCGCAATCGAGATAAAAGCCAAAAAGCTCTCTCCGTATCGGAGAGAGCTTTTTTGGCAATTTAAAAAACTCAAACTTATTTAAGTTCGGCAGTTGCGCCGGCTTCCTTAAGTTTAGCAACCATTTGGTCTGCGATTTCTTTGGGTTGAGCTTCTTTAACGGTAGAAGGTGCGCCCTCAACGAGGTTTTTCGCTTCGACCAAGCCGAGACCGGTGAGTTCACGGACAGCCTTGATGACTGCGATTTTGTTTGCGCCGATTTCTTTCAATACGACGTCAAACTCGGTTTTTTCTTCAACGGGAGCTGCGGCTGCTGCTGCAGGACCTGCGACGACGGCGGTAGCTGCTGCGGATACGCCGAATTCGTTTTCGATTGCTTTGACCAATTCGTTCAATTCCATAACGGTCATGGTTTTAATTTCTTCAATAAATTTTTGAATGTCTGCCATTTTTAAATACTCCTTATTCTTTTTTTTCACGGGCTAACAGTCGCCCTTTCTATATTTTTGATTTTAATTAAAGGCGATTAAGCCTCTTGTTTGTCTGCAATAGCCTTGAGGGCGATAGCAAGACCTTGAATCGGTGCGTTGAGCACGTTTGCCAACATACCGAGCAATACGGGCTTGGAAGGAATCTTCGCCAAGCTCTCTACCGTTGCAACGTCGACAAATTTGCCGTCCATCATGCCGCCCTTAATTTTAAGAACGTTGTTTTTGTCGGCATTTTCCTTTGTGACTTTTGCAGGCGCGATTTCATCGTCGTAAGAAAACGCGATTGCCGTCGTACCGTTAAGGCATTGAGAAAACTTTTCAAAATCCTCGGGACTCTCTTTGTAGCCTGCCTCTGCAAGAGCAATGCGCATCAAAGTGTTTTTGTGGACGCCGTAATCGACGTTAGCCTCTCTGTAAGCTCTGCGGAGTTTGGTATCCGCCTCGACGGTGATACCCTTGTACTCTACCATTACGAAAGACTTTGCGCGTTTGATTTTGTCGACCAACTCGTTGATAACGACTCTCTTTGCCTCTTGATTAGGTCTGAGTTCTGCCATGTTTTTTACCTCCTTTTAATTTTTATAGGGCCGTCCCTACTCGTTGTTCGGGACAAACCCCACAAAAAACCCTTGTACGGCGGTACAAGGGTAAAAAGGCGAGAATCGACTCCGCGTCGATATCTTTGCACTTTCGCTTGTACCTCGGCAAGATTTACCTTTGCACTTGCTGTCTACGGTCAAGAGTTTAGTGTTTATTTTTTACTTTTGATTTTTTTCCGACTAATTAAGCCTGTTTATAATTGACTTTTACGCCGGGACCCATTGTAGAAGCGATGGTCACGCTCTTGAGATAAGTACCCTTCGCTGCCGCGGGCTTCGCTTTAACGATAGCGTCCATAATGGTATTGAAGTTTTCAGCCAATTTCTCTTTGCCGAAAGACTTTTTACCGAAGATGACGTGGCAGATAGCGGTTTTGTCGACTCTGTACTCGACCTTACCTGCTTTGACGTCGTGGATAGCCTTGGTGATATCCATAGTGACGGTACCGCTCTTGGGGTTCGGCATCAAGCCTTTCGGTCCCAACAACTTACCGATACGACCGACCAATCCCATCATGTCGGGAGTGGTGATACAAACGTCAAAGTCAAACCAACCGCCCTGAATCTTGGCGATCATGTCTTCCGCACCGACAAAATCGGCACCCGCCGCGGTAGCCTCGTCGGCTTTCGCGCCTTTGGCGATGACCAAAACGCGAACGGTTTTACCCGTACCGTTGGGGAGAACGACCACGCCGCGAACCTGTTGGTCCGCGTGACGAGGATCGACGCCGAGTTTGACGTGCAACTCGAGGGTTTCGTCAAACTTTGCTTTCGCGGTATTCAAAGCGATATCTATAGCCTCGCCTACCTCGTAAGCCTTGCTCTTTTCGTATGATTTTAAACTGTCTACGTATTTTTTACCCTTAACCATACCGTCCTCCTTAGCCTTCTACCACGATACCCATGCTACGGGCGGTACCGGCGATCATGCTGCAAGCTGCCTCCAAAGAAGCTGCGTTGAGGTCAACCATCTTGGTCTTGGCAATCTCTTCAATCTGAGCCTTTGTGATCTTGGCGACCTTGTTGGTGTTGGGAGTTGCACTCGCGCTCTCGATGCCGCATGCTTTTTTAATAAGAACGGGCGCCGGGGGAGTCTTTAATACGAACGTGAAAGATCTATCCTGATAAATCGTCACGATAACGGGGATAATGAGCCCCGCCTGATTTTGCGTCTTAGCGTTAAATTCCTTAGTGAAACCGGGAATATTGATACCGTGAGGACCTAAAGCAGAACCCACGGGAGGTGCCGGCGTGGCTTTGCCGGCGGGCAGTTGCAATTTGACAACCGCGGTAACTTTTTTTGCCATGATACTCCTATATTTTTTGTGGTTTTAATGAGCGTATGAATATATTTGCGCTCTCCCACGTTTGTTTACTTTAATAATTCTATCTGGACGAAATCCATGTCCACGGCAGTATCCCTGCCGAACATATTGAGCACGAGCCCGACTTTCTGGCGTAAAACGTCCACTTCTTTGACCACGCCGATGAGTCCCTCGAAAGCCCCGTTGACGACGCGGACGCTGTCCCCGACCTTGACGTCGAGATCAACCGCAACGTCCTCGAGACGAAGACGTTTTACTTCGCTCTCCTCGAGAGGCCACGCCTTGCCGGAAGGTCCGACGAAACCCGTGACTCCGCGAGTATTGTACGTGAGCATATACCAAAGCTCCGACGAGTAAACGAGCTTGACGAAGACGTAACAAGGCATCATCTTTGTCTCTACCGCCTTCTTCTTGCCGTTTTTCTCCTCAATGGTCATCTCGGTAGGTATCTTAATGTCAAGGATTTGATTTTGGAGACCGTTGTTTTCTATCATCTGCTCCAGATTTGCCTTAACGATGTTTTCATACCCGCTGTAAGTATGTAAAATATACCACTTGGCTTGCTCCGTCTCGCTCATTGACAACCTCTTTAAACCAGCAACTCGAGTAACGCACTCAAGCCCAAATCAGCCAAAATAATGATAGCCGTAAACGCAACGACTACCGCCAAAACTATACCCAAATTTTGCATCACCGTGGCAAAGTTGGGCCAACTGACCTTTTTAAGCTCGGAAAAACTCTTGCTCAAAAAATTGCCCAAGCGACTCTTCTTGCGAGGAGCTTTGGTTTGAACTTCTTTTTGAACTTCTTTATTGTTTGCCATTAGTTTCGTCCTCCCGGATACGGTGTGTTATTTCGCCTCTTTGTGGGCAGTGTGTTTTTTGCAAAACGGGCAGTACTTGTTGAGCTCCAACCTGTCGGTGGTGTTCTTTTTGTTTTTATAGCCGTCGTAATTGCGTTGTTTGCATTCCGTACATGCTAAAGTAATCTTTACTCTATTGCCTTTTGCGTTTGCCATAGTTTTTTCCCTCTGTTTTTCAGCACAAAAATTTACACCCCCATAGAAAGGTGCTTTGATATACTACCACATAAAAATCGCGCTGTCAAACGATTTGCGCAATTTTTAAAAATATTTTAGCGGCGTTTATACAAAGGGAGCACCCCTGCCGCCGTCAGGCTGCGGGAGTGCTCGCGTCGTATTTAAAAGAAAGTCCCTCTTGCCGCTTCTTTCGTCTCTTTGGATGCGGAAAACGGTATCCTCGTAGTGTAACCGGCTCTCGCCGCCACTATCATCTTGACGGGCCATGCCTGAATTTCGTTGTTCCATCTGGCGACGACGTCGTTGTAACGGGTTCTTGCGGCGGTTATTTCCTTTTGGAGATAGGAGTTTTGCTGCATAGCGTCGGCTATCGTGTCATGCGCCTTAAGCTCGGGATAATTTTCAAACGCGACTTTGAGGTTGGCGTAAGCGGAGTCTATCGTGTCCTGATACATATTGCGGTTGGTATCGTCGATACGTGCGCCGCCGCTGCGAAACGCGGCAATCTGAGTAAAAGTGGTTTTATCGAGGTCGACGGATTTTTCTACCAATCTCGCCGCATTTTGCAAAATCTGGACTCTCTGTTCGAGATAATTGTCTACTTCGGACGCGGCGGATTGGATTTTTTGCTCCAACTGTCTGAAATAGTTTCTCGCATTCATTTTTTGAACAAAGTAAACGATGCCCCATATCAACCCGACTAACGCAAGCGCGACGCACACTATGCCGCCGACGGTAACGGAGCAAACAAACAGCACTACGGCAAGAATCGCACATATTGCCAATATAGCCCACGGCGCAATCTCGAATATCGTCGAGCCGACGCCTACCTTAACGGGAATTTGCTTGTCGATAACGTTGACGTCTCTGCCTTCTGCCCTGACCGGCCCCGTAGTTTCATCCAACATATTTGCCATAAAAAGTTCCTCCTTTGTTTTTCTCTATCCTTATTATAATATTTTTTTATTTACTACGCAACGGTTTTCGCGATTTTTATAAATATTTAAGAAATTTTTTCGGTCATGTCGTCGTTACTGCCACCAAAAGACTTGAGAACCTCGTCCGTTTTTTGCTCGTCGGCTAAAGTATAATCGGCGGACAAAGCCATTGCAAACAACCCCCGCTCGAAAACGCATCTGCCGCCGCTCTTTTCCGAAACAATACTCGAAAAATCCGGATTCCCCATCAGGTTTCGGAAATCATGCTCCGACAAACCGAGCTTTTTTACCTGCATGTAACTGTTTTTCTTAAGAGGAATATACTCAACCCAATTGACGGGGACGTCATGCATATAACCGTCGCCGCCCAACTTAGGAACGAAGGTAACCCTGTCTATCGCGTCAAAAGAATGAGCGGAAACCTCTACCACGTCGCTGTCGCCCACGGTAGTCGTTCTTTCGGACTTTAAAATCACGTTGGTTTTAGTCCTCTCGTGCGCAAAAGTGTAGGAACTGAAAGAGTTGGCGAGGGACTCATGCTCGTAACTGGTGTAATTGGAGAGATAATCCTTGTCGTATATATACTCCGTCGGCTTGTGCTGCTGAAACAACGGAACGGACAACAACGGCGCAAGGTCGAAATAGACAGACTTGAAAAACTCGCAGTTGTAATCGTTAAAACGCTTTCGCAACTCATCGAAAGAATACTCGTCAAATCTGTACGGACTGGCAAATAAATCGGTCTGTTGGGCATGCGACGACACTATTTCGTTTATGCCGCGGAATTTTTTATACGTAAAATCGTCGCCGTAATATTTGTTCGACTTTATCAACTCGAGCATGTTCTGTTGCGCCAAAGGCGTAAACAAAAGCCTGAATTGTTGTTCGTTATTGCGGTCCAAAGCGCCGAAAAAGACGTCAAACTCGGTATTGCTCATAGCGGTAAAGTTAAGGTCGGATTTGACTTCTTTTTTTTGCAACGCCTTTTCGCCGCGTTTTATCGCTTTTTCTCTTTCTTTTTCTGACATTTTGTCGGCACCGCTCGGTTTGCGGCTGAAACACAGGTCGGGCGCGGCGTCGTTGACGTAAACGAGCTTGGTCGAGTAATCGTACCTCGGGGCAGGCGCGGTGACGGAGGCGTGCAAAGTCTGAGAGTGATGCTCCACTACGGTATGACCTTCGGAATCGGTAGAGTGAGTAGTCCAATGGATGGTGAGGTACCCGTCGTACGTCTTGTTGTACATCTCGCATGCAAAAGTGCGGATAAACAAAAACGGATTGCCTACTATCGCGCCCGAATGAATCAGCCATGACGACTCCGTTTCGTCGTCATTGTCTGTAAAACCGTATTTTTTTCGGATATAACAAAATTTTCGTATATCGAAAAACTTATCAAACTCGATGAGAGGCGTAGTACGCTTTATTACGTCGGCGGGCATGTTCCAATCAAACAACCCGTACAGCGGCGCCAAAATTGCCTTTGCTTTCGTCTTCTTTTCTCGCAAAATTTTGTCTTTTTCGGCAATTTCGGCTTTCAACGCCTTGATTTTTTTGTTTATTATTTTTCCGATAAATATCGCCGAAGCAACGTTAAGCCCGACACACACGACGGCGAGCACGACGGCGAGATAACTCGGACAATCAAACACTGCGGAAATATCCGCTCCGAACGTACTCGCCGCATCCAAAGTAAAAAGCACCGCAAATACGGCGGTAATCACGCAAAGTAAAATCAAGAGAGTTTTTACCGTTCTCTTCCCCGACAACTTTTTTTTAAGGCTCGACATGTCGGCATCGAGTATCTCTATCTCGCCGACGAGTTTTCTGTTTGCCTCGACGTCGATTTTTGACTTTTTTACCATTTCGTCAAAATACTCGTCGGAGTTTTTTGCAAATTCCTCCCGATATCGCTCGTCGTACAGTTTAAACGGCTCTAATACGCTGAAATCGTCCATACTCCCTCCAAAATCGACGTTTTTCGCAATTTTTCGCATTTTTATTATACACCCGCCGTCGTAAACTTGTCAATACCGCCAAATCGCTTTTACCGATTAAATTAAAAAAAAGAGGTCGTTGTTAAAACGACCTCCCGATATTTATCGTCAACCTTTGTCGCAGTACATATCCCCGACGACGTCGTTAGCAAGCGACTCGGGCAAAATCCGTTTAAGAAAAACGAACGTTTTATAAGCGCCGCCCACGGTCACGACGAGTTTCGGACGTTTTTTAACCGCCTGCTTGTAAACCGCTTTTGCAACGGTATCGGCACTTTTACCGCTTTCTTCGTCCTGCTCCATTTTTTTTACGCTCGCCTTTTGTGTCGGATAAACGTCCTCGCCGACGGCGGATTTAACTCTGTTTGCGGTAAAAGACGTCTTGGTATCGCCCGGCATCACTACGCTGACTTTAATGCCGAAGCCGCCGACCTCTTGTCTGAGAGAATACGCCAACGCGTTGACCGCGGCTTTGCTTGCGGAGTAAAACGCCTGAAAAGGTATCGGAAAGGCGGCAGCCACGCTGCTTATAAAAATAATCCTGCCGCTCTTTTGCTCGCGCATGGCAGGCAAAAACGCCTTGACGGTCAAAAACGAACCGAAAAAGTTGACGTCAAACTGCCTTTTTGCGTCGTCGATTTCGGTAAACTCAACCGAACCGGATATACCGAACCCCGCGTTGCAAACCAAAACGTCTACCCTGCCGCAACGCTTTAGCACCTCGTCTCGCGCGGCAGTCAACGTATCGGGCACCGTGACGTCGCAATAAATATGCTCGCAAAACTCCGTCGTCGCGCCGGAACGAGACAAACCCAAGACTCTAAAGCCTCTTTCCCACAGATATCTTGCGGTGGCTTGTCCTATACCTCCGCTCGCGCCGGTAATCACGGCGACTTTTTGACTGACGTTACTACTCATTATCGTCCATCACCTCTTTTATTTTATCCATAGCCTCGTCCAACAACTCCGTCGTAAAGGTCGCCATAAGAGAAAGGCGCAACAAACACGAGTCGGGAGTCGTTGCCGGCGGGAGAACGGGATTGACGTAAACCCCGTTTTCAAACAGTTTTTTACCGAGCAGCAAAGTATGCTCTGCGGTATGGGTATAAATAGGCACTATGGGAGTTATACCCGCTCGATACGGAATACCGCGTTTTTTTAGCCCGCTTTGCAAATAGTCGGTCAACTCCGACAGTTTTTTCGTCAACTCCGGGTGCTTTTTTATTTGTCTTAACGCCGCCAACGCACCCGCGCAGCACGCAGGCGGTATGCTCGCCGAAAAAATAAACGGACGGGACGTATGACGTACGTAATCGACCACTTCTTTGCTCGCGGTCAAAAAACCGCCGAGACTTGCCAGCGACTTTGAAAAGGTACTCATTATCATATCGACTTTACCGGTCAATCCGAAATAATCGACCGTTCCTCTGCCGCCGTTGCCCAACACTCCGAAACCGTGCGCGTCGTCCACGAGCACCCTCGCGCCGTATTTTTTCGCCAGAGCCGTTATTTGGTCAAGTTTTGCGAGTTCTCCGCTCATACTGAACACGCCGTCCGTAACAATCAGTATACCGGCACTGTCGGGGATTTTTTTCAAACGCTCCTCGAGATCGTCCATGTCACCGTGGCGATATCTCTGCGTCGTGGCGTAGGACAATTTACACGCGTCCACGATACTCGCATGGTTTTCTTTGTCGCTTAAAATATAGTCGCCGCGAGTCGCGATTGCCGAGATTATGCCGAGATTGGACTGAAAGCCTGTAGAAAACGTCATTGCCGACTCATACCCGACGAAATCGGCTATTTCTTTTTCGAGTTCTATATGAATATCGAGCGTCCCGTTTAAAAATCGACTTCCGCTCACGCCCGTGCCGTATTTCGTCAACGCGTCATGACAGGCGCGATTGACGGTTTCGTCCGTGGTCAGCCCGAGATAGTTGTTGCTACCCAGCATTATCGTTCTTTTGCCTTCCATCATGACGACGGGGGCTTGTTTAGTTTCCAACACGTGAAAATACGGATACAAATCGGCGTCCAACAACGGTTTTGCGGGGTTGTTTACGCACTTTGCAAACAAATCCATTTTATTGCCCTCCTTAAAAAATCTTTTAACTAAAGTTTTAACATTTTAGCAAAGATTTTTTTTGGCGTCAATCGTAACCGCCCACAAAACCCGATACGCTACAAAACTCGACCTTTTGTTTGATTTTTCGTATATTTTTCAACCGACAAGGCGGTGTGTTTAACCCGCGTACTCCCATACGGCGTACAGTACGGTGTCGTAACAAACACTTCCGTTTACGAGGTCATCCATACCGTACTCGGCTTCGCCGTCTTTCGTCGTAGACCATCCGACAAAAACGTAACCCTCTCTGTACGGCTCGGTCGGCGTCGCGTTGACGTAGTTTTCAACCGACACTACGACGCTCACAACGTATACCCCGTCCGCCGAAAACTCACAACAATAAAAAACTACGCACGTCGGTTCATAATGCAAAAAATGCCACTCGGGATTATCAAAACCGCTCGTGGTGTATATCGTGTATCCGTTTGCAAACTCAAACGCGTTACTCTCTATATACGTCAACCCGTCTCTTATCATGATGCTTTTTAAACTTTCGCACCCAACGAACATCGTCCAATCCGTCTCCGTCAACGTGGACGGCAACGCAATGCTCTCCAATCGACGACACTCGGCAAACGCCATCTCGCCTATGTACTCCACCCCCTCGGGAACGTTTATCGCGACGAGGTTAATACAGCCCTCGAATGCATGCGGACCTATACCGACGAGATTGCTGCCCACTATCATTACTTTTTCTATCCATTCGCATCCGCAAAATCCGCATTCGGCAACACCCGTTACCGCGTATCCGTTGTATATCGCGGGTATTACGACAGTACCCTCGCTATAATAGAAACTCTCGCCTACGGCTACCGTATAGCACTCGTACTCTTCGTTAAATATATAATCGAGACCTTCCGTCGCCGCGGCGTAATATCCGTTCCAATTTATCCGGGCGTAACACTGCAACGCCCAATCAACGTCCCACAAGTACACTAAAGAAACGTCAGCCTTTATCTCTACGGTTTGCTCTTCTCCCCAATCTAAAAACACTGCCGTTCCCATGTACGTCACGCCGCTCGGTATCGTTATCTCGCCTACTTCGACGCAATTTGCAAACGCGTATTCCCCTATATACTCGATTTCGCTTTCTTCCGAAATATCTATACGGCTCAGGTTATCGCAACCGCAAAAAGCATAATTCCCTATCCTCTTGACGCTATCGGGTATACTCACCCCCGTCAACCGCCAACAACCGTAAAAAGCATAATCCTCCAATTGCGTCGTCCCCGAGGGAATTTCGTACACACCGCTCTTTTCGCTCGGGCAAATCATCAATACACCATTTCTATCAAACAATACTCCGCCATGCGAATAATAGTAATCGTTACCCGTCTCTACGTTTATCGCCTCGAGGTAGTCGCCGCCGAATGCTCTTTTCCCTATACTCGTGACGCTACTCGGTATTGTGACGCTCGTTATACCCGTCCCGTAAAAAGCCTTTTCCCCTATACTCTTGACAGTGCTCGGTAAGGTCAAATCGGTAAAATCCGCACATCCCGAAAAAGCATAATCCCCTATACTCTGCAATCCCGCCGGTAATACGCTGTTTTTGCACCCTAACACCAAAATTTGCGTTTTTCGGGTTATTAAACAGTTTTGTCTACTCATGTATGTTGAGTTTGAAGAATCTACGCCAATACTTTCTATATTAGGACAATATGCAAAACTACTCGGGTATATCTTTGTCACGGTACTCGGGATAATTATACTCGTTATTCCTTTTTCGTTTGCAAAGCCGTACTGCGCTATCCTGATGACGGGCAAACCGTTGTACGTACTCGGTATCTCCAATTCTCCGCTTATACTCACGCCTTTGGATATTTCGTACCCGTCTGCGCTTATTTTCGTGTACTTAAATCCGTAAAAATCCCATTTCGCAATATTTCCGTCATCGTAATGCCAAAAATATCCGTATGCATCCGGTTCGTTTTCTCTATAGTAATACCTCTCGGCACTTTTTAACCGAACGTTGTTTGTCCCTATGCTTATATCGTTCCAATCATTTGCCGACTCTCCGCCGTAGTA
>CAZTCB010000006.1:0-48905 GCA_964612455.1 uncultured Subdoligranulum sp. | reverse complement strand
TTGCCATAAAAAATGCACCTCCTAAAAGTGTCTAACTTTTGGGGTGCATTTCATTAATCTCGGCTTTTTGTTTTTCCGTAAATTTTCGGTGGTAAGATTATTCTTCTTATGACGGTTTGACAGCGTCAGCCGCCAAAACCTTCGTTGCCGTTTTTTAGGGCGGAAAGCAATATCTCTGCCGTTTTTCGGTTTGTCGCAAGGGGAATGTCATGCACGTCGCATAGGCGCAACAATGCCGAAACGTCCGGCTCGTGAGGTTGAGCGGTGAGCGGATCGCGTAAAAAAATGAGCAGGTCGAGACCGTTGTCTGCCACCATACTGCCGATTTGTTGGTCGCCGCCGAGAGGACCGCTTTTCATTCGGATAATGGACAAACCCGTTTCGCCCATGATGAGAGTACCGGTGGTGCCCGTCGCGTAAAGTTGATGTTGCTCTAATACTTCTTTGTGTTTTTTCGCCAAAGCAATAATGTCGTTTTTCTTTTTGTCGTGAGCGATGAGACCTATTTTCATTTATTTGTTCCTCCTTATATTTTGTTGTAGATATTAAACCAAACAAAAGTGCTTTTGTCAACTTTAATGCGGCAAAAACATATATTTTGTTATGAGTTTTTTAAGGGTGAATTTGAGTAAAATTGCGGAAAACTTTTTGTCGGTAAAACAAGCCGTCGGGGGCGCCGAAGTATATTGCGTGGTCAAATCGGACGGGTACGGGTGCGGACTCGAGGCGGTGAGCAAGGTTCTTGACGGAGCGGGTGCGGACGGTTTCGTGGTCGCCGACGTCAAAGAGGGAATTGCTTTGCGGGACGCGGGTGTCCGTCAACCCGTGGTGGTGCTCGGGAGTGATTTTTGCCGTTTGACGGACGAGGTCGTCGACAGGGATTTGACTCTGAGCGTATTTAACGCCGATTGTCTGACGGCGGTTACCAAAAACGTTGCCAAAGGCAAAAAGTTGAAGGTGTGGGTGAAACTAAACACGGGATTCAATCGTCTCGGATTTAACGCGGACGACCTGTCAAACGGGGAAATATCGGCGGCGTTGCTGTCGGAGAAAATCGAGGTAACGGGGATTTTTTCTCATTTGCGCGGCACGGGTGAAGAATACTGCCGATACCAATATGAGGTTTTTTTACGCCTTGTCGATGTTTTGAGGGCACACGGGGTGAGGAAAAACGCCCGATTGAGTTTACTCAACAGCAACGGGATAAAACTCGGTTTACCTACTCTCGATATAGTGAGGACGGGTGCGGCGTTGTACGGGTTGTATGGCGAAAAACAGCCTGACTTGCATGAAGAAAAAGCAGTCGTTGCGGAGTTTTTTGCGCGGGTTTTGCAAATAAATACCGTCAGGGCGGGAGAAGGTCTCGGTTATGACGAGTCTTTTTTGCCGCAAATAGATACACGGGTTGCGGTTCTTGACGTCGGTTATGCCAACGGATTGCCGCGGAGAGCGGATAAAAAAGGGTTGTTCGTTTTGATAGACGGGCACCGTTGTCCTTTCGTCGGCAGCGTTTGTATGAATCATTCTTTCGTCGCGTTGCCTTTCGGAGGAGTCAAGAGCGCGGAGTCGGCGGAGATATTCGGAAAAAGACTGCCGCTTAGTTACGTCGCCAAACGTCTCGAAACTTTGGATTACGAAGTTTTGTGTCGCTTTGGCGGTGCGACGGAGAGGGCGTATAGTTGATTTTCGCGGTTGCCGACGACGCGTCGGACGTACGCCTGCGTCGGTCGTAGAGGTTAACGTATGCCTGTGTTTTTATTTTGTATCGATTTCGCTTGAAAAAAAATTATATTTGTGCTAAAATAATACATAATGCTTTCAGGAGATAAATAAGAATGAAAATTGCTTTCGTTGCGCCGTCAAGCGAAGAAATCGCGCCTTTCAACGCGTTGTTAACCGATTTAAAACATGAAAAAATAGCGGGATACGATTTTTTCGACGGTTTTTTTGACGGCGACAAAGTGTCGGGCGTGCTGTGCGGGATAGGTAAAGTCAATGCCGCCGTCGCTACGACGCTGTTGATAACGGAAAAAAGACCTGATTTGATTATTCTCGGCGGGGTGTGCGGCGCGATTGACGACAGGCTCGATATCGGTGACGCCGTCATTGGCACCGAGGTGGGGCATCATGACGTAGAAGACAGATTTTTGACGTCAAATCCTCCTTTCTTTAAATCGGCTGTCTTTACTTCGGACGCAGACGCAGTCGACAGGGTACGCGGCGCGTTGGACGAAAGTTTTGATTTTTTTGATTTTAAAGTTTATTACGGCAGGCTTGTTACGGGGGAACGCTTTATTACCGACGACGGGAGGGAAGAAATAAAGGCAAAGTTTGCTCCGTTGGGCGTGGATATGGAGACGGCTGCCGTCGCTCAGGCATGCTCGGCTTGCGGAGTAAAGTTTTTAGCGTTGCGCACCGTCACCGATACCCCTAAGGAAAGGGGACTCGACGCCTTTCACAAAAACTTGGAAAGAGCGGTTGAAAACGAAAGTAAGGTAATTGAAAAAATATTTGCCATACTTAAAAAATAGTGGCAAAAGGATGGAGTGGCGCATAGTATAAACCGTAACGGAGGTTTGTACTATGACGATTTTTGAGGAAGAAATACTTCAACAGCAATATCTTTTGTCGCGGACGACAGAGGTCAATGCGGACGCCGTGAGCGAGCTTGCGGACGAAATAAAATCAGGCAGATACGCTGCCGTCGCTTTGATTGCGCGCGGGAGCAGTCGCAACGCCTGCGAGTATTTTAAGTACGCATTGGAGCTTTGCACGGGCATACCCGTTTTGTTTGTCGAGCCGTCGGTAACGGCGGTGTACGGCAGTAAATTGAATTTTAAGAATTTTTTGCTGTTTGCCGTGTCGCAAAGCGGTAAAGCAAGCGATGTATCGGCAGTCGTAGAGGCAGCCAAAGAGTCGGGGGCAAAGACGGTCGCCGTCACCAATACTCCAGACAGTCCGTTGGCAAAGGTTGTCGATACTCGGCTGTTTTTAAACGTCGGCAGAGAAAAAGCAGTTGCGGCAACCAAGACTTTTTTGGCGCAGATGACGGTGTTTGCGTCGTTGATAAGCGCGATAAAGGGAGAAAAAACAGAGATTAACGAGGCGTTGTCAAAGGTGTTTGTCGCTCGTCGAAAGATAAAGCCTATCGCCGAGTCGCTCGCAACGGAGCGGGACGTATTTGTCCTCGGCAGAGGATTGAGTTATTCTTCGGCGGCGGAAACCGCGCTTAAACTTAAAGAGGCGTGCTATATCAATGCGACCGCGTATCGATTCAGCGAGTTTCAGCACGGACCTTTTGCCGTGTTGGACGAATACCGCTCGGCGTTGACTTTCGTGTCGGACGACGAAACCAAAGACGGCTGTGTCAAGGTTGCGGCAAAAATACGGGATACGGGGGCGAAATTGTATGCTTTCGTGACGGACGGGGTAGAAGTTTCGGCGGATTATTGTTTCGTTTTGCCTCGCGCCGATTCTTTCGTCACACCGCTGTTGCAAGCCGTTGTCGGACAGTTGACCGCGCTTGAAGTCAGTAAAATAAAGGGGACCAACCCCGATGCCCCGCGAAATCTGAAAAAAATCACCGTTACGGAATAAGTGTATGAAAAAAACGTCGATGCCGCTTGCGGACGCTTTAAAAAAATACTCCCGCAGTCACCCCGTGCGTATGCATATGCCTTGTCACGAGGGGCGTCTCGGTATGTCCTCGGTCGAAAAAATCGACGTCACGGAGTTGGGGTTTGACGACAATCTCAATCGTCCAGACGGAGTTATCGCCGACGCTCAAAGAGAGTACGCAAAGCTGTTTGGGGCGGCGCACGCGATGTTTTTAACCAACGGGAGCAGTCAGGGCAATTTTGCTTTCCTCGGACTCATGAGAGGCAGGAGCGTCTTGACGGAAACCGACGCTCACGTCAGTATAAAAAGAGGAGCGGATACTTTCGGCGTAAAGCTTTATTTCGTCGACGAGCTTACTCCCGAAAAAATACCTGAGTACAAGACTAAATACGACGTCGCGGCCGTCATAGTGAGATATCCCGATTATTTCGGGCATGCTTGCGATTTGGCGGCGTTGTTTGACGTGGCCGAAAAAAACGACGTGTTGCTGTTCGTCGACGGTGCACACGGCGCGCATTTCGGTCTTAGCGAGCACTTGCCTTGTTGTCCGGCGGGTTTTTGCGACGCATGCGTCGTCAGCACTCACAAAACACTCGGCGCGTATACTCAGACGGCGGTGATATTGACCGACTCCGACGCGTTGGCAGACGAGTTAAAAAAACAAATCAACGCGATATCGTCCACGAGCCCGTCGTACGTCTTGTTGTCCAGTATAGATTTTGCCCGCGGACAAGCGGAACGAAAAGGCAAAAAAAAGTTGGACGAGTTGTACGGACGGGTGGCGGATTTTGAAAAAAAACTGCCGCACGGGGTATCGGCAATCCCGCGAGAAGATTTTACGAAGCTCACGCTCGATTTCTCGAAAATCGGGCTGAGCGGCAAAGCCGTTTACGATTTTTTGGCGGGCGAAAAAATATATCCGGAGTTGTATTGCGGCGGACGGGTGCTGTTTTATCTCGGCATGTATACGACGGAAAAGGATTTAAACCGACTTTCGCGCGCGATAAAAAAAATGATAAAAAAAGGGCTGAAAAGTAAATCGGTCGACGAGGGCGAAGGACCTTTCGGCTATTGAGGCGGTATATGAAAAACTTTTTGACGATAGAAGGTTGCGAAGGCGTAGGCAAAACCTATCATACCCGCAGATTGAAACAGTACTGTGCCGACAACGGCGTGGACGCGCTGTTTACCCGAGAGCCCGGGGGTAGCGTCGTTGCGGAAAAAATCCGCAATATTATTCTCGATCCTGCAAACGGCGATATGACCGACCTTTGCGAGGCTTTTTTGTACGCGTCGAGTCGTGCGCAACATTTGCAGGAGATAGTCATTCCCGCGCTAAACAAAGGTAAAATAGTGTTTTGCGACAGATTTGTAGACTCTTCGTACGCCTATCAGGGCGTTGCGAGGGGGTTGGGTTTAGAACGGGTACGTCGTATCAACGAGCTTGCGGTGGGAGAATATATGCCGCAATATACTTTGTTTTTGGACCTCGAACCGCGAAAGGCGTTTGCCCGAAAGGGCGGTGCGGCCAAGGACGACAGACTCGAGTTGCTCGACATCGATTTTCACCAAAAAGTTTACGAGGGATACAAACAAATAGCAAAAACCGAGCCGCTTAGGTTTATCGTCATAGACGCGAGCGGCGACAAAGACGAAACTTTTGGCAGGATAATCGACGCGCTCAAACGGAGGAAAGTGTTTTAATGGGGCTTTCTGACGAAAAAAAGACCGTAGACGGGTATCGCGATTTGTTTGAGACGGACGAGGGATTTCGTTTTTTTCGCAGACAGTTTGACGACGGAAATTTTTTTCATGCCTACGTTCTCGAGTGTAAGGACAAAGTGCTGTATCCGTACTTGGCGGCGGCTTGCGCGTCCGAGGTGCTCGGGTATGCCCGCGGCGAAAAAGGCGACGAGCTGGTTTTTGGCGGTACTCACCCCGACGTGAGTTTTTATCCCGCAGACGGTCGAAAACGTTTGTCCGCAGACGACGTAAAGTCTATGGTTTCTACGGCTTATTCGATACCCGTATTGGCAGAACGTAAGGTTTTTTGTCTTTCTGTCGGACAGTACAAGGACGAGACGTGGCAAAACAAGCTGCTCAAATTGTTGGAGGAGCCGCCTTCGGGAGTGTTTATACTCATATTGACGGCAAACGCTCGCGAGCTGTTGCCTACCGTGCTCAGCCGTTGTCAGGCGATAAAGACGGGTAACTTTGACGAGCGCCCGATAAGGGATTATCTCGTCGGAGTGCGCAACGTACCGCGTGCTACTGCGGAGATTGCGGCGAGGTTGTCCAAAGGCAGCGTCGCAAAGGCGACGCGTATATCCGACGGTACTACGTATATCGATTGCGTGTCCGACGTCGTCGGTTTGTTTTGCAATATGACGAGTACCAAGACGATGGCTAATTTTTTGCCGACGATAGCAAAGTACAAAGACGCGTACGAGGATTTTTTTGAAATAATCGAAAACGTGCTGTACGACGCGGTTTTGATTAAGTCTGAGCCGTCTCGAGTGCTCAATCTGTTTAAAAAGGACGAAATAGCGAAAATCGCGGATTTTTATCCGCAGGAGGCGCTGTTGCGTATCATACCTTTGGTTGAAAAGGCAAAAAAACAGATAGACGGGTATTGTTCTTTTGCTATGGTTACGGACAATTTGTTTTTAAGAATTTTGGAGGTCAGATATTTATGCCGACAATAGTAGGCGTCAGGTTTAAACCGACGGGAAAAACTTATTACTTTGATCCTACGGGTATATCGTTCGTTAAGGGCGACGGAGTCATCGTGGAGACGGCGAGGGGCGCGGAATACGCTGTGGTATCCGTTGCTAATCAGGAAGTGCCGGAGAACATGATAGTCGGGGAGTTAAAGCCCGTCAAGAGTAAGGCGTCTGCCGCGGATACCGAACGGTACGAGCAAAACCAAAGGCGCAAAGCCGACGTCATGCAGACGGTCAGACAGCGTATAGAAGCGCACGGACTGGACATGCATCTTAAAGATATGGAGTTTTCATACGACAACTCCAAAATGATTTTTTATTACGCCGCGGACGACCGCGTGGACTTTCGCGAACTCGTAAAAGACCTCGGTTATACACTCAAAACGAGGATAGAACTAAGGCAAATAGGCATCAGGGACGAGACGAAAATGCTCGGCGGACTCGGCAGTTGCGGCAGACCGTGTTGTTGCAGCGCTTTTCTCAACGGGTTTGAGCGGGTGTCGATAAAGATGGCGAAAGTGCAGGGATTGTCGCTTAACCCCGCCAACATCAGCGGACTTTGCGGAAGGCTGATGTGTTGTTTAAAGTACGAAAACGAACATTACTCCGAGACGGCGAAACTTATGCCGAAAGTAAACTCTACCGTCGATACGCCGGACGGTAAAGGCGTGGTGGAGTCGTTGGATATGGTCAGACGTATGGTAAAAGTAAGGTTTACCGATGCCGACGGAGGTATCGTGTTTAATTCTTTCGGCGTAGACGAACTAAACCTTGCGCCCCACGACATAGACGACGAAATTTCCGCCGACGAAATCCCCGCGGACGTCGAGGGACTGGTTGACGACGCGACGGAGATTGCAGAACCGAAAAAATCTCAGATAGACAAAAAACCGCTTAAACGGCACGTTGCCGATAAAAATGCCGATAAAAAAGAAGACAAACGACATGGGCGCAAATCGTCACACGACGACGGCGTAAACAATGCCGAAGAAGGAGCTTCTGCCGAGCGCGACAAAGAAAGCGGACAGGCTCGCCACGCGGCAAAAAAACATCGCCGCGACAAGTATTCTCATGAAAAGAGCGACTCCGTAGATACTGCCGAGCGGCACGACGAACACGGCGGAACCGATTTTTCACGCGACGGAAACAAACCGTTTAAGAGAAAAAAGAAGCATAAGCCTTTTGATAAAAACAAAACGAGAGAGAAAGGCGGCGAATCGGACGCACATGAGACTCGCAACTCTGACGGCGGGCAGGAGTGACGATTGAAAAATTAATTGAGAGTTTTTCGCTTTAGGCTGTTGACAAAAGTCGTGGCGTATATTAAAATAAACTTAGTCCAATACGACAAAGGAGATTTATTATGGCACACAAAATCAGTAACGAATGCATCAAGTGCGGCGCATGCGCAGCGGGTTGCCCCGTCAACGCTATCAAAGAAGGCGACGACAAATTTCAAATCGATCCCGAAGCTTGCATCGATTGCGGTGCTTGCGCAGCGGGTTGCCCCGTCAACGCTATCAGCCAAGACTAATTAAAAACAGATTTGCAAAGAGTCCCGACGGCGGGACTTTTTGTTTTTTAAAAACGAAAAAAACTTGCCAAGCAAGACGGCGTATGGTAATATAGCGGTATGTTGAAAGACGGCGAAAAAACAGAGGATTTACAGTACAAAGGGTTAAAGATAATTCAGAGCGTCGACGGATACCGTTTTACCACCGACGCGGTGTTGCTTGCCAATTTCGTGCGGGGCGTCAAGGGAAAAAAGGTCGCCGATATCGGTTGCGGCAGCGGCATTATATCCATTCTCGTTGCGGCAAAACAGCAGCCGAAAGAAGTCGTCGGGGTTGAGATTCAACCCGCGGTGGCGGATATGGCGGCGCGTAGCGTCGAGCTCAACGGGCTTTCCGACGTCGTGAAAGTGGTACTTGCCGACGCGAAAGACTGGGCGTCGGGCGTCGAAGGTCGATACGATGCGGTTGTGGTAAATCCGCCGTACCGAAAGGCGGGCAGCGGTCCGTTGCAGTCGACGGAGACTCTCGCCGTCAGCAGACACGAAATATCTTTGACGCTGGAGGACGTTTTCGTCGTGGCGAAAAAAGCGTTAAAGTACGGCGGCAGTTTGTATCTCGTCCATCAGACCGAGAGGCTGGCGGAGGCTTTCGCGCTCGGTAGCAAACACGGGATAGAGGGCAAGGAGCTTTGCCCCGTCTGCCCGAGAGAAGGAGAAACGCCCAACGTCTTTTTGGCGCGGTTTGTCAAAGGCGGCAAGACGGGATTAAAGTGGCTTAAGCCAATCGTCGTTTTTGACGCCGACGGCAATTATTCCGTAACGGTAAAAAAGCTTTACGGCGAGAGTTTTTCGGATTAAAGGAGAAAAATGATTTATTTTGTCGCCACCCCCATAGGTAATCTCGACGAGATAACGTACAGGGCGGTTGAAATATTAAAAAAAAGCGACGTCGTCTTTTGCGAAGACACGAGGCACTCGAGCATTTTGTTAAATCGCCTCGGCGTAAAGGCGACTTTAAAGAGCTATCACAAATTTAACGAAGCAAAGAGTTGCGAGTATATACTCGGTTTGTCCCGAGAGGGCAAGACGATAAGCATAATTTCCGACGCGGGCATGCCGGGAATAAGCGATCCCGGCAGAACTCTTGTCAACGCTTGTATAGACAGCGGCGAGGAGTACAGCGTCGTAAGCGGCGCGAGTGCGGCGATAAACTCTTTCGTCCTGAGCGGGTTTGACACGCCGTTTGTTTTCGTTGGGTTTTTGCCCGAAAAAAACGCCGATCGCGACAGAGTGACGGAGAGTGTGGTGTCCGCGGGGACGCTTATATTTTATTGCGCTCCTCACGACGTCAACGATACGCTGGCTTACCTTAAAGACAAACTCGGGGAAAACAGGCGGATAGCCGTTTGCAAAGAGCTGACGAAAGTGCACGAGAGAGTGGAACACACCACTCTCGGGCAGGCGCACGTCGACGAACCGAGAGGGGAGTACGTTATCGTCGTCGACAAAGCCGACGCAAGCAAAAACGCGTTAAACGATTTGAGTGTGGAGAAACACGTGGAGTTTTACGTCGACCAAGGTCTTAGCAAAATGGATGCAATCAAAGCCACGGCTAAAGACCTCGGCGTAAGCAAAAACGAGATTTATAAGGCTTTGTTGTAAAAAACGTATACTTTTTACTTGACAGAGAAAAAAGCGGATATAAAATATCGGCAGAGTGATTTTTGGGATTGTCAATCGCTCTTGCGCACCTCGCGAAAAGGGTGCGAAAGGAGGGAAAAATGCAATTTGAAAATGCTCATGCGGATTTGTTGGAGTTTTTTGCAAACGTCGACAACGGTATCTTTTTGCTTTACGGCGCGTTGGTCGCGTTGGCGGTGCAGATAATCAAAAAGTGCTTCGTCAACAAACTGAAAATAGATTTGTGTAACAAATTCGATTTCGTGCCGTTGCTTCCGTTTATATTGGGATTGGTATCGGCGGCGATAAACTTTTTTTGGGTTTGCGGCAAGAGTTTTGACGGTGTCGGCAGCGTAGTAGGGATAGTAGTGGACGGTCTCACCATAGGTGCGGCGGCGGTCGTCGTTTACAAGTTTGTCGCGTCGTTTGACAAAAACAGCTTGAAAAATCTCAGCAAAGACGGCGTTTTTGCTATTCTTTTTGACGAAATCGTGCTTATTACCGATATCAAACGACAACTCGTAGACAACGAGGCGTCATTGTCGGATATCGTCGAAAAGTTGAAAAAAATCGTTGCCGAGATAAAAGAAATTTACTCCGAGGACGAAATAAAATCGGACGTCGACGACGGGGGCGACGAAACGGATGAGACGCGACTAAAAAGGCTAAAAACCGCGTTGAACGAAATCGTCGACGAGTCTGAAGCCGACGAAAAAGCAAAACGTTTGCACGAAACGTTTAAAAAATATTTTTCGCTTTAAACAAATCCGTTTTTGCCGACGGGAGGAGAGTTTTCTCTCGTCGGCGGATTCAAATCAAAGAGTAACCAAGATTTAAAAACGCGTATTAAAAACGACGGATAAAACGAGTCGTTTGATATAATTTTTTTTATTAAAAATAGCATAAAAAGGAGGCGGACGGAGTTGAGGACGACGGGTAACAAAGTATTAAAAACCATATCGGATTATTGTCTGGTAGCGGCGGGTTCCGCGTGTCTCGTCGCGTCCGCTTATTTCTTTATTTTGCCTTGCAATCTCGTGTCCGGCGGCGTCGGCGGGCTGTCCAATATCTTGTATTATTGGTTCGGTTTTTCGGTGAGCGTGACGTCGATATTGTTGCAGATACCCTTGCTTGTGCTGGCTCTCGTGACTTTGCCCAAAGGTTTTTCCGTAAAAACGGCTTTCGCATGCGTGGTATACAGCCTGTTGTTTGCGTTGCTCGAAAAAACCGTCGTAGCGCCGTTGCCTACGAGTAGATTGTTGTGGCTGGTTTTCGGCGGTTTCGTGGAGGGTATCGGGATTTTTTTGGCGTACGCGGGCAACGGCAGCAACGGCGGCAGCGAGATTGTCAGCAACGTCGTCGTCAGCCGCAATCCCGACGCGAAAATAGGCAGCGTTTTAAGGCTCGTGGACTTTTGCGTGTACGGGCTGGCGTTGATATGCTTTATTTCAATAGGCGTCAGGGACGGTATGATGGGGACGGATTATTTGTTGGAGTGTTGCGTGCGTATATTTTACTCGGTGCTACTAAGCTCCGTTTCGTCCTTTGTCGTCAACGTTTGTTCTCAGGGGCTCGATCCGTTGCTCAAATATTACGTCGTGACGGAAAAATCCGACGAGATGGCTAAAATGCTGGTAGAAAGGTTTAAACGCGGGGTAACGGGTGCGGATATAGTGGACGAAAACGGCAATCCGACAGGCAAGCGCGTGCTGATGGTCGTCATATTGCATCGACAGAACGGCAAGTTGAAACATCTGTTGAAGACTACAGACCCCGAGTGTTTCGCTTATTGTAAGATAATCGACGGAGTCGTGACTCGCCCCGATTTCCGAAAAGTCAAAAAGTGACGGTACGGGTGCGTGTTTCGGATAATTGGAAAAAAATAAAGTTCCGTTTTTTAAAAAAAATGCGTCGTTTCGGTTGATAAACGTCGGATTGTTTGGTATAATAAAAGGATAAAAAATCGAAAGGCAAAACGGTATTTAAACAACGAGTTTAAAAAGGTAAATATGAAAAAAATCACTAAAAAAAGCGTCGTCACGACGCTTAAAGAATATTTGCTGGTGACGCTCGGTGCCGCCCTCATGGTAATAGCGGCGTATTTTTTCGTCGTGCCGTGTCAGATAGTGGCATGCGGAGTGGGCGGTTTGACAAACGTGTTTTTATATTGGTTCGGGTGGCAGATGAGCATAACCTCGATAGCCATTCAGATACCTTTGCTGGTGTTGTCGCTCGTGATGTTGCCCAAGGGATTTTCGGTAAAAACGGTGTATGCCTGTATAATGTACAGCGTTTTTTACGGGATACTCGAGAGACTCAACATCCCGCAGGAAGAACCGCCGAGCGTATTGCTGTGGGTGGTTTTCGGCGGCGTGATAGAGGGCTTTGGCGTTTATTTTCCGTATGCCGGACATGCGAGCAACGGCGGCAGCGAAATCGTCAGCAGTATCGTGGTCAGTCGCAATCCCGACGCAAAAATAGGAGGGATACTCAATATTGTCAACTTTTGCGTGTACGGGCTGGGGTTGATTTGTTTCATAGTCAAGGGATTCGATATGTTGGACAGCGTGATTAAACTCGTCTACTCGGTACTGTTCAGTTACGTAGTCGCTTTCGTTGTCGACAGTTATTCTCAGGGGTTGGATCCGTTGTTAAAGTACTACGTCGTGACGAAAAAACGAGACGAGGTGTCCGACGCCCTTGTAGAGCACTTTAAACGAGGGGTGACGGGTACGAAACTCGTCAAAGCGGACGGAATACCGTCCGACAAGGACATGTTGATTGTCGTGATACCTCACAGACAAAACGGAAAGCTGAAACATTTGTTGAAAAAAGTAGATCCCGAGTGTTTCGCGTATTGCAAAATAATAGACGGCGTGGTTACTCGCCCGAATTTTAAGTAGGAGTAAAGATATGTCAGACGAAAAAACGACGGCGGTTGCAGAGTGTGCGACAAATCTGCCGTCCGAAAAAGATTTAAAACGGCACAATGCCAAGAGAAAATTAAAAACCGTGTTTAATATCGTCGCGGCGGCTTTTTTACGCGCTGTGGCGTTGGAGCTCCTGCTAATCCCCAATCGCGTGCTTATCGGCGGGGCTGTCGGTATAGCCGGACTGTTGAGCTGGGTAATACCCGGTGCGGACGCTTTTGCGGGGTTGTTTTTGCTCGCGGTCAATATTCCGTTACTCGTCGTGGCTTTCGTTAAAACCGACAGGGGCTTTGCGATAAAGACAGCCGTTTGCCTCGTGCTCATGACGGCTATGATGGAGGCGTTGGCGCTCACGGACGTGGCGAGTATCATTCATACGGCTCCCGCCACGGGCGAAGAAATGGTTTTGTTTACCTTGCTCGGCGGCGCGCTCAACGGTTTGAGCTTGCCTTTGATGCTTAGCATACAGGCGTCAACGGGCGGCAGCGATATAGTCACCATGGTCATGCAGCGTCACGGACAGAGGGAAAATTACTTTCGCGTCATTCTCTGTATCGATATAGGCACGATAGTCGTTGCCGCGATTGTTTCTCAGATTTGCGGCGTAACTCTCGCGAACGAAATCAACATAGACGTCTGGATGTACGTTCTCGTTTACTCCATTGCGGCGCAGTTTACGGCGCACGTGGTGCAAAACCAGATATACAAGGGGTATTCTTCGGCGTTTGGTCTGGATATCGTTACCGACAAACCCCAACAAGTGGCGGATGCCTTAGACGCCAATCTCCACCGCGGATTGACGGGAATAAAAGTAACGGGAATGTACTCGCACAAAGACAAGACGATGATAGTCTGTATTATATACAAACGTCAACTCAACAGGGCGAGACAAATCGTGCGTCAGGTGGATCCCGACGCGTTTGCTACCGTCTATACGGTAAAAGAGGTTGTGGGAAACGGTTTCCGCAATACCGACGAGGATATTCAGTCAAAAGTTTTGCACGACAATAAAGGCAGGACGGGTAAATAGAAAAGTAAAAATTTAAACGTAAAACGGAATAAAAAAGACCGACGAGAGAGTTCTCTTTGTCGGTCTTTTCGTTTAACGTTGTTTTTTAATCGGCTTTAGCCGTTGCTATCGTTTTTCGGATTTTTAATCAGTATCCGATAAGGCACTTTGATGCGGGCGATAAAAGCGTTTTCATCTTCCTTGCCGCCGACGAGCGTGCCGTAGTGGGTGGGGATTGTCAATTCGGGCGCGATAAGATTGGCGAGTTGAGCCGCCTGAGCGGCGTCCATAGTGTACGTGCCGCCTATTGGCACGAAAAGATAATCGCATTTAATCTTTACGAGGTCTTCGTGGAGGTCGCCGTCGCCTATGACGCAACAACGTTTTTTGCCTATCGTGACGACGTAGCCCACCCAGTTTTTGGAGCGGGGGTGAAAAGGTTTATTCTCGTTGAAAGCGGAAAACGTTTCTATGCGGACGCCGTTGACGGAGAGCGATGCACCGGGTTTTACCGTCGTGATTTTTGACGGAGCGACGCCGGCGGCTACGAGTCCGCTGACGCAGTCGGGAGTGACTACAAATTTAGTATCGGCGTTGGATACCGCTTTAACGTCCTCGGGCGAAAAATGGTCGTAATGAGAGTGGGTGATAAATACTATGCTTGCGTCGTGGACAGCCTCCTCGATGCGATAAGGGTCAAAGTAAAAATTTTCTATTTTTATACTGCTGTGGCAGTTGATTAAAACGTCGAGCATGTTTTTCCCTCCGAAGATATTATACTCTATACGAAAAAAAATGCAATAGAAAATCGGACGTTTTTCTTTTTTTTAAATTTGCGGCGCGGTAAAAAAGTCTTTTTTGTGCGACAAGTACGGAAATTCCAAGTAAATTACTATGAATTTTATGCATTAATTTCGGCTCAAATCGAGCAATTCCAAGTATTTTTCTATGATTTTTATGCATTTTACGCATAAAAATATCTGCCAAAATATCAAAATTCGGTTGACGAATGAAATAAAATTTAATATAATTGATATGGTGTCGCAGGACATCGATTTTAGTCGGAAAATTTTTTACAGGAGAACAAAATGAGTAAAATTTGCCAAATTCCTTTTAAGGAAACAGAAGAACAACGCAAACAGCTGGACAAAGTCATCGAGCAACACAAGCACGTTAGGGGCGCCGTCATGCCCGTCCTGCAAAAAGCACAGGAAATTTACGGTTATCTACCGATAGAGGTCGTCACGCGTATCGCGGAAGGTCTCGACGTATCCGTCGAGGAAGTATACGGAGTAGCTACTTTCTATTCGCAATTCAGCCTTTATCCCAAGGGGGAATACAACGTTGCTGTTTGTCTCGGTACCGCTTGCTACGTCAAAGGCAGCGGCGACGTCATGGACAAACTTAAACAAGTCCTCGGCATCAACGAGGGCGAAATCACGCCCGACGGCAAGTTTTCAATCGAAGCGACTCGTTGCATAGGTTGCTGCGGTCTTGCTCCAGTGTTGACCGTCAACGGCGAAGTATACGGAAAGGTAACGGTCGCTCAGGTCGAGGGTATCGTTAACAAATATAAAAACTAATTATGACTATCAGGGAAATTTCCGAGATTTTATCGGCGGATATTCTTTGCGGCGAGGACTTGATAGATACCGAAATAAATTCGGCTTGCGGCAGCGATATGATGTCCGACGTATTGGCTTACGTCAAGGACCAATCGGTATTGCTGACCGGTCTCGTTAATCCTCAGGTGGTCCGTACCGCGCTCATGATGGATATGAAGTGCATTTGTTTCGTCAGGGGAAAGACTCCCGACGAAAAAACGTTGCAAATCGCAGCGGACAACGACCTCGTCCTCATGTCGACGAAGGAACGCATGTACACCGCATGCGGTAAACTCTACGGCAAAGGACTGGTCGGCGGTGACTGATAATGAACAGCATCGTTTGGACGTTTGACGTAGACGGAAAAAATTTTGAACATGCCGGTTCGGCGTCGCAGGAGACGAAAGCGCGTCTTAAACAGATGGGTTTGTCCAACGCCGTCGTGAGACGCGTCATTATAGCCATGTACGAAGGCGAAATCAACATGGTCATCCATGCCGACGGAGGAGTGGCTACGGTGACGGTCGGTCAGGACGAGATAGTCGTAGAGCTCAAAGATACCGGCAAAGGTATCGAAAACGTCGAGTTGGCAATGAAAGAGGGCTTTTCTACCGCGTCGGGCGATATAAGGGAACTCGGCTTTGGCGCAGGAATGGGTTTGCCCAATATGAAAAAATACAGCGACGACATGGTCATCGACTCCGTAGTGGGCGTCGGTACGTGTATCACGATGAAATTTAAAGTCGCTTAATCTGCGGGTGTCTGATGAAAGGATTGAGGGCGGTGTCGCTTGACACCACTAAATGCATAGGGTGCACGCATTGCATGCGAAAGTGCCCGATAAGCGCAATAAGGGTAAGAGACGGAAAGGCTTCGATAGATTACGAAAAATGCATTTTTTGCGGTAATTGTGTCAAAGTTTGTCCTACGCGCGCCCTCAACGCCTGTTACGATACCTACGAGATACTCAACGACTACAAATTTAAAGTCGCGCTGTTGCCGTCCTGTCTTTACGGACAGTTTCCGCACATTTTCAGTCCGCAGCTGGTACTGAATTCGCTCAGAAACATCGGTTTCGACCATGTGTACGAGGTGGCGAGAGCAAGCGACGTGCTTGCCGTCATCATGAGGGAGAGGTTTGTCATGCAGGAGTTTGAACGTATGCCTGCAATAAACAACAACTGTCCCGCCTGCGTGGATTTGATTCAAAAACGTTTTCCGTCGTTGGTCGACAATCTCGTCGACTTGTTGCCGCCCGCTTTGCTCGCCGCCAAACTCGCGAGAGAAGAGGCTCGTGAGATAAGCGGTCTGTCCGACGAGGATATCGGGGTGTTTTACATTTCGCCCTGCCCCGCCAAGGTGGAGGCTATCAACGGAGGGACGTACAGCGAGGTAAAGGAGCTGTCGGGAGTGCTGTCGGTCGCAGAAACCTGCAAGTTGCTGAACTCGGTGGACAAAAACGACGTGGAGCGCACGATGGACGTCAAAGCCAGCAATATGGGCATAGCGTGGTGCACGAGCGGCGGAGAGTCGAGTAATTTTCCCAATACCAAACAGCTTGCCGTCGACGGAGTCGAAAACGTAATCAGCGTTCTCAAAGAGATAGAAGACGACAAACTGACCAATCTCGATTTTGCGGAGTTGTACGCGTGCCATGGCGGTTGCGTAGGCGGATTGCTCAACGTGACAAACACTTTCGTGGCAAAAAGCAAGATACACACTCTCCGCAAGACGGTGATGCTTAACAAAACCAATACTACCGACAAGTTTGACAAACCTATGGCTTTTTACTGTTTAAAGAGCAAGCCGAAAGCTAACGACGTCTTTAAACTCGACGACGATTTTGCCGTCGCGATGGAAAAAATGTCGGGGATAGAGGATATCTTAAAGCGTTTGCCGCGGTGGGACTGCGGCGTGTGCGGTAGCCCTACTTGCAGAGTTTTTGCGGAAGACGTAGTCAACGGCGACGTCGGTTTGGATAAATGCGTTCACCTAAAAAAGGAGTGACTCATGACCACTAAAGAATTTGCCGAAAAATATGCCCTGACCGTCTTTAACGAAGGCGAGGTCAGAGATATAGAGGGTTTTTACGTCGGCGATTTGCTCAGTTGGGTAATGGGCAGAGCAGGCGAGGGTAGTTGTTGGTTGACTATCATGAACAACTTAAACGTGTGCGCGGTGGCAAAGTTGGCGGACGTTGCCTGCACGGTTTTGTGCGAGGGGGTTTTGCCCGACGAGCATCTTAAAGTCAAAGCCGCGCAAGAAAACATGTGTCTGCTCGGCAGCGAGCTTTCGTTGTTTGAACTTGCGTGCAAGATAGCGAGAGAAGGCGACGATGAAAGTTAAGGTTGAGTTGCACGTGCACGGTCAGTTGAGCGCTTGCGCAGACGTAGACAATACCGTCTGCAATATCGTCAATCTGAGCGTTATGACCGGTACGCAGATTCTGGCGTTGTCCGATCACAATACCTGCCTCAATTTTACCGCTTTTGAAAAAGCATGCAGGCGAGAAGGTATAGTAGCCGTCCCCGCGATAGAAGTGACTACGGCGGAGGACGTGCACGTCTTGTGTCTGTTTGCCGACTTTGAGAGCGCAAAGGCGCTGTCCGACGAGATATACGACGGTTTGCCGAAAATAGAAGTTAACAAAAAATTTTACAATTCTCAACTCGTTACGGACGAGTACGACAACGTTTTGTACGAGGAGCCGTATCTGTTGAACCTTGCGACGGAGTTTGACGTTTACTCGCTGTTTAAGAAAGTGGACGCGCTCGGCGGCATAGCCGTGCCCGCGCATGTGGACAGGGAAAGCAACGGTATGGTTGCCGTGCTCGGCGCGATACCCGACGATCTCGGCGTTGTTTGCGTGGAGTTGTCGGCGGAGTGCGACGAGGAGTCGTATGAAGAGTATGCGTCGAGGTACAACGTCATCAGGAGCAGCGACGCGCATTGTCTGGAGGACCTTTGTAAAAACGAGTTTTATCTCGACGTCGACAGAATGAGCGCGAGAGCGTTGATAGAGAGGTTGAAGTCGAGATGAGAGAGATATCTTTAAATATCCTCGATATAGCGCAAAACTCCGTTACGGCAAACGCAACGGAGATAAGGATAGATATCGGGATAGACACTGCGTCTGACAGACTGAGGGTGTCCGTCATAGACAACGGTTGCGGCATGAGCGAAGAGTTTTTACGCAAAGTGACCGATCCGTTTACTACGACGCGGACGACGCGAAAGGTCGGATTGGGGATTCCGCTGTTTAAGGACAGCGCCGAGTCTACGGGCGGGAGTTTTGAAATAAAGTCCAAGCCCGGCGAAGGTACGACCACCACCGCGGTATACGTCCTCGGCAGTATAGATCGCATGCCTTTAGGCAGATTGCAAGACACGCTTGCGCTGCTTATCATGGCGAAAGAAAGCGTGAGGTATATATTCACTTATTCCGTCGACGGAGACGAATTTGTGTTTGATACCGACCAAGTTAAAAATATATTGGGGGGCGTCCCACTTTCCAACCCGGAAGTGATAACCTTTCTCAAAGAATATATTGAAAACGGAATAAAAAAATCCAACGGAGGAAAACAAATATTATGAAGTCTTTACAAGAACTCAATGCAATCAAAGAAAGAATGCAAAAACAAAGCAAAGACCGCAAGGCGGCAGACGCCGAGTCCATACGTATCGTAGTGGGCATGGCGACGTGCGGTATCGCGGCCGGAGCAAGACCGGTAATGAACGCTCTTGTCGAAGAAGTTGCAAAACGCAACCTTAACAACGTCGTCGTGAGTCAGACGGGTTGCATCGGCATGTGCAAGTACGAGCCCATCGTAGAGGTGTTTGTACCCGGACAAGAAAAAGTCACGTATTGCCGCATGACGCCGGAAAAAGCGGTTAAAGTCGTGGTGGACCATATCGTCAATAAACAACCCGTTACGGATTATATAGTTAAATAACAAAGGGAGAAGCAAAATGATAAGATCACATATTTTGGTTTGCGGAGGTACCGGTTGTACGTCCAACAAGTCGGCAGAAATCGTTGCCGAACTTAAAAAAGAATTAGTTGCGCAAGGTCTTGACAAAGAAGCTCAGGTCATCATGACGGGTTGCTTCGGTCTTTGCGCCAACGGCCCCATCATCGTCATTTACCCCGAGGGTGCGTGCTACAATCACGTTCAGCTCAGCGACGTCAAAGAGATTGTTTCCGAGCACATCCTTAAAGGCAGAATAGTCACCAGACTGCTCCATGTCGAGGACGAAAAGACCGGTGAGAGAGTAATGTCGCTCAACGACACCGACTTTATGAAAAAGCAGGTGAGAATCGCACTTAAAAACTGCGGCGTTATCGATCCCGAAAACATCGATGAGTACATAGGCAGAGACGGCTATCAGGCGTTGGCAAAAGTACTTACCGAAATGACTCCGGAAGAAGTAATCGACGTAATCCTCAAGAGCGGTTTGCGCGGTCGCGGCGGCGCGGGTTTCCCCACCGGTATGAAATGGAAATTTGCTCGCGCGAGCAAAAATCCCGTTAAATACGTTTGCTGCAACGCCGACGAAGGAGACCCCGGTGCGTTTATGGACCGTTCGGTTCTCGAAGGCGATCCCCATGCCGTAATCGAAGCAATGGCAATCGCGGCTTACGCTATCGGTAGCAAACAGGGTTACGTTTATATAAGAGCAGAGTATCCTATCGCTGTCAGAAGATTGCAGATAGCTATCGATCAGGCTAAAAAGTACGGTTTGCTCGGCAGACACATTTTCGGCACCGACTTTAGCTTTAACCTCGAGATTCGTCTCGGCGCAGGCGCATTCGTTTGCGGCGAAGAAACCGCGCTCATGACCAGCATCGAGGGTAAGCGCGGCGAGCCTCACCCCCGTCCTCCGTTCCCTGCGGTCAAAGGTTTGTTTGAGAAACCCACTATCCTCAACAACGTAGAGACTTATGCAAACATCACCAAAATAATCCTCAACGGTCCGGAGTGGTTTGCGTCCATGGGTACCGAAAAATCCAAGGGTACGAAAGTATTTGCTTTGGGCGGCAAAATCAACAATACCGGTCTTGTCGAAGTCCCGATGGGCACGACTCTCAGAGAGGTCGTATATGAAATCGGCGGCGGCATCCCCAACGGCAAAAAGTTTAAGGCTGCTCAAACCGGCGGTCCCAGCGGCGGCTGTATCCCGGCAGAACACCTCGACGTTGCTATCGACTACGACAACCTCATCGCTATCGGCAGCATGATGGGTAGCGGCGGTCTCATCGTCATGGACGAAGACAACTGCATGGTCGATATCGCAAAGTTCTTCCTCGAGTTTACGGTTGACGAAAGCTGCGGTAAATGCACTCCTTGCCGTATCGGCAACAAGCGTTTGTTGGAGTACCTCAACAAGATTACGAGCGGCAAAGCAACCATGCAGGATCTCGACGACATGGAAAAACTTTGCTACTATATCAAAGACAACTCTCTCTGCGGACTCGGTCAGACGGCGCCCAACCCCGTTCTTTCTACTCTCCGTTACTTTAGAGAAGAGTACGAAGCTCATATTAAAGAACATCGTTGCCCGGCAGGCGTCTGCAAGGCGTTGTTGCACTTTGAGATAGACGCAGACAAGTGCAAAGGCTGCACTTTGTGCGCTCGCAACTGTCCGGTCAATGCAATCAGCGGTAACGTCAGAGAAGCTCACACGATTGACACCACCAAGTGCGTCAAGTGCGGTCTGTGCTTGGCAAACTGCCGTTTCGGTGCAATTTCTAAGAAATAAGGGGATAAAACAATGGCAGATTTAATTAATGTAAAAATCAACGGTAAAGAATATCAGGTTGAAAAAGGTATTACCATATTAGAAGCATGCAGACGCGTGGGTATCAGAGTACCCACTCTCTGCTATCTCAAAGACATCAACGCCATCGGCGCATGCCGCGTGTGCGTTTGCGAAGTCGTCGGTGCTCGCAGTCTCGTTGCGGCTTGCGTTTATCCCATCGAGAGAGAAGGTACCGAGATTTACACCAACTCCAAGAGAGTTTTGGACAGCCGCCGCACTACGGTAGAATTGATGCTTTCCAACCACAACAACAGCTGCAACAGTTGCGTTAAGAGCGGCAAGTGCGAGCTTCAACAACTTTCGCAGGAGCTCGGTTGCAACGAGCATCACTACGACGGTATCAAGCAATCTTTTGAAGAAGACGTTACGCCGTATCTCGTAAGAGACAACAGCAAGTGCGTTTTGTGCCGTCGCTGCGTAGCGGCTTGCAAAAACTTGCAACACGTCAGCGTTATCGGTGCCAACGAGCGTGGGTTTAACACCGCTATCGGCAGTGCGTACGAGCTTTCGCTCAACGAAGTTCCCTGCGTGGCTTGCGGTCAATGCATTACCGTCTGCCCGACCGGCGCGTTGAGAGAACGCGACAATATCGACGACGTTTTGGCGGCACTCGGAGACAAGACCAAGCACGTCGTGGTTGCTACCGCTCCCGCGGTCAGAGTGGCTATCGGCGAAGAGTTCGGTTATCCCATCGGCACCAACGTAGAAGGCAAGATGGTTTCCGCTCTCAAGATGCTCGGCTTTGACAAAGTATTTGACGTCAACTTTACTGCCGACGTCACGATAATGGAAGAAGGCACGGAGTTGCTCGGTCGCGTCAACAACGGCGGCAAACTCCCCATGATTACCAGTTGCTCCCCTGGTTGGATTAACTATATCGAACAATACTATCCCGAATTGACCGACCATCTGTCGACCACCAAGAGTCCGCAACAGATTTACGGCGCGTTGGTTAAGTCTTATTACGCCGAAAAGAACGGTATCGCTCCCAAAGACATCGTTTGCGTATCCGTAATGCCTTGCGTAGCAAAGAAGACGGAGATACAGAG
Organism: uncultured Subdoligranulum sp.; assembly: GCA_964612455.1. Lineage (GTDB taxonomy): Bacteria > Bacillota > Clostridia > Christensenellales > CAG-314 > SFEB01. Next base: position 26,959 of record CAZTCB010000006.1, on the reverse strand, counting down.
AGAGCACATTAACGCTTATAAAGACGGCAAAGACGTAGATATCGTCCTCACGACGAGAGAGCTTGCTCGTTTGATAAAGCGCGCGGGCATCGATTTGCCTTGCCTCGGCGAAGATAAGTTTGACAACCTCATGGGCGAAGGCTCGACGGCAGGTCTTATCTTTGGCGTAACCGGCGGCGTTATGGAAGCGGCTTTGCGTACCGTTAAAGAAACCGTTGACGGCAAACCTCTCGAGAAACTCGACTTTACCGCGGTAAGAGGGACTAAGGGTATCAAGCAAGCCAATGTAGAACTCGGCGGCAAACCCGTAAAGGTTCTTATCGCTCACGGTATCGAAAACGCTCACACCGTCATGGAGCAACTCAAAGCAGGTAAACTCGACGACGTAGTGTTTATCGAGATTATGTGCTGCCCGGGCGGCTGCGTAACCGGCGGCGGACAACCCGTTCAACCCGCCGACGTCATCAACAACGTCGACGTTAAAGCGGTCCGCGCAAAGGCAATCTATGCGATGGATAAAAAATCCTCGTTGCGCAAGAGTCACGAAAACAGCGAAGTTAACAAACTGTACGACGAGTACCTCGGCAAACCCAACGGTCACAAGGCTCACGAGTTGTTGCACACTCATTATCTTAACAGAAAGAAATAATATTTGATTAGACAAAAAAAAGACGCCCGAGGGGCGTCTTTTTTTGTTTAAAAATAAAAAGCAATATTTAGCCGAAAAAAACTTGCAAAAGAACGTGTTTTGTTATATTATAATTAAGAGGTAGATTTTATGTCTTTCGTAGAGTATATAGTAAACTCATTTACAAATTTCGACTACGTTACCGATACGATAAAGATACTTGTGTTGGTCGGCGTGTTGATGTTTGTATTTTGTTATTCGGCAAATCACAACAGCAAGTTTTTCGCTACCGTTTGTATACTTGTTACGCTGGTTGCGTTCGGACTGACTTTTTTGGCGACGGAAGAAGATAAGGTTTTTTATCAAATACTCGTTATTTTTGTTTTGGCACTGCAACTCGTCGCTCATCTTGTATTTTTCAGAAACGAATTGCGCCGCGACTTGTTTAAAGCGGGCGTCAAGGGACACGGGGCTTTTTTGTCGGGCGAAAACAAACACAACGTGCTGAGTCAGGAGGAAATCGATGCCGATATTTCTCAGATAGTCAAGGCTTGTCAAAACATGTCCAAGACAGACACGGGTGCGCTCATAGTCATTGTAAAAGACGAAATATACGACTACATAGTGGAGAGCGGTACGCGTCTCAACGCGAAAATTTCGAGCGAGCTGCTGGAAACGATATTTTTCCCCAAGTCTCCGTTGCATGACGGCGCCGTTGTAATAAAGGGCGACAGAGTTATAGCGGCGGGGTGTTATCTGCCGCTCAGTCAGGATACTACGTTGCCGAGAGAGTTCGGCACTCGTCACCGCGCCGCATTCGGACTCACCGAGTCTCATCCTTCGTTGACCAGCATCGTCGTTTCGGAGGAGTCGGGTATCATTACCGCAATGTACGACAAACACTACAAACGCTATATCGATTCCGCCGCGTTGACGCAGGTGTTAAAAATCGGTTACGGCTTGACGCAAGACAGCGAGAAGAAAGCTTTTTGGGGTGAATAAAAATGGATAGAAATAAACAGCAAAACAACGGCAAAAGTTTTAAATGGACTTTAAAGCGCATTTTTGTCGAGCACTTTTTTATAAAGTTTTTCGCCATAGTCTGCGGCGTGATGCTTTGGCTCTGTATGGGATATCTGTTTGCTTAAATTTAAAAACGAAACAACTCGTCTTAAGACGCTAAATACAAGGAGATAAAATGAAAAGTATTATTAAGGCACCCAACGTATTAATGCCGAATGAAAAAGTGGATATGACCAAATGGGCTGTCGTGGCTTGCGACCAATTTACCAGCCAGCCCGAGTACTGGCAACAACTCGCCGAGTTTGTAGGCGACGCGCCGAGTACGCTCAACGTTATTTTTCCCGAGGCTTTTTTGTCGAGGGATAATCAGCCCATTATCGACAACATCAACGCCAACATGAAAAAGTACCTCGATCAGGGTATTTTGAGAGATATAGGCAATTGTATGGTGCTTGTTGATCGTAGTACTGCTTTGACTCCGAGGAGACTCGGGCTCATTCTTGCCGTCGATCTCGAGGCTTATAGTTTCGTGAGAGAGGATCACGCACTCATTCGCGCTACCGAAGGCACGGTAATAGAGCGTATACCTCCCCGTAAAAAAATTCGTATCAACGCTCCCATCGAGTTGCCCCATATCATGCTGTTGATTGACGACAGAGAGCAAAAAATCATCGAAAACCTGTACGAAAATCGTGCCCAACTGGAAAAACTCTATGATTTTGACCTCAATATGGACGGCGGTCACGTCACCGGTTATAAAATCAGCGATACCGATGCGGTGATTGAAAAACTCGATAAACTCATGGACAAGGATTATCTCACCCGCCTTTACGGCAATGCCGACGAGGTAATGCAGTTTGCAGTGGGTGACGGCAATCACTCCCTTGCTACGGCGAAAGCTTGCTGGGAAGAAATCAAAAAATCCGTCCCGCAGGACCAATGGGATACCCATCCCGCTCGTTTTGCGTTGGTCGAGGTAGAAAACCTGCACGATAAAGGGCTTGTTTTCGAGCCTATCCATCGTGCCGTGTTTAACGTCGAAAAAGACTTTTTTGACGGGTTTAAAGCCGTTTGCGGTGGAGATGCCGAGTGTTTGATTTACACCGCCGACAAGGGTGAGGAAAAGATAAATCTTCCGAAAAACGCAGCGGTAGCCGTCGGTAAGGTTCAGGAGTATATTGACGCTTATTTAAAGGCACATCCGCAATCCTCGGTGGATTATGTACATGGTCTCGATGACCTCAAGGGCGTTGTCGACAAGGCGAAAAACGCCGTCGGTATCACTTTGCCGCCGCTTGATAAAAACGATTTGTTTGACTACGTGTTAAAAGTCGGTGCTTTCCCGCGTAAAACTTTCTCGATGGGCGAGGCTGCCGAAAAACGCTACTACGTCGAAAGCAAAAAAATAAGATAAAGTTAAGTAGCAATTTAAAAGCACGCGTATATGCGTGCTTTTATTATCGATTTATTTCGGAAACGTTACTAAATCCCGATGAGTAAAAAAATGCTTTTTTTGCTTGAAAATTTAAAAAATATTTGATATAATATACGCGTGTCAATGAGCAACGAAAGCGTGTAAGTCCGATTGATTTTCGGATTTACGCGCTTTTGTTTTTTGCCAAAAAAGGAGAGTTTATGAAAGAGACGAAAGAAAACAAGATGGCGGTGCAGCCGTTGAAAAACTTGTTTTGGAAAATGGGTTTACCCATGATGGTTTCGATGATTTTGCAGGCGTTGTACAACGTGGTGGACAGCGTTTTCGTTACCAATATCAAAGACGTGGGTGCGCTTGCCAATGAGGCGTTGACTTACGCTTTCCCCGTGCAAATTTTGATTATCGCGATAGGAGTAGGGACGGGTGTCGGTTTAAACGCATTGCTTTCAAAAAGTTTGGGCGAAAAAAACGAAGAAAAAGCAAACAAAATAGTCGGCAACGGTATATTTTTGGCTTTGGCGATTTATGCGGTGTTTTTGTTGTTCGGACTGTTCGGTGCGGAGTGGTTTATTTGTCTTTTTACCGACAACGCGCAGGTGGCGGAGATGGGTACGCAGTACCTCAGGATATGTTCTTCGCTTTCCTTCGGTTCAATCGGTTTTACCGTTTACGAAAGGTTTTTGCAGTCAACGGGCAAAACCATGTATTCTACGATTGCTCAGATAGCGGGAGCAGTCGTCAATATAGTGTTTGACTACGTTTTTATATTCCCTCTCGGCATGGGCGTGTGCGGCGCCGCATGGGCAACGGTATTGGGACAGTGCGTGTCTTTGGCGATAGCGATGTTTTTTCATTACGCCAAAAATAAAGAAGTCAGCGCAAGTCTCAGATTTATCAAGCCGGACAAAAACGTCGTAAAGGGGATATATTCCATAGGCGTTTCCGCTGCCGTCATGCAAGGATTGCTTTCCGTCATGATGGCGGGCATGAACGTCATATTGGGTTTTTCCGACGTGGATTCGACGATACTCGTCGGCGCTTTCGGCATATACTATAAAATTCAACAGATAGCCCTGTTTGCTTGTTTCGGATTGTCAAATACGATTATTACCGTGCTTTCGTTTAATTACGGTATGAAAGACAGGGAGCGTTCGCGGTATTGCGTCAAGTGCGGCGTCGTCGATACGTTAATCGTCACGGCGACGATAACGGTTTTGTTTGAAGTCATCGCCAAGCCGCTGTCGCAGTTGTTTGCATTGTCGGGCGGCTCTGCCCAAGACCTCATAGACGTTTGCGAAAAAGCAACGCGCATAGCGTCGACGGGATACGTTTTTATGGGGTTTACGGTTGCGGTGCAGGGCGTTCTTCAGGCGCTCGGATACGCCTTTAAACCGTTTTTGACGGCACTGTTCAGACTTGTGATATTCGTCTTTCCTATTGCGTATTTGTTTACTCTTTCGCCCGCCGCGGCTGACGTGGTGTGGTGGACTTTTCCCATCGCGGAGTTTTTAACAGCCGTTATCTCGTGGTTTATTCTTAAAAACGCCGTCAACGCAAAGATAAACGTACTTTAAATAAATACCGTGAAACGCGGCGGAGAACAGACTAAAAAAATTGCCAAAACAAAAAAGGGTATCTTTCGAGAAAAAAGATACCCTTTTTTTTGGTAAAAATTTATTTAACAATCTGTCTAAATATTGTGCAACGCTTCTTCCACCGCGACCGCGCAAGTGACCGTAGCGCCGACCATAGGATTGTTGCCCATGCCGATGAAACCCATCATGTCGACGTGAGCCGGTACGGAACTGCTGCCGGCAAATTGAGCGTCGCCGTGCATACGTCCCATAGTGTCTGTCAAACCGTACGACGCCGGACCTGCCGCAACGTTGTCGGGGTGGAGGGTACGTCCCGTGCCGCCGCCCGACGCAACGGAAAAGTATTTCTTTCCGTTTTCGTTGCACCATTTTTTATAGGTGCCCGCGACAGGATGCTGAAATCTCGTCGGGTTAGTGCTGTTGCCGGTAATGCCCGCATCGACGTTTTCTTTAATCATGATGGCAACGCCTTCGTTGACGTCGTTGGCACCGTAGCACCTTACTTTTGAGCGCTCGCCTTTACTGAATGAGCGTTCTTCTACTATCTTTAACTCGCCGCTTGCGTAGTCGTAGTCCGTCTTGACGTAGGTAAAACCGTTGATGCGGCTGATGATATACGCCGCGTCTTTGCCGAGACCGTTGAGAATAACGCGTAGCGGCGTTTTGCGCACTTTATTTGCCATTTTGCAAAGACCGATTGCGCCTTCCGCGGCAGCAAAACTCTCGTGTCCCGCAACGAAAGCAAAGCACTCGGTTTTGTCGTCGAGGAGCATTGCGGCAAGGTTCCCGTGACCGATGCCGACCTTGCGTTGTTCCGCCACACTACCGGGCACGCAAAACATCTGCAAACCGATACCGATACACTCAGCCGCCTGCGAAGCCGTCTTGGCTTGTTTTTTAAGCGCGATGGCAGTACCCGCAATATATGCCCACACAGCGTTGTCAAAGGCGATAGGTTGAATGTCTTTGATGACGTCGTTGACGTTGATACCGTTGTCGTCGCAAATCTGTTTTGCTTCGGCAAGGTCTTTAATACCGTAAACGGGCAATTCTCTATTGATTTTTTCTATTCTGCGATCCAAACCTTCAAATTTTATTTCCATATCGTCTCCTCCTTCTTATTGTTTGCGAGGCACGATGTATTCTTCCGCCTCGTCAAATCTGCCGTAACGTCCGGTTGCTTTTTTTAACGCTTCGTTGCCGTCCATGCCGTCGGCGACGTATTGCATCAATTTGCCGATATGGACAAACTCGTACCCGATGATTTCGCCTTGCTCGAGTGCCAATCTGGTGATATAGCCTTCAGCCGTTTCGAGATAACGCGCGCCTTTTTCTTCGGTGGCGTACATCGTGCCTATCTGACTGCGCAAACCTTTGCCGAGATCCTCGAGACCGCTACCGACGGGCAAACCCGCGTCGGAAAAAGCGGATTGGGTGCGACCGTAAACTATTTGTAAAAACAACTCTCTCATCGCAACGTTGATTGCGTCGCATACGAGGTCGGTGTTTAACGCCTCCAACAGAGTTTTTCCCGGCAAGATTTCGGCTGCCATTGCCGCAGAGTGAGTCATGCCGCTGCAACCGATTGTTTCCACCAACGCCTCTTTGATGATGCCGTCTTTGATATTGAGCGTGAGCTTACAGGCACCTTGTTGAGGAGCGCATGCGCCGATACCGTGAGAAAGACCGCTGATATCTTTGATTTCTTTCGCGCACACCCATTTGCCTTCCTCTGGGATAGGCGCGGGGCCGTGATCACAACCTTTTTTTACGTAACACATTTCTCTTACTTCTTTAGAGTATTCCATAAAACAATACAACTCCTTTCTATAACTTTAACCGATAGCAATTTTACCACGATTAAGTCAAAAATACAAACGAATTAACGACAAAAAACCGAAAAGTTTTGCCTTTTTGCGTTTTTTTTAAATTATTGATATTATCTGCAAAAAAAATACTTTGTTTTCGGTAAATTTGTAGTATAATAAAAATATGAAGTGCGATTTACATATACATAGCGTTTTTTCGGATGGCGCGTTGACGCCGACGGAAATAGTAAAAAGATGCGCCGACAGCAGTCTTGACGTTATCGCGATTACCGACCATGACAATGCCGACGGCATAGAGGAGGCGCGTCTTGCCGCCGAGACGACGCGACTGAAGGTACTCGGCGGTATAGAACTTTCGGCTTTTGACGGAGCGACGGAAGTGCATATGTTGGCGTACGGGGTGGATTTGACCGACGGTCGGCTCAGGACGGAGTTAGACAACGTCAGAGACATGCGGGAGAGTCGCAATCGCATCCTCGTCGACAAACTTAAGGAACTCGGCATCGTCGTCGATTACGAAAGAATAAAAAAAGAAAACGACGGTCATGTCGTCGGAAGGAGCCATATTGCGCTCGAACTCGTTCGACAAGGGATTTGTTCGTCCGTGCCCGACGCGTTTGCGAGGTTTCTCGGTCCCGACGGGCAGGCGTACGTTACGTCGCGTCGACTGACAACCAAACAAGCCGTACGTATAGCCAAAGATTACGGCGGTATTGCCGTATTGGCGCATCCTGCAAAACTAAGAAAAAATACCGTAAAAACAGAGGTTTTCGTCCGTCAACTCGTCGATTTCGGGTTGGACGGTATAGAGGCGTGTTATTTTTCGCATACTATGATGGAGCGTGATTTTTATCTATACCTTGCCGAAAGGTACAGGCTCGGCGTATTCGGAGGCAGCGATTTTCACAGTGAAAAATACGGAGTACCCATCGGTACCTTTTACGTTCCGCCGACGGCGACGGCAGACCTTATCCTTTCGTTGATTGACAAATAACGGAGGTCGTATGAAAAAAAGTAAATATTTTTTTACGCTCGTTGGACTGACGAGCGTTTTTTTTATCGTTTTTTTTGCATTTTTTATCGGTAAAGCTTCGGCGGCGGATTTTATCGTTTTTTCGTCAAAAAAGGCGGACGGGGTACGGTCATCGGTGGTTTATCCGTGGGATATCGCGGTAAAACTGCGCTATGGCAATCGCGATTACGTCTATAGATTGGCAGACAACGTAAGCGGATTTTCATCTGACGAAACGTCAAAAAGGGTAGTATATCGCTCGCCGGAAACGAAAGGAAGGTGGGTGTCGGAAAACGAGGCAAAAGGCTTAACGCGCGGACAGTGCGTGTGTTACGTCTTGCCGGGATTTAAAAATTTTGTCGACGAAATTTGCGACGAGGTCAACAGCGCGGCGGTTGACGCAAAGATAACCTTCAATCCCGATGGCAAAGAAAAATTTGCCTATACTGCCGAAAAAGAAGGCGTACGCGTAGATGTCGAAAAAATTTACGACGAGGTTGTACGCGGTTTTTACGAGGCAAAAAACGTCATTTCAATGAAACTACCGACCGAAAACGTTTTGCCAGACCTGAGCCTTGCGGAGGCGTTAAACTCGACCGAAAAACGCAGTGAGTTTGAAACAGACTGTGGCGGCAGTACTAAAAAGAGGAAAAACAACATTGCTCTCGCATTGAACTTTTTTAACGGAAAAATCGTAAAAGACGGCGAACGGGTGAGTTTTAACGCAACCGTCGGCAAGCGTACGGCAGACAGGGGTTTCGAGATTGCAAAAGTGCTCGTCAACGGAAAGTATGTCGACGGAGTCGGCGGCGGTGTTTGTCAGGCGAGCACTACGTTGTACAACGCGTTGTTGCTCGGCGGAGTGACGGTAAAGACGGTTTGTCAACATTCTTTGCGCAGTAGTTACGTAATGCCGAGTTTTGACGCAATGGTGAGCGATGCGGGGGCGGATCTCGTGTTTTTAAACGACACGGGTAGCGATATTTATATCGCTGCAGGGGTAAAAAACGGCGTTGCCCGCGTGGAAATATACGGAATTAAAAAGGAGTATCAGGTCGTACGTAGGAGCGAAATAACCGAAATCGTTCCGTTTAAGACAAAAACGGTGATTGACGACGGGAGTTATTCGCATCTGGTCACTTTTAAAGACCAGACGGTCGTCGTCAGCGAAGGAAAAACAGGGTTAAAAAGCCAAGGATGGCTCGATTATTACGAAAACGGCAAAAAAGTACGCAGCAGACTCATTCGGACTAACGAATATGCAGCAACGGATAGATTGATGGTTACGGGTAGCAAAGAACGAGAGTAACAAATATTTTTTTAAAAAAGCTCGCACAACTTTATTAAAGTGCTTGAAAAAAACGCTCTTTTATTATATAATAAATTGATAAAAAACTAAAAGGCAGAGTTTGTTTATTTTCGGAGAGTTTACTATGGCAAACAAACCAAACAACGGAAAAACGTCCGTCAATCCGTCCGTTGCGATGACTATGTCCTATTTCAATCTGGACGCCGAGCAGTCTTTGCTCGCTTGCGCCCTGCTGGACGAAAACGTCGCCAACGATATAGCGATGGATTTGACGGAGGACGACTTTTATTCTCCTGCGCACAAGACGATTTTTAAAGCAATGCAGAGTATCGCCGCCAAAAACAAAAAACTCGATTTTGTGGTTCTTGCCGACGAGCTGGAGCGAAACGCCGAGATGGACTCGGTGGGCGGTATAGATTATCTCACCGCTTTGGCGACGGGCGTACCTACGGCGGCAAATTTTTCGGGGTATCTCGATATCGTCACGCGCGAGAGCGCGAAACGCAGGATTGCACGGGCATGCACGGGTATCATCGGCGGATTGAAACAAGCCGACGACAAGACCAAAATGATATCCGCCGCCGAAAAAGCGATTTTTGACGTCGGGCAAAAAAATCAAGGTAGCGACTTGTCTCAGATTTCCGACACGATAAGGGAGTTTATCGCGCGTTGCGACAAACTGTACAAAGATCCCGACTCGTTTAGCGGCATAAAGACCGGGTTTAAGAGATTTGACAAACTTACCAACGGTTTACACCCCGGCGATTTACTTATACTTGCCGCTCGTCCCGGTTGCGGAAAAAGCAGTTTCGCGCTCAACATAGTGGAGTACGCCGCTCAAAGGGGACACACTTGTGCGATTTTTTCGCTTGAAATGCCGCGTATTCAGATAGTACAAAGATTGATGTGCGGCATTGCCAACGTTAGCATGAGTAAAGTCACTGGTAGCGAAAGGCTGGTTGCCGACGATTTAAAAAAACTCGTTGCCGCGTCCGACGCGGTATCGGGGCTAAACGTTTTTATCGACGACAGCAGCTTGAATACTCCCGCCAAAATAATGTCAAAGTGCCGCAACCTTAAAGCAAGACAAGGTCTCGACCTTGTAGTTGTCGATTACCTGCAGTTGATGCAGGGTGACGAAAAGAGCGAAAACAGACAGCAGGACGTCAGCAATATTACGAGAAATTTAAAAATAATGGCGAAAGAGCTACAGGTACCCGTTATCGCCCTCAGTCAGATGAACCGTCTTTTTGAGCGCGACAAAGACCGCAAACCGATGTTGAGCGACCTCAGAGAATCGGGAGCTATCGAGCAGGACGCCGATATGGTACTGTTTATCAACAAATCCCCCGATGCGGAGGATCAAGACGCAATGCCGTTGGAACTCATAGTTGCTAAAAACCGTAACGGCGAGACGGGCGATATCCCGTTGTTGTGGGTTGGCAGACTCGTTCACTTCTTTGATGACAAAACCCCCGTTCCCGTCGCGAAAGACGACGTTGGCGTCAAAAAGAGCGCCGATGACGATGCCCGTGAGGCAATACAGGAGATGGCGGACGACGCGCCGTTGCCGAGTGCTCCGCCCGCTGATACCGACGCGGTGCAGGATACTTTACCCGCCGACGAGTCTTAGAGTTGCCTGCCGACGGCAGATTTAAAAACTAAAAACCAAGTTTTAACACTACGATATTAAGAGGAAAGTATGGAAGAAAGTAAAACGGTCATCGAGACGCGTGACGGTTCAAAAAACTTTATAGAAGAAATCATAGACGAGGACATCGCCTCGGGAAAAATCAGCGAGACGGTTACGCGTTTTCCGCCCGAGCCGAACGGATACCTGCATATAGGACACGCCAAGAGCCTGTGCATTAACTTTGGCGTAAAAGAAAAGTATCGCGGCAAATGCAATCTCCGTTTTGACGACACCAACCCCGTCAAAGAGGACGAGGAGTACGTAGAAAGTATCAAAGAGGACATAGCGTGGCTCGGATTTAAGTGGGACAAGGTGTTGTTTGCCAGCGATTATTTCGACAAAATGTACGATTGCGCCGTCCTTCTTATTAAAAAAGGTTTGGCGTACGTCTGTGACCTCACCGCCGACGAAATAAAGGATACGCGCGGCACGTTGACACAAGCGGGCTTAAACAGCCCTTATCGCGACCGTGGCGTAGAAGAAAATCTCAGACTTTTTACGGAAATGAAAGAGGGCAAATATGCCGACGGTGAAAAAGTCTTGCGTGCAAAGATAGATATGGCTAGCCCCAACCTCAACATGCGAGATCCCGTTATATATCGCATCGTTCATGCCACTCATCACAACACGGGCGACAAATGGTGTATCTATCCCATGTATGACTTTGCGCATCCTATCGAGGACGCGATAGAGGGTATTACTCACAGCCTCTGCACGCTTGAGTTTGAGGATCACCGCCCCTTGTACGATTGGGTAGTTGCCAACTGCGACTTTGCGGCAAAACCCAGACAGATAGAATTTGCCCGTCTCAACGTCACCGACACGGTGATGAGTAAACGTTTTTTGAAAAAACTTGTAGAAGACGGTTTTGTTGACGGTTGGGACGATCCTCGTATGCCGACTTTGTGCGGTATTCGCCGTCGCGGTTATCCCGCCGAGGCGGTTCGCGATTTTTGCGAGCGCGTAGGCGTAGCGAAAGCCAACAGCGAGATAGAGCAGAGTTACCTCGAGGCATGTGTGCGCGACAATCTCAATCGTACCGCAGACAGAGCGATGGTCGTTTTTGATCCCTTAAAGGTAGTGATTACCAATTACCAAGGCAGTGAAACGCTGTCCGTCGAAAACAATCCCAATGCCGAGGATCCGACTTTCAGACAGGTGCGGTTCAGCAACGAAATTTTTATCGAAAGGAGTGATTTCGAGGTCACGCCCCCGCCAAAATATCATCGTCTCAAGCCGGACGGGTACGTCAGACTCAAAGGCGCGTACATTATAAAGTGCGACGGATACGAAACCGACGAAAGCGGAAAAGTCACCCTCGTCAGGTGCAGTTATCTTCCCGAGAGCAAGAGCGGTAACGATCAATCGGGGTTAAAAGTCAAAGGCGTCGTGCAATGGGTTGACGCCGCCGACAACCTCCGCGTTACGGTAAGAAAAATTTCAAATTTGCTGTTGCCCGTCGTAGACGGCGTTACGGATTTTACCCTTCGCCTTAACCCCGACAGCATGCGTAAAGTGTCCGCCGTGGCGGAAAGTAGCCTTAAATCCGCACCCGTGGGTGCCCGTTTTCAGTTTATGCGTGCAGGTTATTTCGTCGTGGATAAAAACTCGCGCCCGGACGACTTTGTATTCAACGAAATAGTCGGGCTAAAAGACAGCTTTAACAAGTGATAAAACAAATTGATAAAATAATTGCAAAATATTGCAAACAAACGATTTTTAATAAAGAGGAAAAATATGAAAGAAATAAACAGCAAAAACCTGCGTAACGCTTTTTTGAACTTTTTTAAAGAGAGAGGACATTCGGTCATCAGGAGCGCCAGCCTTATTCCCGAAAACGATCCTTCCGTGTTGTTTACCACGGCAGGCATGCATCCGCTTATTCCTTACCTTATGGGGCAGTCTCACCCCGACGGCAAGCGATTGACCGACGTTCAAAAGTGTATCCGCACGGGGGATATAGACGAAGTCGGCGACAACAGCCACTGCACTTTTTTTGAAATGCTCGGCAACTGGTCGCTCGGCGATTATTTTAAGGAGCAGTCGATAAAGTGGAGTTACGAGTTTTTGACGAGTCCCGAGTATCTCGGGTTGGACAAAGACCGCCTTGCCGTTTCGGTATTTGCAGGGGACTGCGACTGTGCCCGCGACGAAGAAAGCGCACGCGTGTGGCGCGAGTGCGGCATTGCGGAAGACCATATATTTTTCCTTCCCAAAAAGAACAATTGGTGGATAGCGGGGGCTACCGGTCCATGTGGTGCCGATACCGAAATATTTTGGGACACGGGTAAAGATAAATGTTGCGACGATTGCAGTCCCGCGTGCGATTGCGGCAAGTATATAGAGATTTGGAACAACGTTTTTATGCAGTTTAACAAGCAGTCCGACGGTACTTATCTCCCGTTGACGCAAAAAAACGTAGACACGGGTATGGGGCTTGAGCGTACTGTTTGCGTTCTCAACGGTTTTAAGTCGGTGTACGAAACCGACGTCTTTAAACCCGCGATAGAAAAGATAGAAGAGCTAAGCGGCAAAAAGTACGGCGAGGACGAAAAAACGACTCGCGCAATGCGTATAGTCGCAGACCATGTCCGCAGCGCGGTGTTTCTTATCGGCGACGACCTCGGTATAGTACCGAGCAACGTCGACCAGGGCTACGTTTTGCGCCGTCTTATTCGTCGCGCCGTCCGCTTCGGCAATCAAATCGGACTTAATAAAGGCGATTTGACAAAGTTGGCAGAGGTGTACGTCGGCGTGTACGAGGACGTTTACGCCGAACTCGTGCGCAATCACGACAAGATAATGACCGAACTCGACAAAGAGGAAGAAAAGTTTTTACATACCCTCGTAGGCGGCGAAAAAGAATTCAACAGAGTAGTTAGCAAACTCGACGGTGGCGTCATTGACGGAGCGACTGCGTTTAAGCTGTACGATACGTACGGTTTTCCCCTCGAGATGACGGTTGAATTTGCTCGGGAAAAAGGTCTTAAAGTCGACGAACAGGGTTTTGCAACCTGTTTTGCGGAACACCAAAAACTCAGTCACGACGCCAGCGGTCAGCGCTTTAAAGGCGGACTTGCGGATAGCAGCGAGGCGACGACTCATCTGCATACGGCTACGCACTTGTTGCAAGCGGCGTTGAGACGGGTACTCGGTGACGAGGTAGCACAAAAGGGTAGCAATATCAACCCCGAGAGACTTCGTTTTGACTTTTCTTTCCATCGCCCGATGACGCCCGACGAAATAAAAGAAACCGAAAAACTCGTAAACGAAGCAATAGAAAGAAAAATCCCCGTCGTTTGCGAGGAGTTACCGATAGAACAAGCCCGCAATCGCGGCGCAATCGGTCTGTTCGGAGACAAGTACGGCGATATCGTAAAGGTCTACACGATAGGCGACGTTTCTATGGAAATGTGCGGCGGACCTCACGCTACCAATACGGGCGACCTCGGCAAGTTTGTTATTACGAAAGAACAGTCGAGCAGTAGCGGCGTCAGACGCATCAAGGCGGAACTCCGCAAGGACTAAATATTACAATTAAAATAAGACGACTAATCGAAAATAAGAGTCGTCTTTTTTTGTTTTGTTCGATATGGCGGCAATAAACGGCAACATTGCGGTAAACAACGGTTGCGTCATACGGTACAGGCAGACGTTTTAATTGAGTTTTATTAAAACTCGATAGGAATCGTCACGTTGCCCTGCGGAGCGTTGCAGACGGGGCATGTTTGCCAAGCGGTTTGCCCCGTGTCGGTGTGTCCGCAAACCGAGCATTGCCACACCGTGTCTTTCGGTCCGTCGTACAACGCCGATTTTTCGATTTTCGCATAGAGTTGCTCCAATACGAGGTAATGGCGACGGTCTATTTCGGCTATGAGTTTAAATTTTTTTGAAACGTCGGCAAAACCTTCTTCTTTGGCGATCTGAGCAAAATTCGGGTAGATGACGGTTGCTCGCGACAGGTGGTCCCCCGCAGTCATTTTGATAACCTGTGGCAGCGTCCCGCTTTTAAACGGAAAACCCGCGCGTATTTCTACGTCGGGCAGGCAGTCTTTGCCGTCGTCGGTTAAAAAATCAAAGAAAATTTTTGCGTGCGCCAGTTGCTCTTTTGCGTGCTGCTCACATACGGACGCTACGTTCAGATAACCTTCGTCCCGTGCTTGTTGCATTAAAAACAGGTATTTTGCATTGTCCTGACATTTGTCGGCAAAGGCAATGGCAAGGTTGGTTAAGGTTAAACTGTCAGAAAGTTTCATTTTAAATATCCTCCGAAGGTTATTATCGGCGTTTTTTGTCATTTTAAACCTCTTTTTTCCATACAAATATATACTCGAGTTTTTTTGGAGGGAAACTAAACATGAAGGAGTATATAGTAAAAAGGGTGACGGATATGGCGGATTATATAACTGCGACGGGGTGTACGTTGCGTTTTGCGGCAAAAATTTTTGCGGTGTCCAAGTCCACCGCCCACAAAGATATGAGCGAAAGACTCAGGCTGGTGGACGAAATACGTTTCGAGGCGGTTAGAAAAAAAATAGATATCAATCTGAGCGAACGTCACCTGCGCGGCGGAGTGGCAACGAAAAACAAATATAAAAAACTGAGGCGTTTGGCAAAGGGACTAAAAAAGAATTGACAAAAACCGATACGTCTGTTAACATAATAAAAAAACAAAGAGGTAAAAAATGTTAACTGTAGGTTTGAGTTTAGAGCAAAAAATAATCGTCGATGACAAAGTGACCGCCGACAACTTCGGTAGCGGTATTTTGCCGGTATATGCCACGCCGTGCATGATAGGATTGATGGAAAACACGGCAAATTTTTGCGTTCAGCCGTATCTCGACGAGGGGTGCGGTACGGTCGGTACGTCGGTAAACGTAAAACACGTTTCGGCAACTCCCGTCGGCATGACGGTGACGTGCGTGGCTAAACTTGTAGAAATCGACCGCCGTCGGCTCGTTTTTGAGGTTAAGGCTTTTGACGAGGCGGGACTCATAGGCGAAGGCGTGCATGAACGCTTTATTATCAACAACGACAAGTTTATGGCAAAAGTCAACGAAAAAACGACTAACAAATAGTGTGTTGCGGCACGTCTCGGACGTGCCGTTTTTTATTGTTTTTGCGGCGTTTTTGGCGTTTTTTTTTAGTGTATTTTTTTATTGCCGTTGACTTTTTGAAAAAAAAATGGTAGTTTTATCGTATGCAAGATAAACGACTCGATGCAAAATATATAACCGAGGCATGCCGCAAGTACGGCGTGAAAGCGGAAACGCGCGCAAGCGTCACTTCCACCAACAAAATACTCAAGGCCAACGCCGCCGAGTTAAGCGACAGATACGTTTTGGTTGCGTCCGCCCAGACGGACGGCGTAGGCAGATACGGCAGAAAGTTTTTTTCTCCGAGCAGGAGCGGAGTGTATTTCAGTATGCTTTTAAAGCCTGACGGGGCGCAATTGAACATCGTCAATCTTACCGTTGTCGCAGCTGTCGCAGTGTGTCGCGCGATAGAAAAACTTACCGAAAACAAGTGCAATATCAAGTGGGTAAACGATATCCTCGTCGGCGGAAAAAAAGTTTGCGGCATCTTAGCCGAAAGCGTATACGATACCGCAAAAAACGCGTTTAGTGCGGTAGTCGTCGGAATCGGTATAAATACGACTAAACCTCGCGACGGGTTTGACGAAAGTATAGCGCATATAGCGGATTGCATAGCCAAAGAAGGGGACGTCGACGTCAACGAATTGGTGGCGGAGGTCGTTTGCAATTTCTTTGCCCTTGTCGAAAATCCCGACGAACAAAAACTATACGACGAGTACTCGCGTCGGCTGGCTTTCGTCGGACAAAGAGTGGATATTTTAAAAAACGGCGAAACGACGGGGGACGGGGTACTTGCAGGAGTAGAAAAAGACTTTCGATTGAGAGTTTTGACCGACAGCGGCGTTCTTTATCTCGACAGCGGAGAAATCAGCACGCGGGTAGCAAAATAAGGTAGTAAAAAACGAATCTTTGAAACAATAAAAAGACGCTTGTAAAACGGTTTTTCCCGAATGACGAGCGTCTTTTGTTTAAAAAGTTTTCGATTGTTTTTTAGGGTGGTCGTTTTTAACTTCGGTTAAAAAGAATACAGCAGGATACCCGATATCGCCCCAAACAGTATGATGACGATTGCCGAAAGTTTTTTTCCGCTGAGTTTTTTGTACAGGATACTACCCGCTATGACAGCAACCGCGATAATGACGGAGATGTAGTCAAAGGTCGGTGCCGCCGAAAAATCGAAAGCGTTTGTCCAAAAGTTTTTTACGACGAGCATGGCTCCCGTGCCTATAATGAGGGCGTATACGACGGGATTGATTCCCCGCAGTGCGCCTTTGACGTATTTGTTTTGCTCAAAACGTTTAAAAATGCTTGCAACGAGCAAAATGATGATAAAGCTCGGTAACACGACGCCGAGAGTCGAGCACACGGCACCCAAAAAACCGCCTTGCGCCGTACCGACGAAAGTGGCGATGTTGATGGCAAACGGACCGGGCGTCGCCTCGCTGATACCGATATAGTTGACGAGTTGAGACTCCGTTAACCAGCCTATCCCGACGACTTCCTGAGATATGAGAGGTATCATGGCGTATCCGCCGCCGAAAGTAAACAAGCCTATTTTAAAAAACGTCCAAAAGAGTTGCAGATAAATCATCGATTTGCCTCCTTTTCGTCAACGTCGTCGTTTTTTGACAGTTCTTTCGGTTCTTTTTCGTCGGTAGAGACGGACGCGTCAATACTCTTTCGCGGCAACAGTACGGAAAACAGCCCGACTACGGCACCCGCGATAATCAAAAACAATGAAGAAAAATTGACGTCAAATACTTCTATTGCGACGGTTGCAGCCAGCGCGACGGTAAATACCGCGATACACAGAAAATCTTTTTTAGACTTGTTAAACATACGAAAACCCGCGATGAGTATCAACGCTGCTACCGCGGCTTGTATACCTTTAAACGCGTTTGCCACCACGGTATATTGCAACAGATTGTCAAAAAACAAGCTTATTACGAAGATAACGATAAAACTCGGCAACACGACTCCGAAAGTCGCGCATACGCTCCCCAATACTCCGAGTAGTTTGTAGCCGATATATGTTGCGCTGTTTATTGCAATAGGTCCCGGGGTGGACTCTGCAATGGCGATGATTTTTGACAGTTCTTCGTCCGTCGTCCATTTTTTATCCTCTACGAGTTTTTCCTGAATGAGCGCTATCATCGCGTACCCGCCGCCGAAAGTACAGATGCCTATTTTAAACCATGTCCAAAACAGGTTAAGGTAGTTTTTAAATTTTCTTTCCATATTAAAGTTTGACCTCTTACGGTCGTATTGTACACCGAATACCAAAAAAAAGCAAACGAAAAGCCATGTGATTTTTGATTGTGAATAATATACCGAAAATAATATATTTATTCAGCAAGTTTGTTTTGTAACAAGTTAACGCGAAAAAAACGGCTAAAAAGCGTATAAATATTTATTGCATTTCGGTTGAGGGTGTGTTATAATAAAAAAATAATTGGTGTTTTGCCAAAAAAAGACAAAAACGGAGGTAAACAATGGCACAAGAACGTTACGATGCCGGTGATATACAGGTACTCGAGGGGTTGGACGCCGTCAGACTGCGCCCCGGTATGTATATAGGTACTACGGGCATAAAGGGGCTGCACCATATCCTTTGGGAGATAGTGGACAATGCCGTCGACGAGGCAGCCAACGGTTTTGCCGACCGAATAGAGATTACCGTCAACACCGACGGCAGTGTGACCGTCAGCGACAACGGCAGGGGTATCCCCGTCGATATCCATCCTCAGCTTAAAGTCAGCGGCGTAGAGGTGGTCTATACTCAACTCCACGCGGGCGGAAAGTTTAATAATAAAAACTACGGTTTTAGCGGCGGTCTGCACGGCGTGGGCGCAAGCGTGACCAACGCTTTGTCCAAATGGCTCAACGTCACCGTCGTAAGAGGCGGCAAAAAATACGAGATGAGTTTTCACTCATACCATGACACATCGACGGGCAGCGTTAAGAGCGGCGTCCCCGTGGACCACCTGAGGTGCGTTTCCGACAAGTGCAAAGAGCACGCCGGCACGACCGTTACTTTTTTGCCCGACGACGAGGTTTTTGGCGAAAACACGTTTAACTACGAAACCATAAACAAAAGAGTGAAGGAGCTTGCCTTTTTAAATAAGGGGATTACTTTTATCCTGACCGACATGCGAGGTACGGACGAAGAAGGCAACGTACTGCACGAGGAGTATACTTACGACGGCGGGTTGTCCGATTTTGTCAAGTACCTCAACGAAAACAAAACGACGATGAACAAGCCTGTCTACTTTAAAGGGGACAACGGCAGCGTGTTTATAGAGTTTGCCATTCAGATGACAAACGGCTATACCGAAAACATGTTCAGTTACGTCAACAACATTCCCACCCCCGAGGGAGGTACCCATGAGACCGGATTTAAGTCGGCGATAACAAAAGTGTTCAACGACTTTGCGAGAGAACGCAAGTTGCTCAAGGATAAAGAGCCGAATCTCCTCGGAGAGGATTTCAGAGAGGGTATGACCGCCGTGCTGTCGGTCAAGATGACCAACGTTCAGTTTGAAGGTCAGACCAAGACGAAACTCGGCAACGTAGAGGCAAAGTCGGCGGTCGAGTCTTTGACTCAGCAAGGACTGACGGAGTTTTTAAAAAAGAATATCGGCGTCGGCGAAGACCTCGTCGGCAAGGCGATTGCGGCGGCACGGGTGAGAGAAGCGGCGCGTAAAGCAAAAGAAATAACGCGCCAGAAAAATACGATTTCCAACGCCAATCTCATCGGAAAACTGAGCAGTTGTACTTCTAAGGAGTATGACAAAAACGAGTTGTTTATCGTAGAGGGCGACTCTGCCGGCGGCAGTGCAAAACAAGCGCGCAGCCGCAAGTATCAAGGTATACTGCCTTTGCGGGGCAAACCGCTCAACGTTGAAAAAAAACGTATCGATCAGGTTCTTGCCAACGAAGAATTCAGGAGTATCATCTCGGCACTCGATACGGGTGTCGGCGAAGAGTTCGATATATCTTCGCTGAGGTACAACAAAGTGATTATTTTGTCCGATGCCGACCAGGACGGCGCGCATATAAGGTGTATTTTGCTGACCTTCTTTTATCGGTATATGAAAGAGTTGTTGGTGGAGGGGCATGTTTATATCGGTATGCCCCCGCTGTACAAGGTGTGGAAAAAAGATAAAGTTTTGTATGCTTACGACGACGCGCAATTGCCCGACTGTATCAACGAAGTAGGCAAGGGATATTCGTTGCAAAGGTACAAAGGTCTCGGTGAGATGAATCCCGAACAACTCTGGGAAACTACGATGAACCCCGCCACGCGCACGCTCATGAGAGTGACCGTTGAGGACGCGGCAGAGGCGGAGAGGTTGCTTACGACGCTTATGGGCGACGCGATAGACGCGCGAAAAGCCTATATTATTACCAACGCGGACTTTAACAAAGACTCCGACAAGGTCTTTAACGAGTACGTATAGGAGGAGGTCTGTCGATGAAACAAATGGAGTTTTCTACTCAGGAATATTCAAAATTGCCGGACGGTAGCAATCTCATCGTTCGCAATATGGAAGAAGTCTTACATGACAGCATGATGCCTTACGCGGAGTACGTTATACTCGACAGAGCTTTGCCCCGTGTAGAAGACGGGCTAAAACCCGTTCAGAGGCGCATACTTTTTACGATGAACAATCTCGGACTCACTCCCGACAAACCGTATAGAAAGAGTGCGGCTGTGGTAGGCGATTGTCTTGCCAAGTATCACCCTCACGGCGATACGTCGGTTTACGATGCCATGGTCAGACTTGCTCAGCCGTTTAATATGCGCGAGTGTCTCGTCGACGGACAGGGCAACTTCGGCAGCGTAGACGGCGACGGCGCGGCGGCAATGCGTTATACCGAAGCGCGAATGACGCCTTTGGCACTGGAGTTGTTGCGCGACCTCGATATGGATACCGTCAAGTGGAGCCGAAACTACGACGATAAACTCATGGAACCCGATATGCTACCGGGACGCTTTCCCAATCTGCTCGTAAACGGAGCAATGGGTATAGCGGTAGGGCTTGCCACCAACATTCCCCCGCACAACATGGGCGAGGCGATAGACGGAGTCGTTGCGTATATAGACAACAAACATATAACCCTTGCCGAAATGATGAAAATCATCAAGGGACCGGATTTTCCGACGGGCGGTTACGTCGTAGCCAACGAACTCGTGCAAGCGTACGAAACGGGACGCGGTAAAATCACGATGAGGGCGAGGATTCACACCGAGGACGCGGGCGGCGACAAAAAGAATATAGTCGTCACCGAGTTGCCTTATCAGGTCAACAAAGCCGATTTACTTACGAAAATCCTTGCCGCCAAAGAGGCAAAAAAAGACGGACCTCTTGCGTTTATTCAGGATATAGTCGACGAATCGGACAAAGAAGGCACGCGTGCCGTCATTAAATTGAAAAAAGACGGCAACGTCGAAAAAGTCCTTGCGGAGCTGTACAAACAAACCAATCTTCAATGCACTTTCGGTATCAATATGGTAGCGATAGCGGACGGCAAACCCAGACAGATGGGATTGCTCGATATCGTTTCGTACTACACCGACTATCAACGCAAGGTCGTGTTAAATCGTACCAAATATCAACTAAAAAAGGCAAAAGAACGCGCGCATATACTCGAGGGCTTGATAGTCGCAGTTGCAAATATCGACGAAGTGGTTGCGATAATAAAGAGATCTTCGTCTACCGCCGAGGCTCGCAACGGACTCAAGGAGCGTTTTAAACTTTCCGACGCTCAAGCCGACGCCATTCTCGAGTTAAAACTTGCAAGGTTGACTCGTCTCGAGGTTAAAAAACTCGAGGAAGAACTCGCGGCGTTGAAAAAAGATATAGAAAGGTACACCCTTATAGTCAGCGACAAAAAAGTTTTGGACGATTTGTTGAAACAAGAGCTCGTCGAAGTTAAACGTCGCTATCGTACCGAGCGTCGTACCGAAATCGTCAAATCCGAGGACGAAATCAAGGTCAGGGATATAGAGGACGAAAAAGTGACGGAAAACTACGTTATCGGTATTACCGCCGTAGGTACGATAAAGCGTATCCCCGCTAAAAACTTTTCTATGTCGGACAAAGAAATAGGCGAGCACTCTGCGCCGAGCAACCTGCACGTCGCGTTGGTTGCCGCTACGGGTAAAGATAAGGTTTTGTTCTTTACCGATACGGGCAACTGTTATCAGACGACGGCGGATAAACTCAAAGATACCAAATATCGCGAGGACGGGGTACGATTAAACGAGTTTTTCCCCGATGCGAAAGACGAAAAACCCGTTGCGGTTTTTGCTTACTCGGGCAAACTCCCCGAGGGAAAACTGTTGTTTTATACCAGACAGGGCATGGTCAAGCTTACCGATTGGGCCGAGTACGGATTGCTCAAGTCGTCGTTCGGAGCAATCAAACTTAAGGACGACGACCGTCTAATCGGAATGGAAGCGTTGCGTAACGACGACGACCTCAAGATTTTTATGGCGACGGCGGGAGGCATGTGTATCGCTTTTCTCCCTGACGAAGTCCCCGAGCAGGGCAGGGTGTCCGGCGGAGTGAGGGGAATAATGCTTGACGATGACGATTTCGTGGTGTTTGCCGGTCAAATCACTCTCGAGGGAGAGATAGTGGTGGTAACCGACAGAGGATACATGAAACGCGTCCTTGCGTGCGATATCGACCGTATGACGAGATATCGCAAAGGCGTCAAACTTTTAAACTTTAGCGACGACACGGGTAGCAAAGTAATGTTTGCCGATACGGTAAGAGAGCCATACGACGTCGTACTCGTCGATCCGTCGTGCATGCTCGTCGTCAATACGGAGGACATGCCGATAGAGTCCCGTATGAGCAAAGGCAAGCCGCATCGCGCCAAGCGCAAGGGTATGCCTTTGACTACGGTCATACGCGTAAAAACGTCTTTGTGAGTTAGTTTTTGACAGCAAGCAGTCGATTTTTTTCGGCTGCTTTGTCTTTTTGGGGGCAAAAAGGTCAAAAATCGACGCTGTTTGCTTAATTCAATACATTTTCAATTTTGTTTTACGATAATATAGCAAAATCGAGGTTAAAATGAGGATTTTATTGGTTGAGGACGAAAAACGAATGGCGCAGGCAATCTGCGAGATTTTTCGGTTTGAAAAATACGAAGTGGACTGTTATTTCGACGGCGAGAGCGGATTGTACGCGTCGGAGGGCGATATTTACGATTTGCTCGTGTTGGACGTCATGTTGCCCGTATACAGCGGTTTCGAGATAGTCAGACGAATAAGAAAAAAGGGGATTCGCACACCCGTGTTGATGTTGACCGCCAAGAGCGACGTCGACGACAAGGTAGAGGGGCTGGACAGCGGTGCCGACGACTATCTTACCAAGCCTTTCGATACCAAAGAGTTGTTGGCGCGCGTGCGCGCGTTGACTCGTCGCAATATATCTTCGCCCGACAACACGCTGTCTTACGGCGATATCGTGCTCGATCCCAATACGTTCAATTTAAATTGCACCGCCACGGGACAGAGTATCCGCCTCGGTAAAAAAGAGTATCATATCCTCGAGTATCTTATCAGCAATCAAAAACAAATACTTACCCGAGAGCAACTTGCGGAAAAAGTGTGGGGATACGAGTGCGACGCCGAGTACAACAACGTCGAGGCGTATATGTCCTTTACGCGAAAAAAACTCAACTTTATAGGCTCTAAGACGGCAATCAAGTCCGTGCGCGGCGTGGGGTACGAGTTGAGGTACGAAAATGTTTAAACGTACGAGGATAAAAATCGTAATAACGATAATGGCACTGTTGTTTGCGATATTTATCGGTGCTCTTTTTGCCATTTACGTCGTGAGTTATCGTATAGTTGCCAAGAGGAGCTACAACATGCTCAACGCTTACGCACGCAGTTACGAGATTTTTCCCGATGCGTCAGCCGGCGGCAACAATGTGGGCGGTTCTTTCTCCGGGAGTCCGGATTTTTTGCTTTCTACTTTTTACGCGGTGGCGTTTGATTCGTACGGCAAAGAGGTGCGAATAGAAAACAACGACAAACTTTATTCCGACCGCGAGTTGGCGGAAAAAGCGAAAGACGTCCTCACTACGTCGGTCACAAACGAAGGGAAAGTAGACGACTTTTTTTACGTCGTTTCGCAAAAGGGCGATTATTCCCTTGTGATTTTTATGGATAATACCGTTTTTGAAAACATGCTCGGCATTTTTACTAAATTTACGGTGATTTTCGGGTGCGTCGCGTTGGGGGCTTTCGGCGTGCTCGCATGTTTTATCGCCCATGCTATAGTCCGCCCCGTAGAAGAAAACTATAAAAAACAAAAGCAGTTTGTGTCAGACGCGGGACATGAGTTAAAGACGCCGATATCGGCAATCAACGTCAATGCGGATATGCTGTTGCGCGAGATAGGCGAAAACAAATGGTTGTCCAACATCAGGTACGAAAACGAACGTCTTAACGAGCTCGTGCGACAGCTCCTTATCCTTGCTCGTACAGAAAAGGTAAATATGCCCAAAGAAGTATTGGATTTCAGTCGCCTGACCGAAGGCGAGGTGTTGCCTCTCGAAGTCGTAGCGTATGAAAAAAACCTGACGATAAAGACGAGCATAGAGCAAGGCGTTTTTGTCAGGGGCAATTCCGCTCAACTCAAACAGCTCGTATCCATTCTCGTTACCAACGCCATTCAGTACGCCACGGGTGACGATATAGAACTTGTGGTTGCGAGAGGGCGGCGCTCGGTGAGGTTTTCGGTCATCAACGACGGAAAAGCGATGGGAGTAATCACGAGGCGCAATATATTCGAGAGATTTTATCGCGTCGACGACTCTCACGACAACAACGGTCACTACGGATTGGGGCTTGCCATAGCGAAAGCGATAGTCACCTCTCACGGCGGAAAAATCAAAGTGAGTTGCCGTGAAGGGAAAGTTGCTTTTGTTGTTTCGTTGAAAACCGCTAAACCG
Source organism: uncultured Subdoligranulum sp. (assembly GCA_964612455.1). GTDB lineage: Bacteria > Bacillota > Clostridia > Christensenellales > CAG-314 > SFEB01. The sequence continues at coordinate 2,363 of CAZTCB010000006.1, read as the reverse complement.
AAAAAATAAAAACAAAAAACAATGCTTTTTTAATTTTGTTTCAATCTTTTCGCTTTATACTCTTCGTATCGAGATTGAACGAATTTTCCTCCATATGTGTTAATTAAACGTTCAACGACTTTTATTTGCACAATCCACGATTAAGTTTTTTTCTTTTACGGCTTTAACCTTCCAAAGCCGTAATCAAGATGAACCAATCGGTTTGTGTTTCTCTCCTTAAAAAAGACACCGTAAAGGTGTCTTTTTTATCGTCTGTAAAGGATTTTACTCCGAGAAAGATTTTGTTAAAGAATAAATACTAATTAAGCGCAAAATTTTAGTCGTTTTCATACTGTTTTTTCCGCGACGAGGTCGTTAGCGGCCTGCAATTTTTTTGTTTTTTGCCAGCAAATAAACCCGTAAAGGTCGTTAAAGAGAAACGCGACGAAACAAATCACGGTGGAAACGTACCTGACGTTTTCTACGCTCGCGGATATCCAAAGTACGAGCAGAACGACGTCGTTGGCGGCGTATCCGAGCGCGAAAAAAGGGCTGCGGCGAAACGTAAGGTATACCGCGACGAAACTCGTGGTGACGGATATAGTACTCGGTATGATGTTGGCGGTGTCGAAATAATCGAGGATAAAGTAAAACCCCGCCGTCACCGCTATTGCCGCGAGGCACATGAGTAATACTTCTTTGCCGCTTAAAGAATTGATTTTTACTTGACTTTTTTTGCCGTTGTAGGGGTTTTTTAGCCATGATACGAGCGAAAATATTGCCATAGGCATCGTCATACCGACGTAAGTAAGCATTTCGCCGTAATAAGCGACGGAAAACGAGATTATTCCGTAAAGAATACTGAACGCTATCATGAGTGCTTGTCCCGCAGGATTGCCTTTTGCGTTAAATATGAGAGAAGTTACGCCCACCAAGGACGCAGCGAGAGTCAGCGGACTACTGCCGTCAAACAGAAAAAAAGACACGACTATCATGACGACCGAAACGAGCCAGAGCGTTTTTTCGAGAGCGGAAAAATATCCGATAAATTTTTTCATGTTACCTCCGTTTAAATACCGCGACAGGGGATTTGCGACAAAAAAATAAAGCACTCGAGTGCATGTCTGCAAAGACCTGACGACATGCAACGAATGCTTTCGCACTAACTACCCGGTGGCAGTATTACTTATATATTATATATTCAATTTGTTACATTGTATTATATTAAAACGGTTTTGTCAACTCTTTTTCAATATTAAACGACGTTAAAAAAGAGCCGTTTATATTAGATAATTGACGCAAAGTATCACTACGCTCGTAACTATCATGACTATGCCGACGACGCGATTAAGCGTCTTTGCGCTTGCTTTATTTGCTATCACGGCGGCAATGCGCGCCCAGATTAATGTAAACAGCACGCAAAGCCCCAGACAAAGCAAATCCGGCATTTCGCCCATAGCAAAGTGACTTATGCTGCCCGTCAGGGCGGTAAATGTCATGATGAATACGCTCGTTCCGACAGCCATGTGCATCTCGTAGCCGAGAAAACTCGTAAGCACCAGCAAAAGCATCATTCCTCCGCCGGCACCGACCATTCCGCATATGAGACCGATTGCAATGCCGCCGATTATGGATTTTATTATCCTTTGTTTTTTGTCGACGGTCAGCATTTGTTCTTTCGTGGTCTTGACAGGCTTTATTATAAATTTAAGCCCGATGATAATCAAAGCAATCTGCATTGCGCCGCTCATTGTTTGTTCCGGCAAAAAAGTGGCGACGTAACTGCCGATGACCGTCACTACGATGACCGTAATCAATAGTACGAGACTGTTTTTTACGTCCAGATTTTTATTCTTTTTAAACGTCCATGCGCTGACCGCACTGGCGAGTACGTCGCTTGCAAGACCGATGCCCACCGCCTGATAAGCGGGGACGTCTAAAAAAGTGATTAACATGGGACCGATGATTGCCGCGGCGCTCATACCCGCAAATCCCGTGCCTATGCCTGCGCCGGCACCTGCCAAAAAACAAACTAAAATTTTTATAAATATTTCCATAAAAAATCTCTCTTTAAAGCAACTGCTGTTTTGCGATAGGGTTCTTTAAAGCCGAGTCGGCGTTTTCGCACATTTTGAAAAACATTTTTCGGCATAATTCTTTTTCGGTTTCGCTAAACCCGTTTAAAATGATTTTACCGAAAGACGTCTGGGCGTTTTCTCCGTCGGCAATCAAGTCTTTAGCCGTATCGGTAAGGGTTAAAACTATATTTCTTTGTCATATCCTGCAATCGGATGGGTCACATTTGGATCTGGATTTTTTCGTTTTTCATCTTTGGTCACCTCATCAATCCTGCTATTTCAGAAAACGTTTTTTCCTTCACTGAT
>CAZTCB010000005.1:0-50961 GCA_964612455.1 uncultured Subdoligranulum sp. | reverse complement strand
CAAAACAGAGTTAAGCGACCTCACCGTCAAAGGCGGTCACGTTTACGGCGAATGGATAAACGCCGTCGACGCAACCTGCGAAAGCGACGGTACGAAAGGTCACTACACCTGCTCTGTCTGCGGCAAATACTTTGACCAAAACAAGGCAGAGTTAAGCGACCTCACCGTCAAAGGCGGTCACGACTACGTAAACGGCAAATGCAGTCGTTGCGGCGACAAACTCTACTCTCAAGGGCTTGTCTTTACTCTGAGCGACGACGGCAAGTATTATTCCGTTTCCATAGGTTCTTGCTCTGACTCCGACGTCGTGATACCGTCTACCTGGCAAAATCTGCCGGTAACGACAATAGCGGACAGCGGCTTTAAATCCCACGAAAACATCAAGAGCGTAAAACTCCCCGACAGCGTAACGAGTATCGGAGAAAGGGCTTTTTGGGAATGTAAAAACCTGACCACCGTCAATCTCCACGATGCAATCACGGAGATAAAACAATACGCCTTTTACGATTGCACTAAACTGACGGCGATTACTATCCCCAAAGGTTTAACGACTATCACCCGCGGCGCGTTTGCCGGTACGGCGTTGACGGAAATAATCATTCCCGACAACGTCGAGACGATAGAGATGGAAGCGTTTTCCGGCTGCTCGTCGGCAAAGACTCTGACGATAGGTAAAGGCGTCAAGACTATTGCCACGCAGGCTTTCGCAAGTGTCGGCATTACGGAAGTCGTTATTCCCGAAGGCGTCACGGATATCATGCACAATCCGTTTGCATGGTCAAATTCGTTGACGACCATCACATGGAACGCAATCAACTGCAAATCTTCGATTTCCGACACCGTAATGGACGAGCTCACCGCCCTCACTACCGTCAACGTCGGCGTCAACGTCGTTTATCTGCCTGATTCTGCATTTATCCGCTGCTCCGCGTTGACAACCGTCAATTGGAACGCAACGGCTTGCACCTATGCGGGGACAAAAACCAAGCCCGCGTTTAGAGTGTGTACGGCATTGACGACGATAAACATCGGCGAAAACGTAACGAGTTTGCCTGCCTACGCTTTTTACGGAAGTACTACCGCCATGCAGGAAATAACTATTCCCGACAGCGTGACGGAAATAGGAGAAGGCGCGTTTGCCGGTTGCGACGTCCTCAAAAAGGTAGTGATAGGTTCCGGCTTGGCAAAGCTGAACAGTAACGCAATAGGCGGAGGTTGCGGCGTATCGATATACGTCGGCAGCATCTCTCAATGGTGTGCCGTTAAATTTGCCGACCGTTACGCAAATCCTTTGTACGACAGCGGCAATTTGTACGTCGGCGGCACGCTGGTCAACAACCTCGTCATTCCCGACGACGTTACGGAAATAAGCGCGTACGCTTTCTTTAGCTGCGCGAGCATTACGAGCGTAAAAGTCGGTTCCGGCGTAACCAAGGTCGGAGAAGAAACTTTCGGTTATTGCAAAAATTTAGTTTCCGTCGAGTGGTGCGCGGTATCGGTAAGCACCGCCGGTTCTTACTCCGCTCCCGCGTTTTCCGGTTGTTCCAACCTCACCGCCGCGACGATAGGCGACGGCGTCGTTAACGTCCCCATGCGACTGTTTTCGCAATGTCTCGGATTAAAGACGGTAACCGTTTCCGCTACCGTAAAAACCATAGGCAGCGGTGCCATAGACGATTGCGTCGCACTCGAAAGCGTATCGGTACACGCCGACAATACCGCTTTTTGCAGCGTAGACGGAGTATTGTACAACAAGGCAAAAACCAAGATAGTACACGCCCCTACGGCACTCAAAGGAGCAGTAACCATCCCCGACGAAGTCACCGCGATAGAAGACAACGCGTTTTACAGGCGTACGGCGATTACCAAAGTAACGATAGGCAGCGGCGTCAAGACGATAGGCGAAAAAGCGTTTTCCGGTTGTAGCGAACTCGCCGAAGTAACGATAGGCGCAAACGTAACGACGATAGGCGGTTCTGCCTTCAACAGTTGTTCGTCGCTAAAAGAAATAGTCATACCGGACAAAGTAACGAGTATCGGCGACTACGCCTTCTACAGTTGCTCGAGTCTCACGACGGTGACGATAGGCACGGCGGTAACGTCAATAGGCAAAAACGCGTTCGCTTATTGCTCCGCATTGACGAGCGCCGAGTTTAAAAGCCCCGACGGTTGGTTTGTGGCAAGTTATTCCACCGCCACGAGCGGCTACAAACTCACGCTGACCGACAATGCCCAAAACGCGACGTACTTGCTTAAATACACGGACTACTGGAAAAAAGGTTAACTTAATTTAAAGATAAACCACCGCATCGGCGACAACCCCGAGTCGGTGGTTTTTTTTCAAAAAAAAGCAACTCTGCTCAACCTTGCTCAACCTTTGCCTGCCGACAACGCCGTTGCTCCGTCGTCTTTGACCGACGGCGAAATCGACTTCTGTTTTAAAAAAAGAAAAAACGTTGACAAAAGATAAAAAATAAATATAATATATCGTAACCGCGACGACAAACGAAAAAACGCGTCCGTCGCAAAAAAAGGAGGAAATTATGTCATCTAAAGTCAAAAAAACCATTGTTTGGTCTCTCTTAGTGCTGTTCGGATTGTTGCTTTCCGCCGTACTTGTATTTTTGGGCATATATGCGTCCCGTCTGAGCACTTTATCGAGCATTACCAAAGTGACGTCGTACGAAGACGGCTTTAATCTCTACACGATGGAGGTCAAGTACGATTACGACCTCGACGACGTCATCGATTACGGCATAGACGACGATCAGGACATGTTTGACGCAATAATCAAAGAGGCGTTACCGCTGTTGCCCGTGTCCATCAAAGCCCCTTCTTTCGGTTGTACTGCCTTCAACATGACGACGACCGACGGAGTCAAACTCATGGGGCGCAACTACGATTTTAAAAAGAATACTTCGTCAATGCTCGTTTACTGCTCGCCGAAAAAAGGTTACAAATCCATAGCCTTTGCCGCACTTGACAACGTATCCGCAAACGATCCGCAGGCAAGCATCAAGAAAAAACTGTCATCTTTGACAGCTCCCTTTATTTGCCTTGACGGCATGAACGAAAAAGGAGTATCCATAGCCGTACTCGTCGTTGACAGCACTCCCGTCCATCAGGATACGGGAAAAGCCACTATATTTACGACTATGGCAATACGTCTCGTCCTCGACAGGGCCGCCACCACTCAGGAAGCAATAGACATCCTCAAGGGGTATGACATGATGGCATCCTCCGGCAAGGACTATCACTTTTATATCAACGACGCCTCGGGCGACGGCAGAGTCGTCGAGTGGGACTGTTTAAGCCCGACGAGGGAGCTCGTCGCCACCCCCGTCGACGTCGTAACCAACTTTTACACTATTTACGCCGACAAAGTATTGCCCAATCAACGCAACGACATGTACGGCCACGGAAAAGAACGCTACGACGCCGTCAAAACAATCCTTAGTCAACAAGAAGGAAATCATACCGAAACCACGGCATGGGACGCGTTAAAAGCGTCGTCGCAAACCCCGAGCGAAACCGAAATAACGAGCAACACTCAGTGGTCGATAGTTTTCAACAACACCGACCTGTCGGTAAAGATAGTTATTCGTCGCAACTGGGACGACGTCAACACGTTTAGCGTCAACGGAATATAGCGCATTAAACCCTACAACCGCCCGTGCCGCCTCGCACGACGGTTAAACGTATCGAAGGAGTATGTAAATGAAAAAAGTGTTGATTTTATCCGGTAGTCCGCGCAAAGACGGCAACTCGGATATCCTGTGCGACGAGTTTGCGCGCGGAGCAAGAGAAAGCGGAAACGAGGTCGAAAAAATTCGCGTTGCCGAAAAAGACGTCCACTGCTGTATCGGCTGTTACTACTGCCGCGACCACGGGGGAGAATGTGCTTTTAAAGACGACATGGCGCAAATCCTCGACAAAATAATCGCCGCCGACGTCCTCGTGTTGTCCAGCCCGGTGTATTTTTATTCAATCGACGCCCAGTTAAAAGCCGTCATCGACCGGACGGTTGCTCGCTGGCTCGAGGTAAAAAACAAAGAGTTTTATTATATCGCCACATGCGCGGATACCGACAGAGCGGCGGCGGAAACCACGATTGCCTGTATGCGCGGGTACGCCGATTGCGTAGAAGGCGCGGTAGAAAAAGGTGTTATTTACGGCACGGGCGCGTATGAAAAAGGCGAAATAAAAAACACCGACGCCGTTGTTCGGGCGTATAACGCAGGATTAAAGGTCTGACAAACGTCGCCGATACCCGTGTCCCGTTTTTCGACAAAACAAAACGCACTCCCGAGAGTATTTAACGCTCACGGGGTGCGTTTTTTATTTTTGTTTAAGATATTTTTATCTCTCTCTGCAGGTCAGATATATTACTTGCGTATTTTTTGAAAGTTCCGTCAGCATTTTTTTCGCGAGAGAAAAGTTGCGGCCGTCGTAATTGACAAAAGGATCGTCCAGCACGACAAAAGGCAAATCGTTTCCGTAAATGCACTGCATGAGCGCAAGTCTCAAAGCAAAATTGCAAATCTCGCGGTAGCCCGTAGACAAATACCCCGTCTCGGTCAAACGCCCCTCTTGCTGTATCTTTACGTCGAAAGAAGCATCGACCGTCGCCGTAGTCAACACCCCGTCGCTCAGCGCGGAAAGGTTTTTTACAAACGCTTCGTTTAGGCGCGGCAAATAGGACTCCGTAAGATTTTCTTTGGCTTTCAGCAACAGTTCCCCCGCCTTTTTAGCGCACTCGTACTTGTGCCGCGCGCGAGCCAAATCCTCGTCGATACGCTCGATTTCACCCTCGACGTCGCTCGGCAAAACGAAAGTCTCGGAGCGCAAAGACAGTTCTCTGCGCGCTTCCGCCAATTGCGTTTTATTGCTTTCTATTTCCGCCGCAAGACGCTTGATAAAGCCCTTGTCGTTTTCTCTTTCCACGGTGAGTCGGTCATAACGGTCGGTCAACGTCTTTACCCCGTCAGGCGCGATTGCCGCCAGTTGTTCGGAAAGATCCTTTTTCGCCATTTCTATCGCCGCCAGTCGTCCTTCTATATCGACGCGCGATGCGTTTACCTCGGCGCACTCGCGGTCGAAAGCCTCCCGCGCGATTTCGTACGCGCGTTCGTTTTCTTTTATTCGTGCTTCCGCCGCCTTTTTCTCTCTGTCGGCTTTTGCCAAACGCCATATCGCAACGACAATACCCGCCGCAAGCATCGGCAATCCGACAAACGGAACGAAAAAGGTCGTCGCAATACCCGCCACAGCCAAAACGACGGCGAGTACCAACCAACCGATACCCATACGCCCGACAAGCGAAACCGTCGGGGACGGGGTGGGGCGTTGAGGCGCGACGGGACTCTTTATACTTGCCGCGCGCTCTTTAAGCGAGCGGTATTCCCGCTCTTTATCTTTCAATTGGCTTTCTATTCTCATTGCCATGGGTGCCGACGACGCTTTCGCCAATTCCGCCTCGATGCGCGAAAGGTCGGATTCTGCCCGTTGTCTTTTTACGTCGGCTTTTTCTATTTCCTGCGCGGCAAAAATAATCTTTTTATTGAGCCTTTCTATCGTCGCCTCCGCGTCGTGACTCTGTTTCAACAATCGTTGTTTTTCTTCTTTTTTACGCTCGAGGTCGCCGATAACGCCTCCGTCTCCCCGCATGAGTTTAAAGTTTCGGCAAAAATCGCTCAAAGCCTTGCAGGCTTTCTGGCAATTGTTTTTTTCCGTCGTGTTTTCGGCGAGATTGGACAAGCGACTGACGAAACTGTCGTTGTTTTCTACCGCAACGGCGCGTTGGGGCAAATAAAGACATCTCTCGAAAGCGTCCCCGTCTATACCGAACAGTCTGACGCCCAATACTTTTTTGTCGTCCTCATAGGTCATCGACACTTTGCCCGTGCTTTCTTCTATCAATTTAAAGGTATGCTCTTTTTGCGTCGAGCCAAAGTATCTCTCAACCCTAAACTCGCGCCCCGAATGTTCAAAACGCAACCACCCGCCGAATTTTTCGGTGGAGTTTAACGGGCGGTAGTGTTTAAAATCGTTTTGGTCGACGTCCGTTTTTTTGTTGTTGGCGTAACCGTAAAACATCGCCTTGATAAAAGCCGCCAGAGTGGTCTTGCCGAATCCGTTGTTTTCCGTTATTTCGTTAAATCCGTCGGTAAATTCGTAAGAAAAATCGCGGAGTTTACCGAAACTCCTGACGTAAAGCGAAAGCAACCTCATAACTCGTCTATCTCCTCGCCGCCAAGGGCGTTTAACGCATACCTTACGACGGTATTGCGCTCTTCTTCGTCGGAAATTTCTTCCGCAAGCCTTAAAAACTCGGCTTTTATAGACGGCGTGACTTTTAACGCCTCGATATCCGTCTTGACTTTTGTTTTGTCCTTTACCTTGACGTCAAACAAGCGGTCTTCCAACCGACTCTTTATCTGCATTTCGGTAAAAACGCAGTCTTCTTCTACTTCGCCGACGAGATAAAACTCAACCATATCGTATTCGCTTATTTCGCCCGCGTCCAGCACCGCCCGAGCCTTGTCCGCTATCGCCGCTTTGTCCGCGCAATCCGAAACGTCGAGTTTAATCTGCCATGCGACGCGTTTGGCATACCTGACGAAAGAAACGCTGTCGTCGCGGTTCAACACGTCGGTATCTATACGGACAAATCCTTTCAGTCCCGTTTCGTCGTACCCTCGCGGCTCGAGGCAACCGCTGTATGCGGCAAAACCGCGTCCCGCGCCTTCTTTGTAAAAAGAATGTATGTGCCCCATCGCGACGTAGTCCACCGGTAAATCGTAAAAACCGTCGAGGTCTATCGCTCCGTATTCTCCCGTCTTGCCGATATCGCCGTGACAAATAAAGACGTTGTAGTACTCGCTCCGCCATGGATACGCCTGCACGTCCGCCATTGCCGTCTCGGTCATGTCCGCCGCAACGAAACATACCCCGTCCTTGATAAACTCCTGTATTCCGTCACGCCCGAGCAAATGAACGTTACTCGGCAGACGCCTCAAAAAATCGTCGCCGAAAGCGTCCTCGTCGTGATTGCCGGCAAGAACAAGAAAATCGACGTCAGGGCTGTCTTTAAACGCCGATATCAACGACGCCTTGGTGGAGGGCGACACGACGTCGCCTTCAAACAAATCCCCCGCCACGACAAACGCGCCGAAACCGTTGATTTGCGATTGCCTTACGAGGTTGCAAAAGCTCTCGAGTATCTCGTCGCGCCGCAACAAAGCCTTGTTGTGTGGCAATGCGCCGAGCCTGCTCTCGAGATGTATATCCGCACAATGTAAAATCTTCATAAAAAAATTATACCATGCCTCTCGCTTTTCCGCAACGGGTAAATCAAAAAATCGTTTTTTATTTTATCCGCAAAACGAAACAAAAAAAACACCCTCACAAAGGGGGTGTTTCTCTTTTTTATTAGTCTCCGATATAGGGGAGCAATGCCATTTGTCTTGCGCGCTTGACCGCAACAGCCAACTCTCTCTGGTGTCTGCTGCAAGTACCCGTCATACGTTTCGGCAAAATCTTGCCTTTTTCCGTAATATATTTTTTGAGGGTGGCTACGTCTTTATAATCGATGGACTCTTTTTTAGCCACGCAAAAAGCGCAAACTTTTTTCTTCATCGGACGGCGTGCGGGACGCGCGACCTTTTTTTCCTCGCTCATAATATTCTCCTTTTTTTAGTGAAAGTTAAAACGGCAAATCGTCGTCTGCGTCTTCAACCGGTTTAAGGTCCTCTACCGCTTGTCTCTTGCCAAACTCGTCTACGTCCGCCCCGCCGACTGCGGTACTGCCGGTCGCACGGCTCAAAAACTCTACGTTTTCGGCAACTATTTCGGTAAGATAGCGTTTTTCGCCGTCTTTATCGTAAGAGCGGTTTTCAATCCTGCCGGTTACGGCGCATTGACTGCCCTTTTGCAAATATCGAGCGCAGTTTTCCGCCTGGGTACGCCACACCACGATATTGAAAAAGTCCGCCGTCACGTCGCCCTGACCGTTGTTGGCACGGTACGGACGATCTACTGCCAAACTGAATCTGCAGACGGGGATATTGTTGCCCACGTTGCGCAGATCGGGATCTCTGGTTAATCTTCCGATTAAAATAACCTTGTTCATTTTACCACCTTATTTTTTCAAAACAATAAAGCGAACTACGCCGTCGGTGATTTTCATTATTCTTTCCAGCTCGTTGGGCAAATCGCTGTTTGCCTTAAAGTTGATGAGAACATAATACCCTTCGCTCTTGTAGTCGATATCGTAGGCAAGTTTTTTGGTGCCCCACTTGTCGACCGTGTCGATGGTACCGTCGGCTTTAGTAATGACGTCGTTAAACTTGTTGACGAGCTCTTCTTTCTTTTCGTCTGACAAGCCGTTGTCAAGAATATAAAGCAATTCATAACTGTTCATCGCGTATACCTCCTTTTGGACTAAAATGGCGCTCGGCGAGCGCAAGGACGACTTCAACCGAAACTACCGCATTTTGATTGAAATCTAAGGTATTATAACAAATATCGTCCGTTAATGCAACCGTTTTAAAAAAGTTTCCGAAAATTTATTTTTTTGTTTAAAAACCTTGCCCTTATCGCCAAAAACGGCTATAATAAAAAAGCATTCTTTTTTTGCATTTACTTTTTTCGCTATTCAGGAGAAACCGATGGAAGAATTAACCAGACAAAACGAAACCGCGCAAAGCCTCTACGAGCAGGCAGAAAATGCCGTCAAGGCAGGCAACCGCTATCACGCGGCGTCTCTTTTTCTCGATGCGGCGGGCAAAGGACACTCCGAGTCTCAGTACCGCGCCGGCAACTGCTACTACGAGGGTTTCGGTTTTACCAAAAATTACGACGAAGCGGCAAAGCTATACCTCGCGGCTGCCGCCCAAAACAACGCCAAGGCTCAATACATGCTCAGCGAGTGTTACCACTGGGGACGCGGCGTCGAAGAAGACGACCAAAAAGCCGTCGAGTGGTTGATGAAATCGGCGGAACAAGGCTATGCCGTCGCTCAGGACATGCTCGGCTGGTATTACGACGGCGGTGAAAACGGTCTCCCGAAAGACGACCAAAAAGCCGTCGAGTGGTACACCAAAGCGGTCGAACAAGGCTATGCGGAGGCTCAGTACAACCTCGGCGTCTGTTACTACAACGGTCAGGGGGTAAAAAAAGATCCCTTTAAGGCGCACGAGTTGTTTTCTCTCGCCGAACAGCAAGGTCACGTCCTCGCAAAGAGCGGCTTGGGCGATTGCTACTTTTTCGGCAAAGGCGTAGAGAAAAAAGACTACCAAAAAGCCGTCGAGTGGTATACCAAAGCTGCCGAACAAGGCTTTGCGGAAGCTCAATACGGTCTCGGCAACTGCTACTACTCCGGCAAAGGCGTGGCGAAAGACAAAGCCAAAGCCGCCGAGTGGTTTAAAAAAGCCGCCGAGCACGGCAATCCGAAAGCCAAGACGATGCTCAAAAAGCTCAAAAAGTTTATTAAATCGTCAAATCGTTAAAAACATAAAGGACGGGTGACGGCTATCCCCGACAAAAAGCGCATTTTAATAAAATAAAAAAAACCAAAAAGTATTTTTTACCACGGAGGACAATTTCGCTATGGAAGACTTGATGAGAGATATACAGGGTACTCTTATCGGAAAAGAAGACCTGCAACTCAAATGCAAAGAGCTCGGCGCAAAAATCACTCGGGACTATCAGGAAAAACGTCCCCTCTTTATCGGCATACTCAAGGGGTGCGTAATGTTTTACAGCGACCTCATCCGCAACGTCGGCGTCGACTGCGAAATGGACTTTATGGTAGTCAGCAGTTACGGCGCAAGCAAGACGAGCAGCGGCGAGGTAAAAATCATCAAGGATACGAGTGCGTCCGTCGAGGGCAGACACGTTATCTTTGTCGAGGACATAGTCGACAGCGGCATTACGCTCAACTACCTCATCAATCTCTTTAAAGCCCGCAACGCGGCGAGCGTAGAGATTTGTACCCTTCTCGACAAGCCGGAACGTCGTCAACGCGACGTACACCCCAAATACGTCGGTTTTGTCATTCCCAACGAGTTCGTCGTGGGTTACGGACTCGATTTTGACGAAAAATACCGCAATATTCCCGAAGTCTGCGTTTTAAAACACTGACAGCCCGCTGTTTAAACCTCTACCCCATCCCCCGCCGTCTGACGACGGCGGGGTTTTTTTTATTGCTCCGCAGACGTAAATCATAACGTCGTTTTCACCTGAGTTAAATCGATAAAAATTTTTTTTGTTTCGGTATTGACTAATCCGCCTTCTATTGTGTATAATATAATCACTTTATCAAAATCAATACAAATTTCACGTGTACGCGTACCAAAAACAAGGAGGCATTGACATGAAAAACTTATCCCGTCGCGGCATTTTGCTCGCCTTAACGACTTTTGCGTTTGTTTTTGCGCTGTTGGCTTTTTCCGCATGCAGCACCGACAAACAACAAAATTATACGATTTCTTTCGTGGTTGACGGCAAAACCCGCGCAATCGTCACAACCGACGGCAACAGCATAGTCCCCCTGCCCGAAGCCCCGACAAAAGAAAACTACGTTTTTGACGGCTGGTATTACGACGAAGGCGAGTGGACGGCTCCGTTTACCTCGACCACTCTCACGTATACGCCGATATCGTCGGACACTTTCGTTTACGCCAAGTGGAGCGGAGCGTACGAGTTGGTTTACGACGGGCGGAGCGATCTCAAACGCTACACCGTCATCGATTGCGTCTACTACACCGAAGAAGAAGTAGACGTCGTCATTCCCGATACGTACAACGGCACTCCCGTCACGGCAATCAAAAAGGGCGCTTTCAGCAGCGCAAAATACATGCGCACCATCACCATACCCGACAGCGTGGTCACTATTTCCGACCGTTTTTCGGGCTGTCGCGCGTTGACGGGTATCTACGTCGGCGAACACAACACCAAGTACCAAACCATAGACGGCAACCTCTATGACAAGGACGCAACCGAGCTCATACGCTACGCCATGGGAAAAACCGCCACCTCGTTTGAAGTCCCCGACACCGTAACGCATATTGCCGACTATGCATTCAGAGAATGTTTCAACCTGACAGAAATCGTCATGTACGACGGCGTCGAACAAATAGGCGATAACGCGTTTTTAAACTGCTCGTCGCTCAAAAAAATCACCCTACCCGACAGCATAACCGATATCGGCGAAGGCGCTTTTTACAACTGCTACCTGTTGACAAGCGTCGATATTCCGTCGGGTTTGACGGATTTGCCTCGCGAACTCTTTTACGGTTGCTCCTCCCTTAAACAAATAACCATTCCCGACAATATAACGTCGTTGGGCTTTGACCTTTTTTATTATTGCTCGTCCTTGACGACCGTGACCATAGGTAGCGGAGTAAACAACCTCGAAACATTGTATAGCGGCAAAACGCTTGAATCAAGCAACGAAATGACGGAATCGACCGCAACGGTCAGTCCGCTCTTTGGCGAGTGCATATCGCTTAAAAATATTATCGTCAGCGAAGAAAACCCGAAATACACCTCTGTCAACGGCAATCTGTACGACAAAGACGTCACCGCCATGTATCAGTATGCCATCGGCAAAACCGATACCGAGTTTGTCGTCCTAAACGGGGTAAAATCAATAATGGCAACCGCTTTTGCGGGCTCCGCGCTTGAAAAAATAACCTTTCCCGATACCGTGACCGAAATACACGTCGGAGCGTTTGCTTTTTGCTCCCGATTGATTGACTTTGTCGTCCCCGATACCGTGACCGAGTTGGGGCGTTCCGCCTTTGCTTACTGCTCGTCGCTGACCTCGATAGCGACGGGTGACGGACTCTCCGTCATGTCAATCGGTTTGCTCAAAGGATGCACGTCCTTAAAAAGCGTAACTATCGGCAACAATATCGAAACTATCGGTTCTTTTGCTTTCTTAAACTGCACCTCGCTGGAAAGAATCGTTATTCCCGACAACGTAACCGCCGTCAACCAAGGCGCTTTTTACGGTTGCACCTCACTGACTGCGATGTCGATAGGCAACGGAATAAACTCTCTCGGCGCCAATATGTTTTTCGGCTGCGACTCTCTCGTCGTCGTCACCGTGGGCGACGGAGTAAAAACAATCAACGACGAAACTTTTGCCTACTGCTCCTCTCTGTTTTTAATCGACATCGGCAGCGGCGTAAACAGCATAGGCACGGACGTGTTCGTTCATTGCGACTCCCTGTCGTCGATATTGGTCTCCGACGACAATCCTTATTACAAATCCGTCGACGGCAATCTCTATACCAAGGACATGACCACTCTCGTCCAATACTCCGTCGGCAAAACCGCCGCGACGTTTACCGTCCCCGACGCCGTGACGACGATAGGCACAAACGCCTTTTTCCGCGGCTTGAGTCTGACGTCCGTCACTATGGGCGACAACGTGACGACGATAGGCGACTCGGCTTTTTCCGCTTGCTACAACCTGACGTCCGTCACCCTCGGCATCAACGTGACCACCATAGGCTACGCGGCTTTTTCTTCTTGCTACAACCTGACGACGATAAATTTGTCAAAATCCTTGACTCATATAGGCGACGCGGCTTTTATCAACTGCAACAAACTCACGCAAATACAATACTACGGTACGCAAGAAGACTTTGACCTCATAGAAATCGGCAAAAACAACGACGTCATTGCCAAAGCCGTCATAATATACCACAATACTCACACCGATGAAACCGTCGGATAAAAACGACGGCAAATAATTGTTAAAATAAAGCGCATTTTTTATGAGTTTTTTTTGGCACATATTGACAAACCTCGCCGCGTTGTGTATAATATGGATTAATAATAAATTTTTCACAAAAAGGAGGTAACTTTATGAACAGCAAAAAACAACGACTCAACAAAACCTTTGCTATTTTTATGGCTCTCGTATTTGCAGTCACGCTATTTGCTTGTCTGCCGACAACTCGAGCGAAAGCCGATCCCGACGACGAACGTTACGACGTCGACGCTTATGACGAATACGGGCACAAGTCGGTATACTACTTTAGCGATATGGCTAATCCGTCCATACCGATAGAAGTCATCGCAAATTGTACCCCGAGATACGTCCAAGCCGTCTTTGACGTAGACACATGGGACTACGTTTACGACAGCGACACGAGCGACTTTACCCCGACTTCCGGTACGGTTGAAGAAGTATATTATCAGATGCTCGACTTTTTGTACAACAAGCTTTTCCGTAGCCTGTACGCAAACGACGAGTGGGGCGGCGATAACTTTGGTAGCGGCGTATTGGTAGGACGACAAGGCGATGCTCCGCGTTCGCCGGATAGCGGTCCTTGTTTCATTATTTTAGAACTCGGCAATTATCGCGCTCCGTCCGGTTACTTATCAAACCAGTTACAGTACTGGTCACAGCGTTACGGGCACGAAGTTTTATTTTTGGCAGACGATACTTCCGACTACGCGGACGTTATCGATGAAATCGAACAATACTTGTTTTATCGACCCATGAGTATCTACTCCGAGAGAGATTTTATCTTTGACGCGGTCGACGACTTTGTCCAAGACGTTATAGAGGCTGACGACGGATACGGCACGATAGAACATACCGATATTTTCATAGACAGCAACATGATCCCGGGTTGGTATCCCGGTATGCCGACGGACGAAATGTACGCCAAACTGTACAACATTAAACATCTTGTTGACGCAATCTGCAGTCACTGCGGCAACAATGATACCCCGTGGGAAACAACCTTTGACGAATACGATATAGATATATACGTCTTTTACCCGGGTGAAGAAAATTCAAGCGAACAATACATAAACATTCGCACTTTAAGCACTCTTTCTGCATCAACCTTCAATGATTTTTCCCGACCGCAACTCGCATTGACCGCCGTCCATATTTCCGAACAATTCTACGGTGATTTATACGATATGCAATACCCGGGCGGCGGCTCTGTTCGTATCGACTCATGGCAATTTCCCGTGTACGTTTACGGATACATGACTTACGAACCGCTGGGATTGATGGTACAAAACGTCGGTAACAACGGAACAGGGTTTTTAGGACTTATCGAAGATCTGATTTCTTAGGATTTTGTTTCCCGTATCGGCATAAAATACTTGTAGACTAAAAATAATAAACTAATACTAATAGGAGACGATATTTATGAAAAATAAAAAAGTTTATTTTCTCATTCTTTTGATATTGGTTACGGCGTTTTGTCTGTTTGGCTGTACCGAAGAAGAAAAGCCGAAAGACCCCGTTCAGCTCGATACCCCCGTCGTCACCGTCGACGACGACGGCGTCGCAAGCTGGGAAGCGATACCCAACGCCGTCAGATATCTGTACAAAATAAACCTCACCAACGAAACGTCCACTTCTAAACTGCAAATTCAACTTAAAGACGGTCAGAGCATCAAGGTCAAAGCGGTAGGCAATCGCACCGATTATCTCGACAGCGAGTATTCCGCCACGGTGGTTTACACCGCACCCGTTGCCCCTGTTTCGACAATCAAACTGACAGGTTACGTCCTGTCTTGGGACAATTATAAAAAAGGCACGCAGTACACCCTTTCCGTCGAAGGCGACTTTTTTAACAAACAAGACGGCACCGTCGGCAAAGACACCTATGAGGTGACGACTACCGACACGTCAATCGATTTATCCGACCGTTTGTCGCCTTCCTCCTCGTACACTTGCACGTTGGTTTACAACGACGGAACCGGCGAAACGGTGACCGAGTCCAAAACAATCTCCACCGAAAAAGCGTCGTCTATCATCTTCGCTCTCAACGACGACGGCGACGGGTACGTTGCCACAAAGGGACCGAAATCGGGGCGCATAGTCATCCCCGACAGCTATCTCGGTAAACCTGTCACCGAAATCGGCGACTGGGCTTTCGGTACCCAACCGACTCTTATAGTCGGCGGTCAAAAATTGACGCTCAACGACATCACGGACGTAAGACTACCTCTCGGACTCAAAAAAATCGGTATTTGCGCTTTTTCGCTGTGTGCTCTTACCGAAATCAATCTCCCCGACGGAGTAGAGCATGTCGGTAACGGCGCATTCAGTTATTGTAGCAACGTTAAACAACTTGAGTTGCCCGTCGGATTAAAGGAAATAGACGACTCTGCGTTTTACTCTGTACAATGTACCGAGTTGACCATCCCCGATACCGTAGAAAGTATCGGTAATTACGCCTTTAGAGATACTTCGATAACCTCTCTCACTATCGGCAACAACGGCGACAACCTCCGCCACGTCGGTTACATGGTGTTTGCATCTACTCCATGGTTGACCAAACAGGAAGCCGCGATAGGCGAAGGCGGACAGCTCTTTATCGGCAGTGTTCTTTACAAACAAGTAGGCACTCTCGCCGACGAAACCCATCTTACTTTGCCGGCAAACGTCAAAGTAATCGCCGGCGGAGCCTTTGAAAAACAAAAAGGGCTAAAAAGCGTTACCTTTTTGGGCAACGTCAAAGTAATCGCCGATTATCTCTTTCGTAATAGCGGATTGACTTCCGTGACGTTACCCGATACCGTCGAAGAAATACGAGATTACGCGTTTTACGGAACCGCCCTGACGGAAATAGATTTACCGTCGGGACTGACAAAAATCGGCTCGAATGCTTTTTACTCTATACAATGTACCGAGTTGACCATCCCCGCATCGGTGAAAGAAATAGGCAGCTCTTGTTTTCCCACATCTTTAACGAGCCTTACCATCCTGACGAAACGACTCGACACCGTAGGCGACTACGCGTTTGCCAGCGTGAAAGCTGCGTTTACTATCTCTGCCGTCATTACCGAAATCGGCAAATCCGCTTTCTACTCATGCAGTGGCCTGACGGAACTGACTTTACTTGACGGCTCGGCATCCATAGGCAATTATGCGTTTGCAAACTGCACGGCACTGACAAAAGTCACCCTACCCGACTCGGTGAAAGAAATCGGTGATTATGCCTTTAAAGGTTGTACGGCACTGACAACAATCACCCTATCCGACAAACTGACAGGGCTCGGCGAGTCTACCTTTGAGGGCTGCACGGCACTGACAAAAGTCACCCTACCCGACTCGGTAAAAGAAATCGGTGTTTCTGCCTTTACCGGCTGCACGGCACTGATTGAAATATCCCTCGCCAATATTACGAAGATAGGCGAAAAAGCTTTTCGCAACTGTACCTCGCTGACCACCGTCACTTTATCCGACAAACTGACGGAACTCGGATCGTATGCCTTTGAGAACTGCGCGGCATTGACGGGCAAAATCGAGATAAAAAACGCGACGTTGGGAGAATCTGGCGTTTTTAAAGGATGCGAGTCAATTACGGAAGTAATCCTCAACGACAACCTGACCATCATAGGCAGCGGTACTTTCTCCGGATGTAAAAACATGGTCGTCAATTTCCCGTCAAAACTGAAAGAGATAGGCTCAAACGCGTTTTACGGTTGCGAAAAACTCGTCGTTTCCGCCAAACTCAACTACGTCGTCTTGATAGGCAAATCGGCGTTTTACGGGTGTATCGGACTGACTGAGTTTTATTGCGGAGAGAATATCAACTTGATACATGAAAACGCGTTTTACGGGTGCGTAAACCTCAAGACGGTCGTCATCGACGGCGCAACCTCTGTAGCGACAAACGCTTTCGGAAACTGCACTTCGCTCGAGAGCGTGGAAATAAAAAAATTCAGCAACGGCATTGCACAGCTTAAAGGCATCCAATACTTGGCGTTTAACGGCTGCTCGTCACTAAAGTACGTCGTTTTACCTCAAGGCATGACCACTTTTTACACCAACAGCTTTGGCGGCTTGCCGCAGGGATTTGTTATTTATTACCTCGGTAAGTCTACGGATACTTTCAAAATATATCAATCCGGTCTTACTCCCACGTCCTATACATGGGCAAGCGCGGAAGAATATCTCGGCGTCTCGGTATATTTTTACTCGGCAACTGAGCCGAGCACGAGCGGCAACTACTGGCACTACGACTCCGACAACAAACCCGTGGTGTGGATAAAAGAACAATGATTTTTTAACAAATAACGGCTTTTAACAAGTCTTTGGTTTTGCGAGCGGGACCTCCTTCCCCGACAAAAACCCCCTTTTCGGAGAAACAAATCACGAAAAGGGGGTTTGTTGTTTTTCAAACGGTTTTTTGTTACGGATATCTTAAAACGCAACGCATCGACCGTTTTTAAACGTCCAATATTTGTCTCGGATTGACGTACTCGCCGTCTTTTTTTAACTCAAAGTGCAGGTGACTGCCCTCGAGGTTTTCGTAGGTCGCCGTGTTTGCCACGCAACCGATGGTCTGTCCGCACTCGACGACGTCGCCGACGCTGACGCTGACGTTTTCGCCGAGACTGCTGTAATACGAAACGTAACCGTCGTCATGGGTAATTTCTACCGTGTACCCCATACCGAAATCGTTGGTCACCGCCGTAACCGTACCGTCGTTGACGGCGACGACAGCCGTGCCTTCTTCCGCCAAAAAGTCGATACCGTTGTGGACGCTGTATTCGTTGAGCGTCTTTTTAAAGACCAACACGTACTCGCTGTCGCGGGAGTAATCCATACCTATCGTATAGCTTGCAACGGGTAAAACGTAGTCCTTGGTCGTCGGCGTCGGTTCGCTCGGCTGATTGTCGTCGGGCTTGACTACCGGCACGTCGGGATTAACCGTACCCGACGGCTCCGACGCGTCCCCGTCCCCCGTCACGGGCGGCACGTCTATATCCGGCTGTACCTGAGACGACTTTATCGCCAATGCGATACCTATGACCGCCAAAGCACACGCCACAACGATGATTATTGCGAGGTTTCTCTTTAAAAACCTTATTACCCCGCCAAATTTGCTGGTTTTTTCCATTTTTTTTCGTCCTCCATATTTTTTGTTGGTTTTATTGTTTACCGTTTAAAAAAAAGTAAACCTTGTTTTTGTTATTTTGCCACCCGTCAGGGTGTTTTTATTAAACAGACCACGTTAGTCGTTTTACCGACACGTAAAGCGAAAGAGTTTTCCGTCGCCGCTTTCGGTAAAGGTTATTCGTTACCCGTATGGCTTTTTTTAAAAAGAACCGACTATAAAGGGAAAACCGATTTTTACCCCGTCCCCCGTCAATGCAACCTGCATGTTTATCGTCATTCCGTCGACGCGCACGCCGCCTTTCACCGCGGGGCTGTAACACAAACTGTCAAAAAAATCCTCTCCTTCTTCCGTCTTTAACTCCCGCACGCGCAGGATTTTTTTTGCTTTTTGCCATTCCGATTGGGTAGTCGTCACGCTCACGGCAAAGTAATCCTGCGGCAACTCTTGAATACACGTGACGGGACAGCGCACGAGACAGCCTTGTCCCAACTCTACGGACGGGTAGCTCGTCTTTACGGCGTACGTATAATACACCTCCGCCTCGTCACCCTTAAAACAAGCCAACGGAGACCTCGGTGCGGCGAAACACGCCGCCGCGACGACAACCGTCGATAAAAAAAATCCAAACGCTTTTTTCATAGGTCGATTATTGCCCCTTTTGACGTTTTTTAAACGACCTTGCGCGTTTTTTTGTTTTTTGGGTTTTTTGCGCGCCTGAAGGTCGCTATCGTTGACAAAACGGACGAAAAATAGTAAAGTAATAAAAAAGACGACAAAAAAAGGAAATCCGACGATGATAAAAGTCATATTGAAAAAAACTGCAAAAAGACACTCGCCTCTCGACAGTTGCAGGGTTTTTGCCAACGAGGTCGACAGGACGGAAAACCCCGACAAAGAAAAAAACGGCAGCTTGGCAACCGTTTTTACCACCGACGGAAAATTTGTCGGCAAAGGATATATCAATTTTTTATCAAAAATCCTCGTGCGCATTTTTATCCGAGACGAAAACCAAGCCGACGACCGAGAGTTTTTTGTCGAGCGGGTTAAACGAGCAAAGGCATTGAGAGAAGACGTATTTGACGGGACAGGGGACGATTGTTATCGCGCGGTATTTGCCGAGGAGGACAATCTGCCCGCCTTTATCGTCGACAAATACGCCGACGTGCTGTCCGTTCAGTTTTTATCCCTCGGCATGGATTTACGAAAAAAAATGCTCGTCGACGTCCTCGCAGACGTGTTTAAACCCGTCTGTATTTACGAGCGCAGCGACGTCGCCGTACGCGAAAAAGAAGGTTTGCCGCAAGCCGAAGGCGTGCTGTACGGAAAACTGCCCTCCGACGTAATCGTACATGAAAACGGACTGTCGCTTGAGGTAGACGTGGCAAAAGGACAAAAGACGGGGTACTTTCTCGACCAAAAATTTAACCGTCTCGCAATAAAAACCTATTGCAAAAACAAAACGGTCCTGGACTGTTTTTGCAACTGCGGCGGTTTTTCGATAAACGCGGCGACGGTCGCAAAATCGGTAATCGCGGCGGACGTTTCGCAAGTCGCCCTCGACTCTGTGATAAAAAACGCCGATTTAAACGCATTATCCAACGTCGCCGTCGTCAAAGCGGACGTCTTTGAGTTGTTGAGGTTTTACCGCGCGTCGGGCAAAACGTTTGACGTGGTTATACTCGATCCTCCCGCATTTACCAAGACGGCGGACAGAGTCGCAGACGCGGTAAGGGGATACCGCGATATCAATCTGGCGGGGATAAAGCTCGTCAATCGCGGCGGATATCTTGTCACCTGCAGTTGCTCCCACTACGTCGACCTCAATTTATTTTTAAAAACCGTCCGCGAGGCAGTGGAGGCAAGCGGACGGACGGCAAGACTCATGGAAATAAAAACCCAATCGCCCTGCCACGCCCCGTCGCTGACCTCGCAAGAGGGATTGTATCTCAAGTTTGTCGTTT
This sequence comes from uncultured Subdoligranulum sp., assembly GCA_964612455.1. GTDB lineage: Bacteria > Bacillota > Clostridia > Christensenellales > CAG-314 > SFEB01. Next base: position 31,106 of record CAZTCB010000005.1, on the reverse strand, counting down.
TGCGGATAGATTAAAAAAAGCCGAATAATCGTCACACATACCGTTTAAACGGGCTTTTTCTTTTTCAAATCGACGTTTTCGGGCTTTTTTGTCGTTTACTTTCGCCTTTACCTCGTGTATACTACAAGCGTGAAAACAAGGAGGACGAAAAAAATGAACACAGATAAAATCTACGCGGAACAAATCGCAAACGAGTATTCTAAAAAAGAAACCACCAAAGTAAGACAACTAAAAAAACTCGACGCCAAAGCCAAACAAGGAGCAAACATATTTGCTTATACCTTCGGCATAGCAAGTTCTCTCGTGCTCGGCACGGGCATGTGTCTCTCTATGGGCGTCATAGGCAGCGGCGTAGGCGCAACGATTGTCGGTATCGCCATAGGTATCGTCGGTATCGTCGGCTGCTGCGTAAACTACCCTATCTATAAAAAACTGAGAGAAAGAGGCAAAAACAAATACGGCTCGGATATCCTGCGTTTAGCCAAAGAAATAAGCGAAGAAGAAGAAAACTGACGCTCGTCGACAAAGGAGACGACTCATGAATAAATCGGAAAGCAAATACTACAATACCGCACTGTTGATGAATCAGGCTCTCGTAGAGCTGTTGCAAAAAAAAGATTTCGATTACGTCACGGTAAAGGAAATTTGCGAAAAAGCCGGCGTCAATCGCTCGACGTTTTATCTCCATTACGAAACGATAGACGACCTGTTGCAAGAGTGCATAGACAACACCAACAAGCGTTTTCTCGAGTATTTTACAGTCAACTCCGCTTCTTTTTGTAAAAAACTCGCGACTTGCTCCAAACAAGAGTTGATTTTAATCACCCCCGAGTACCTGACGCCTTACCTCGAGTTTATAAGGGACAACAAAGTCCTTCATCAGGTTGCCGTCAGGCATCGGACGCTCATGCACTCCGACAAAAAGTTTGTCGCGCTCAACCGACATGTATTTAAACCGATATTCGACAGATTTGACGTAGACGAAAAAACGGCAAACTATATGATTAAATATTATCTCAACGGCATTACCGCAATAATAAACGAGTGGATAAACGGCGGTTGCGCCGACGAAATCGAGTTTGTCGAAAAAATAATAATCGACTGCGTCAGACCTATTTGATTTTTTTATCGCGCGGCACGTGCGCCGTCAGAAAAAAATAAAAGAGTATGAACAAACGGACTCGTCTCCGTATTCATACTCTTTTTTTCGTTTTAAGACCTTTTTCCGCTACGAAAAATTATTTTTCGTAAACGACCTCTAAAATAAAGACTTTTCCCTTGACCGACTTGTGAACGGAAACTTTTTCGCCCGTAACGGGGTCGGTATAAGACTTCTCCAAATCTTTATATCTGGTGGTGACGCTATATTGACTTGCACGCTTGGCGGATTTAAATCCGATAATCTCCACCCAATCGTCGCTACCTTCTTTTTGCCCGTATACAGCCCACTCCACCGCGTCGATATCGTTGACGTAAACGTCGCAGTAGTTGCTGAGCTCCGCCATCTTGGTGGAATCGAAATCGGCAATCGCGTACCCTTTCGCCTTATAGTCGCTTACGTAATCTTCTTTATTTGCACTGCAACCGCACAAAGCCATGGTCAGACAGACGACCGCAACGACACAAAGTAAAGCTCTGATTATCTTTTTCATTTTCGTACTCCTTTATTTCAGTAAAAGTTATTTTAGCACACTTTAAGCGTTTTGACAAGTTTTTGACCGAAAATACTTTTACGCGTCGATAGCGTAGGTAAATCCCTCGGTAACGGTGACGAGATTGTTTTCCCAATCGATGCGACACGAATACTCGCACCCCGACATGCTCGTCGGCTCCTCCGCGTTTTTCATTTTGCCAAAGTTTTCGGCGCAACTGATTTTGTCGAAATAATACACCGTCACGACGTAATTGGTGTAATGCGCGCCGTCATCGTTTAACACTTCGTTTTTCGTGGCGACGAAACACCATTTTAAGGTGTCGGCTTTCTTCCCGCCGTAAGCAGTGTTGTGCTCGTCCACGAAAGCGTCGTCTTTAACCGATACGACGTAACCGTCTTTCTCGTACTCTGCGACGCGCTCGTCGCGTTTTTTATCCGTGCCGCCGCAGGCAACCAAAACAGCCGCCGTACAAATCAGCAAAAGTATCGCAATCGCGTTAACAAAAAACGTCTTTTTCATATTGCCTCCCCGATATCGACCTTGTCGCCGATATACGTTTTGATGATAACACACTTTTTGATTAAAGTCAATACTTTTTCGGCTATTTACCGTCTGCGCCGATGACGTAAAAAAAACCGACGAACGAAACAAAAAGCTCGTTTTTGTCGTCCCTACGTTTTCCCCGCCGACCGATTATCCGAACCTCTATTCTTTTCTTTGTTTAAAGTAAAAAATCGTGAGCACGACGCAGGCGATATTGACGACGAGCACGACCGCCGAACAAAATACAAGCCCCTCTATCGCGGGGACGTTGCCGCCAAACATCCTCGTCAAGCCCGCCGCCAGACAGACGGCAAAAATCACGTCGGCAACGAAAGCCGTCGCCGCGCCTATTAAAAACGCGATATACGCTCCGTCTTTTTTCATTGACCGTATACCTCCTTGGTTTTCAATTGCTCTTCCGTGCAAAAAATTATCCCGTCGGCTTTGTCCAGCGGCGTAATGCGCCCGTCGGCGTCAAACTCAAACGCCACTCCCGCGTAACGGTCGTCGGTGTAATAGTTTTCCGCCAGATACTCCGTCGGATTTGAAACAACCCTCGCGCTCAACCCCGCCGCTACTCCGCCGATTTTTGCCGTGTCCGTAGCGTTAGTCGTTATTTTTCCGTCAAAATAATTGTTTTTCATTTCCGCCGAGTTTTGCGCGCACACTCCGCCGATAACGCAAAGACGGTTGTTTTCGCCGACGAGATTGACGGAAACGCTTCCGTCGGCGTGACTGTCGGCAATCTTTCCGTCGGAATAATCGTCGTTTTCTTCGTTGTTAAACACCGCGACGCCGCCAACGTATACCGACGTCGCAACGGTTTTTATCCCGACGTCCGCTTTGTTTGAGCACTCGGACAATACGCCGTAATTGTACACCGTCACACCGCCGACAAATACCCCCGTCGCAGCCAAAGACTCGACGGTCAGGTTTCCCGATACCGAACATGACGAAATTTCCGCAAGATTGGAGTAACACGCTCCGCCGACGTTTATCGACCAGTCCTCTGCAGACGTCGTCACGCAAACCGATTTAAGCTCGCTGCGACAGTTTGATATTTTGCCTGCCGACTGATTGAAAGCGGCTATACCGCCGAAATCAACCGTATCGACGCTTGCGGCGATACTCGCCGTGCTGTCGGTTATTTCGCCCTCGTTTACGCCCGCTATGCCGCCGACCACAAAATTGGCGTGCTCGTACCCCGTCACCGTCAAATCCGAAGCAATCACGTTGCTCCCGACCACTTTACCTCCGTTTGCGCCTATTGCGACGCCCACGGGGTAATAGTCGGACGAGTATTCAAAATTTTGCTCTACCGATATCTTTCCGCCCACTACGAAAGTACAGTTTTTGACAAAAGCGTCCTGCATCGATACCGTGGCAAACACCCCCGTGTAGTCCTTTATCGTCGCGTCGACGGTCAAAACGAAAGTCGTGTCGGTGACGCTGCCCACTATATAACCGAACAAACTCTCAGTCAACGTCTGCTTGACGGTTATCGTGTACCCGTTGCCGTCGATATCGGCAAAAAGGTGTTCGGTAAACCCCGACAGGTCGTCCACCGTTATATCTTTGGTCAGCTTTATATACGTTTTTGATTTCTTTCCTTCCCCCCGTGCCGCATAATATCTCTCCTGCGCGGCATTCAACGCTTGCACGAGACTGTTTTCGCCCGCCACGACGTACGGCGTATTTTGGCTTTTTCCGTTGGTCGCAACGCCGAAAATTATGCCGAACACCGACCCTAAGACAAACACCCCGCTCATTAACAACGCCAAAGTTGCCAACAGGCGATTTTTCCTTTTTAGCGGCAATACGGGTGCCGCCAATCTTCCGTCTTTCTTTTTCGGAGGAGCACCGTATATCATGTTGCAAATGACGTTTACGTTGTTTTTTATCGTCATGTTTTTGGCAACCGAAGGATAAATATGCCAAAAATGCGCTCCCCGTCCGAGTATGAGTAACATTTCGAGGGGCGAAACGACCGCCCCTTTGTCGACGTACAACCTCAGACACTTTTTCGCCTTTTCTTTAAACAAAAGATAGGACTCTTCCGTTTCGTCCGCGAAAGCGTACGCCGATATCTCGAGCAGGTTTTTTTCAAAATTTTTTACGAGTTTGTCGCTGCCGTACAAATACATGAGCGACAACACGGGAAACCGACCGAAACATGTGGACGCGAGGCGCGTGTTTTTAGTCAAAGAATAAAAAGTCTCGCAATCGTCGTTTTTGATAGCCTCGTACAATTGGTTTAACTCGTTGTCTGCCATAGTCGTCTCTCTACTTTTTTATTTTTACCCGCCGTTGGTTTGCCCAGCCGTCCAACAAATCGTACAGATACTCTTTGTCCACATCTCCTTTTTCGACGAGCGTCTTTAACAATGCGTTGGTGGCCGAAAAAGACGCGAGGAGCTTGTCTATGCTTTCGCTTTCCGCCGACACCGTCTTTGCCAGACTCTCGCTGTTGACTCTGACCGTCTCTATCTTTTTGGCGTTGTCGGCAAGCGACGCGGCAACATCCCTGTTGATAAAGTCACTTATTTTTTTTACGTTTTCGTTGTACCCGTCTATCGTTTTTTCAAGCTCTCGGACGTCGTAATTTATCTTTTTTTCTTCCGTCAGTCGGTCGAGCCGAGCCAGTTGCTCCCGCGCCCTTGCTTCGATTTCGTCCATCTCTTCGAGTTTGCGCTCCGTTTTTTCAAACACGTCGCTTAAAGCGGTCATTTGTCGGGCGTACTTGTCGCCGATTTGGAGAAAAGTGTCGATTTTTTCGCTTATTTCGCCGTTTTTTCGATTTTGGTCGACTATCGTTTGATAAATCCTGTCGAGCTTTTCGCCGCCGCCGATAGACTCGTCGAGCTTTTTAAGGTCGTTTTGCAACAAGTCGTACCCGACTACCAGCTCGCGCAAATGAGCCTGCACGGGCGTCAGCAAATCGCGATATCCCTTAAACGCCGCCGCGAGCGATGCAAATTCTTCTTTGTTATCCATTATTTACTGCCCTCTCTTTGCGATAAAAAGTTTTTCTATATCTTCCTGCCGTTTGGTCAATTCCGCCAAATCCTCGTCAAGCAATGCCTTGACCGCATCCCGTACCCCGTCGTCCGACGAAATACGCGGCAAAAGCGTCACGACGTCGGCGTCAAATTTTTTCTTGCCCTGCGCCAGTCCCTCGTCAAGCAATGCCACCAACCCCTTTTGGTTGGCAACGACCAATTGTCGACGTGCGTCATTGGTCAAGCCCGCTTTCCACAACTCGATCCCCGCTCTCGTATAATCGCCTTTGCCTACGTATTTTTCGTACGTGTCCACGCGAGACAATTGCAGGTTTCGTTCGTACCCGTCCGCTATCTTTTGTGCCGCAAAGCGCGCGTTTTCATACTGCCCGAAAGCCAGAAACCGCTCTATGCGCTCCTTCATCTCGACGTCGTCTACCGCCATCACGGAAGAAATCTCCGATAGCATTTTTACCGCGTCTTTCGCCGTCGCCACGGTAAACTCGCTTTTAAAAAACTCTTCAAACTGTTCGGGCGGATTGCTTTCCGCAACGTACAGGTACTGACCGGCACGCGTCACGCCCACGTAAAACAGGTTGAAATAATACCGATACACGGAGTTTTCGTCCGCCGTCTTTCGGTTTACCCTGCGTCGCTTCAGTTCCGCCCATTCGTCGGCGTTGTCCGACAAAACGTCTATCATGACGACGGCGTTTCGCTCGAGTCCCTTTATCTCCGATACGGTCAACACCTCATGATACGGCAACGCTTTTTTTATCGATTCCTTCTTTTTGGTGCTACCGACGATAAAGGTAAGGTTGTCCGGATTTTCCCGCGCAACGCGCTCCGCAAAGTTTTCGTCCCTGACAAACACCGTCTGCGTCGGTATATCCGCCTCTACGCTCTTGCCTTTTAAAACGAAACTGTGCACGCCGAATATCTTTTCGTTGACGGCACTCAGCGCGTCCGCAACTTCTTCTATACGCTTGGTATTGCGGTAGTTGTTTACGAGTTGTTTGACCGCCGTCACGTCTTTTTGAAACATTATCCGTTTCAACGCGGCAAAGCTGAAAAAGGACGGATTTATCATCTGCAGCCCGTCGCCCACGCAAAACATTTTTACCGCTATCGCCTTTAAAAAGACGAGGTTTATTTCGGTAAAATCCTGCACTTCGTCCGCGACGACGAGAGAATACTTTGGCAACGACGGCAAAGAAAGCATTTCGCGACAAATAAAATTGTTGTCCGTCTTTCCGTTTTTTTCGAGGTGCTTGCCGTAGTCGACGGCAACCGTGTATATCGTATCCGTTTCCGTCGCGCTAAAACTCTCCCGCCTTTTTTCGCGATATTGCTCCCGCGAAAGACACGGATTGCCGTCCGCGCTCCCGTAAACAAGCCCGAATATCTCTTTAAACACCACCTCGAGCGAAAGTTGTTTTATTTTTTCGAGATTGCCGACTAAAGTATAGTTTTTTATATTTTCGGCATACTCCGACACGAAATACCTTTCGTCGACGATATCCGCGTGTTTACCCGTTATCCTTTCGTACAAATCCTCAGGCAAAAAATAATCGACTTTTTCGTCGAGAAAGTCAACTACCCGAATGAGCTTGTCCCGTATGCGCTCTACCGTGTCCTCGCTCAAAAAAATACCGAGTTTGTTTTCCACCGCCTTTTTATAATCGGTACCGACGAAAACGACTTTCCCGTCGCGAAACTCGTCGATAAGGCGTCTGACGGCGTCGCGAAAAGCCGCGACTCGGTTTTTCGTATCCACAATCAGCCCCCGAGAGTAGGTGGTGTACAAAACCCTTCCCCCGTACTCCCGACAAGCGCAATATATGATTTTGTCGACGCACACGTTGGTTTTACCGCTCCCCGCTACGCCCTGTACGAGGATATTGCCCTCCTCGCCCGTCACTATTTTCGTTTGCTCGTCGCTTAACAGCGGAAAACCGACTCCGCCCCCGCCGACGACGGAATACACTTTGTTAAAATCGTCGTCGTCGGTAGTTTCGTCACTGTCGGCGACCGTCACCGCAAAGGACGGATTGTTTCGCATAAAGGCGATAAACCTCTCGTCGGATTTCGTATTTTTTTCGCCATCGTACCCAAAAAAAACAAAGTCCGTCGGGTTTATAGCGTCGTTGCCCTTTATCTGTGTGCCCGTTTTAAAAAACAACGTGTGCGCGCCCTCGGTAGTCGTCGCCGAAAAACTCTTTGCGCGGCTTTCGCCAAAAAAGAATTCCGACTCCCCCGCCCGTAAAAAGCCCTCGGCGACCTTTGACACAAAGTCGTCGATACCGCCTTTACGGCGGGTGTCTTTCGCAAAACGCCCCGTTTTAAATATTCTGCTTTTTCCCGACAAAACCGTTTCGGTCGTGTCTACCGTTATCAATATCTGCATGTATCGCTCTGTCCGTAAAAAGTTAAATTTTGTGCGTTGCTACGAAACCCGCCGAGTTTTTTTGCCGCTTGCGGATTTCGTCTTTTTTTTCGGCGACTTCTTCGCCGTATTTTTCGGCAAGTTTCTTTTCAAGCGCGGCAAAGGCGCGTTCTTTATTAAACAATTGCGAACGCTCCTCCTGACAACTCACGACTATCCCCGTAGGCAAGTGCGTTATCCTCACCGCACTCGCCACCTTGTTGACGTTTTGACCGCCCGCGCCCGACGAATGATAAATATCGATGCGCAAGTCTTTTTCGCTCCACTCTGCCTTTTTGGCGACGATATCGGGTAAAACGACGACCAGCACCTCGCCGCACGCCTGCCTGCCGTCGACGGAATAGACAAACTTGTGCCGTCCGCCCTGCTCCTTAAACAATCCGTAGCCCCCGTCCCCCGCCGTCATGCTATTTTTGACGACTATCAACGGACAACGAACGCCCTCCGCCGTTTTAAAAAACTCCTCCTTGAGCGCAACTATCCCGCGCGCGTCCCCCGACATTTCTATCGTGCACCCGTACAGGTCGATTTCGCCGCCGTCGGCAAGAAATTTTTTTATTTCGGCGCACACGGGTGCCGCTTTTTTTTCGATTTGAGCCAACTCCTCTTCAAAAAACCTGCGCTCCTTGCCGCCTTTACTCGATTCCGAGAGGCAAAATTCGGCGTCCTCTACCAACGTCGCCAAAGTTTGTCGCCACCCGTGTAGCGGTTTTAGCGCCGTTTGCTCCTTCGCTAAAAAACGCATATACGTTGCGTCCGCCATGATTTCGGGATAAGCCGACAGCCTTGACAACTCGAGATATTTGTCGTCAAGCGCCTGCGTTTCTTTCAACAACGTTTTCGCTTTTTCAATGTTTTCCGTCGGCATACACTACCCCTTATACTCCGTTCATTATACCACGCCCTGTCGGATATGTCAATACCCTTTCCCGTTTAATTAGGGTTGACAATACTCCGGATTTAATATACAATTGACGCGAGGTAAAAAAAATGAAATACGGACGAAACGACGACAAACGCCCCGCGCGCAAACGCACCGATACTCGCGACGCGGCGTATAGCGACCATGTTTTTAAAAAACAATTCGGGCAAAACTTTTTATCCGACAGCGCGTTGCTGTCCGACATTGTCGCGGACGCGGGGCTGTCTGCCGACGACACCGTTCTCGAAATCGGTCCCGGTGCGGGCGCGCTCACCCGTCACCTGTCTGCCGCCGCAAAAAAAGTAGTCGCGTACGAAATAGACGCGTCGTTAAAGCCGCTGCTTTCAAAAAATCTTGCCGACCTCAACAACGTCGAAATAGTTTTTAAAGACTTTTTACGCGCGGACGACGACGAGATATCCGACAAACTCGGCTCCGACTACGCCGTAGTCGCCAATCTCCCCTACTACGTCACCGCTCCCGTGCTAACCTCCTTTATCGAGCGGGTTCGTCACGGCGCAAAAATAAAAAGCCTCACCCTCACCTTGCAAAAAGAAGTCGCCGAAAGACTCGTCGCCAAAGAAAACACAGCCGACTACGGCGCGATAACCGTCGCACTCGCCTCCGTGGCTCAAACGACGCTTACCCGCGTAATCGACAGAAGTTTGTTTTATCCCGTCCCCAACGTCGACAGTGCGGTCGTCACGAGCCGTTTCGTCGACAATCCCCTCGGCGTGCGGGATTGGTCGTCATTCAGAGAAATCACCCGCTGTGCTTTCTCTCAGCGGCGAAAAACCCTATGCAACAACGTCGCCTCCTATTTTAAAACGACAAAAGCGACGGCAGACGCATGGCTTGCCGAAAACGGCGTCGACGGCACTCTGCGCGGCGAAAGTCTTTCGCCCCTACTCTTTGCCGCGCTGTCAAACGCTCTGGACGATTTAAAGAGCAAAATCTGAACGAGCAAAATTTAAACACGACGGAAAAACACGGTAAAAATCGCTTTCGTCACCCGCAAAAACCTCGCGAAAGGATATTTTTTCTCATACGTAACTTTGGTGAAAGAGAAAACGGAAAAATCTCGATTTTTGGCGGGATTTCGGTAAACAAAAATTTAATAAACCTTAGTAAAAAAGCCACGTTGAGGTTAAACTCGGCGTGGCTTTTTATATTGTGAAAATTAAGAGAAACTTGTAGACAGAATACACATTCTGTCACCTTTTTTCGGGCAGTAAAAAGGTGCGGAAAACGAAAAACCGATAAAAAGGGACAATACCGCCAAAGACAACGGCATTTTTACGGGAAAAAGATTTAAAAAAAGGCGGAAAAACGACAAAACAAAACGGAAACAAGGCAAATTTCGATTATTTTTGATTTTTTTGTACTCGTCCGCTTGACTATCTCGTAAAATAGGCTTATAATTTCTCCGATAAGAATAAAAAAAGGTGACAGAATGTGTATTCTGTCTACAAAAAATTCTCTCGGTTTTTCGACGGAAATACCGACGGAAACAGGCTGAAAACAACGGATTTTACGTCACGAAAAAGGTGACGAAAACAATAATAATATTTTTCAAAAAGGAGAAAAGAAAAATGAAAAGAAACAACCAAAAACGCGGCTTTACCATCATCGAGTTGGTTATAGTCATCGCAGTCATCGCTATCCTCGCGGCTGTACTCATCCCCACTTTTAGCGGCGTAGTAGACAAAGCAAAAGAATCCAAAGCTTTGCAAGAAGTAAGCAATGCTTACAAAGCAACTCTCGCCAACGACCTCTCCACCGCCGACACATCGGACGACGTGGTATATGACAAAGGCAAAATCGTCGTACAATATAGCGACAAGATTTGGGTAGAGATTTCCGAAAACGGCGAAGCTAAGATCGTAAATAGCGGAACCGCCACTCATGAGCTTAAAACCGACAATGGCGAGCAAGTTCTTGCAGTAATCCAAAACAATTCCAGCGAGGGTAATGACTAACACCGTTAGCTAACAACAATAATCTCAAACAAGTATAAAACGAGACCGATATCGGCCTCGTTTTTGTTTTCGGCGGCGGGTTTAACCGCCCTTTTTTCTTTTTAATCAAACAATCCGAGCGCAAAGTCCAGACGGCGCAAAGTCTCGTCTTTACCGAGCAACTCTGCCAGCTCGGTTGCCCCGCCCGGAGTGCTTTCTCTGCCGCTAATCGCCACACGGGTGGGCCACAGCACGGTCGCGTTCTTTTTGCCGAGCGTCTCCGCAAGTGCCACGAGTGCCTGATACACCGAGGCGTTGTCCCAGTTTTCCGTCGCCGCGAGGGTCTCTCTCACCTTTGGCAAAACCTCTTTCGCGGAGTCGATATCGCTCTTTTGTTTTTTGTTGACGTAGAGATTTTGGTCAAATACTCCGTACTCCTCCAAAAAATCTACTTTTTCGGGGATTTCGGTCAGTGCCTCAACCCTGCTCTGCAACAACGCCGACAGTTTTTTATAGTCGTACTTGCCGGCAACCTTGCTCTTTTCAAAATACGGCATCGCGATTTCGACAAATTTTTCAAAAGGCATTTCTTTGATATACAATCCGTTGAGCCACTTTAACTTTGCCTCGTCAAAGATGGCGGGGGATTTGTTGATGCCCTCGAGGCTAAACAACTCCTGCAATTGCTCAAAGGACATTTTTTCCATATTATTTTTAGGCGACCAGCCGAGCAAAGCGATGTAATTGATAATCGCCTCTTTGAGATAGCCTTTTTCTATCAAATCCTCGTAACTCGCCGCACCGTCGCGTTTACTGAGCTTGTGCTGAGCGTCGCGCATGATAGGCGGCATATGAACGTACATGGGGCGCTCCCACCCGAAGGCGTCGTACAGGAGATTGTATTTTGGCGTGCTGGTCAGATACTCCATACCGCGCATGACGCAGTTGATACCCATGAGGTGGTCGTCTATTACGTTGGCAAAGTTGTAAGTAGGCATTCCGTCCGACTTGATGAGGATATTGTCCTCGAGTTCTTCGTTTTTGACTGCTATTTCGCCGTAAACCGCGTCATGATACGACGAAACCCCTTCGGTCGGCATATTTTGCCTTATTACCCACGGTTCGCCGTCGGCAATGCGCCTGTCTACTTCTTCCTTAGTAAGGTGCAGACAATGTTTGTCGTAATGGCGCGCGCCGTTGACGTCGGGCAGGCTGTCCAACCTCTCTTTGGAGCAAAAGCAATAGTACGCCGCGCCTTTTTCAACCAAAATTTGCGCGTATTTAAGATACTCGTTCTTTCTTTCGCTTTGTATATAAGGACCGTAATCGCCGCCAACGTCGGGACCTTCGTCGTAGGGCAATCCCGCCTCTTTCATCGTGTCCATTATTTTTTGGACGCTGTCCTCGACGAGCCTCTCTCTGTCGGTGTCCTCTATGCGCAGTATAAATTTGCCGCCCGTTTTTTTTGCGTACAAATAACTGTAAAGAGCCGTACGCAAACCGCCGATGTGTAAATATCCGGTAGGGCTGGGGGCAAACCTCGTGCGGATTTGTTTGTTTTCGTTTTCCATATCTTTTTCCGTTTCTCTGCCTTGTCAGGCTTAAATTTAGTTTTTTGTCGTTTTTCTCTCTTTCTGTCAAACGCCGTCGTTTTTAACCCTCTGTCGCGTCGAGAAGCTTGAGTTCTTCGTCGATATTGATACGGTCAAAAAGGTTTTTACCTTTGGTAACGGGAGTGCCTTCTTTCAATCCGCCAAAGTGCAAAACGCCGTCAAAGTCGTCGGGCACCGCGCCCAGACCGAGTTTGTCAAAAATACCTTGCGCCGTATCGGGCAGGAATGGCGAAATCGCGACCGCGACAAAACGCAACACTTCCGCAAGGTTGTACAGCACCTCGCCGAGCCTGTCTCGTCTATTCGGATCTTTCGCCAGCACCCACGGGGTGGTTTCGTCGATATATTTGTTGGCGCGATAGACTAAAGACATTATTTCGGACATCGCCTGCGGCACGTTAAAACCGTCTACGGCGTTGCGTATCTTGCCTATGAGACTCTCCGCCATCGTCTTTAACTCGACGTCGAGAGCGTCTTCACCGCTACCCGTGGCGGGGATTTTGCCGTCAAAATTTTTCTCTATCATAGCAATCGTGCGGCTGACGAGATTGCCGAGACTGTTGCACAAGTCGTCGTTGTAAAGACTCAACAAGGACCTGAGCGAAAACACGCCGTCGTTGCCGAAGGGCACTTCTTTAAGCAAATAATAGCGTATCGCGTCCAGACCGTATCTGTCGACGAGAAAATACGGATCGACGACGTTGCCCTTGCTTTTACTCATTTTGTCGCCGCCAAGCAACAGCCAACCGTGACCGTATACGTGTTTGGGCAACGGCAAACCCAGCGCCATAAGGATACTCGGCCATATGACGCTGTGAAAGCGCACGATTTCTTTCGCCATCATATGCACGTCGGCGGGCCAGTACTTGTTAAACAACTCTTCGTCGTCACCCATATAGCCCAACGCCGTCAGATAGTTGGCGAGCGCGTCTATCCAGACGTATATGCTGTGCCTGTCGTCAAAGGGGACGGGTACGCCCCAACTCACGCTCGTACGGCTGACCGCAAGGTCCTGCAAACCGGGCTTGATAAAGTTGTTGACCATCTCGTTGACGCGGGACTTTGGTTGCAAAAACTCGGGATTTTTTTCGTAAAGCTCGAGCAGTTTGTCGCCGTACTTGGACAGGCGAAAGAAATAACTCTCTTCTTTCGCACGGGAAACAGCCCTGTGGCAGTCGGGACATTTGCCGTCCTCCAACTGGGTTTCCGACCAAAAAGACTCGCAGGGGGAACAATACCACCCCTCGTACTCGGCTTTATAAATATCGCCTTGCTCGTACAGTTTCGTAAAAATCTTTTTGACTGCCGCCTCATGGTACTCGTCGGTAGTGCGGATAAATTTGTCGTAAGTGATTTTCATCAGCGACCACAAATCGGTGATGTCCTTGTAGAGATTGTCGACAAACTGTTTGGGCGTAATGCCTTTTTCTTCCGCGCGCTTGGCGATGTTTTGACCGTGTTCGTCCGTACCCGTCAAAAAGAATACGTCGTACCCGTCCTTGCGTTTAAAACGCGCAAGGCTGTCGCACACCACCGTGGTGTAACAATGTCCTAAATGAAGTTTGCCGCTACTGTAATATAGCGGCGTGGTTATATAAAACTTTTTATCTTGTTTTTCCATTTTTTTGCCTTTTTTTGTCGGTTTTTGTCGTTTTTTCGTTCTGCCGTTTACGCATTAGGCAACGTCGGTTGCCAATCCCGTATCATTTCGCAAATACGGTCGAGGTCGTCGCTTGAAAAATAATCGATACAGATTCTCCCTTTTTTATTGTTGCCGACCGCGGTGACCTTGGTGGCGAAAGCCCTCTGCATATTGACGACGAGGTCTTTGAGCTCGAGGCAGACTTCTTTCTTGCGGGCAGGCTCTTTATCCTCTTTGACCGGGTTTAAATAATCCCTTACTTTCTTTTCGAGCTCTCTCACGCTCATCTGGCTTTCGCGGGCTTTCTTTGCGAGAGCAAACTGCTCGTCTTTGTTTTCTATCACCACGAGCGTCCTGCCGTGTCCCGCCGACAACTCGCCTTTGCCTATCATGTCGAGCACTCTGTCGTCGAGGGTAAGCAACCTGAGGGTGTTGGCAATCGCACTGCGGCTCTTGCCTATGCGGTCTGCCGCCATCTCCTGAGTCATGTTAAACTCTTCCATCAGTTGCTTTATCGCACGGGCGGCTTCGATGGGGTTGAGATCCTCTCTCTGCAAGTTTTCGATAATGGCTATTTCTTTAATCTGCTGAGGAGTGTAGTCTTTGACGATAGCGGGAATGGTCTTTTGCCCCGCAATCTTGCTCGCGCGCCAACGACGTTCACCGGAAATAATCATAAAGCGCATGCCCATGCGCACTACTACGATAGGTTGAATGACGCCATGCTGACGAATACTCTCCGCCAACTCGTTGAGTGCCGATTCGTCAAAATTCTTTCGCGGTTGCTCGTAGTTGGGGTCTATATCGGCAACGTCTATGTTTATTGCCATTATCGCGTCGCGTTGAGTCGTTTCTTTTTCGTCGGCGGGTGAAAAATCCTCAACCGAAACGTCCGAAAAATCCGTCGACGTCTCCGTCACGTCGGACAAATCGGGTTTTTCCGCGTCCGATGCGTCCGAAACGACCTCGTCGGGCGTCAGGGTTAGTTCCTCCGTCGCGTCGAGAAGCTCAGTGTGCGTATTATCAACGTCGGTATCGCCCGTGTTGACACCGGGTGCCACCGGCGTGTTCAATACGTCGTCGCCCATGTCGTTCATCCCCAACAATGCGGACAATCCTCTGCCGAGACCTTTTCTCTGCGCTGCCATTTAGTTACCCTCCTCTTTCGCTAAAAACTGTTGCGTTATCCTCTGGTACGCAACCGCTCCGCTGCTGCGCGGAGCATGGACGGACACGGGTACGCCGAAACTCGGAGCCTCCGTAACCTTGATATTACGCGGGACGGGTACCGTATACACCGCCGCGCCAAAGTATTTTTGAATTTCCGCCGTGACTTGTCTCGTCAAGATACTGCGGCTGTCGTACATCGTCATCACGACGCCCTTGACCTTGAGGTCGGGATTGGTACGCTTGGTAACGAGACGAATGGTATATATCAGCTGACTAAGCCCCTCGAGTGCGAAAAACTCGCTTTGTATGGGTATAATCACCCCGTCGCACGCCGTGAGGGCGTTGAGAGTAAGCAATCCGAGGGACGGCGGACAATCAATAAAGACGTAGTCGTATTTGTCCGAAACGCTCTCGAGCGCGGTTTTTAACACAAACTCCCTCTTGTTAAACCCGCTCATAGGTATCTCCGCGCCTACGAGGTCTTTGTTGCACGGCAGCAAATCGAGGTTTTCGACCTGCGTGGGCAACACGACGTTGGCAACCGTATCGTTGTCGATGAGCACGTCGTAAATGTTCTTTTTCAACTTGCTCTTGTCGATACCGATACCCGTGGTGGCGTTGCCTTGCGGATCGAGGTCTACGAGCAGGACTTTTCTCCCCGTGGCGGCAATGCAAGCCGACATGTTGATGGCGGTAGTGGTCTTGCCTACCCCGCCTTTTTGATTGCTGATGGCGATAATTTTTGACATAATCTTTACCTTTTTTCTTCCGAACGTTTACGACGTCTGTTTTTTTCTCTTTTTTCGACGAAATTCGCCTCTTTTACCTATATAAAAAATTGTAGCACAAAATTTTTATACAAGCAACCTTTATTGAAAAAAAATCGGCGCTTTTCGCGTTTTATTTTAAAATCGGCGCTTTTCGCGGTGCGTTTTGTCCTCTCGGATACTTTGCCGGCGTCGATGCGATTTTTTCGTACACCAAAATCGTGCGCCTGTCCCCGCCAAGCGAAAAATCCACGGTAATCGGCACGTCCAACCCAAACTCGACTCGCGCGGGTTTCGCCGCGTCCCTTTCCTGCTCGCCGCTCGCTCCCTTGAGGGCAACTATTTTGCCGCCTTTTTTTACCAACGGAGCAAGATACTCGAGCAACGTCGGTAGCGGTGCGACCGCTCTGGCACAGGCGACCGAAAAACCCTCGCGATTTTTTTCGGCAAGTTCCTCCGCTCGCATATGCAGCACCCGACAATCGACACCCGTCCTTGCCGCAACCTCTCTGACAAACTCCGTTTTTTTACCCACCGAGTCGACGCACGTCACCGTGACATCGTCGCGCAATATTTTTAACACGACGGAAGGAAAACCCGCGCCGCACCCCACGTCGACCAAATCCGCGCCTTCGGGAATAAACCGCGCCGCTTTCGCGCTGTCGACGAAATGTTTTAAAATAATTTCTCCCTTTTCGGTAATGGCGGTCAGGTTGACGGATGCGTTTTTTTCTTGCAAAAAAGCGCCGAAAACGCACAGTTTTTGCGCTTTTTCTTCCGTAATCGGCAACTCGTATTTTTTAAAAACCTCTGTCACTTCCGACGGCGTCCATTCCGTTTTTATCGTGCGGTTGTCGGCACACGGGGTACGCTCATTCATCGTTTTTCCTCCCGCCGAGATATATTGCCAGCACCGTCACGTCGGCGGGGCTGACTCCGCTGATACGCGCCGCCTGTCCGAGCGTCAGCGGTTTTATCGCGTTTAATTTTTGCCGCGCCTCCAGTCTTAGCCCCTTTATCTCGTCGTAGTTTACGTCGGCAGGCAAGGGCTTGTTTTCGGTCTTGGCGGCAGCCTCTATCGCTGATTTTTCCTTGGATATATACCCCTCGTACTTGGCTTCTATTTCTATCTGCTCGAGCACGTCCGGCGAAAACGTTTCAAACAATCCGCAGTCCGCCAAATCCGCAATGCGAACGGTCGCGCGCTTTAACACGGCACGTACGGGTATACCCGTTACCGTGAGCGGTTCGCCCTTTTTCTCCAGCAAACCGTTGATTTCGCTCGGTTTTAAAACGCGGTTCAACATCTCCCGAGCTTTGTCGAGACGAGCAAGTTTTTGCTTAAACACCTGATAACGGGTGTCGTCGACCAGACCGATTTGTCTGCCGATTTCCGTGAGTCTCACGTCGGCGTTGTCCTGCCGCAATATTAATCGATATTCCGCCCTGCCCGTCATCATTCGGTACGGCTCGTCCGTGCCTTTGGTGGTGAGGTCGTCGATAAGTACGCCTATATACGCCTCGTCTCTGCGAAGAACAAGCGGTTTTTTTCCGTCTATGTACCGTGCGGCGTTGATACCCGCCACGAGACCTTGTCCCGCCGCCTCCTCGTATCCGCTCGTCCCGTTGATTTGCCCCGCAAAAAACAACCCTTCGTGCGACTTGGACATAAGCGACGGATACAACGCGGTAGAATCTATGCAATCGTACTCTATCGCATAAGCGTCACGCATGATTTCTACTCTCTCCAACCCTTCTATCGAGCGATAAATCCGATACTGCACGTCGGCGGGCATGCTGCTCGATACGCCTTGTACGTAATACTCGTCGGTATCCGCTCCTTCTGGCTCCAAAAAAATCTGATGCCTCTCTTTGTCGGCAAAACGCACCACTTTGTCCTCTATCGACGGACAATACCTCGGTCCCACTCCTTTTATCGCGCCGCTGAACACCGGCGCCGCGCTTTTGTTGGCAAGAATAATCTCTTTCGTCTTTGCCGTGGTCCACGTCAGATAGCACGGTTGCCCCGCCGTGTTTTTAAAATCGTCGATAAAACTAAACGGCGGCATGTCGATATCTCCGTCCTGCCTTTCGAGGCGGTCAAAATCTATACTGCGAGCGTTTACCCGCGCGGGTGTGCCCGTTTTAAACCGCCTGACGACAAAACCGAGATTACGCAAACTGTCCGTCAGTCCGCATGCGGACGCGAAACCGTTTGGTCCGCTTTCTTTCTCGAGACTGCCCGTTATCGTTTTGCCGTTAAGGTACACGCCCGTAGCCACCGTAACCGTCCTGCCGTAATACGTTTGCCCGTTGGCAATCGTCACCCGATACCCGCCGTCTTGGGTTTTTTCGAGAGTTTTTGCCTCGCCTTGCCTTAAAAAAAGTTTCGGAGTGCGCTCGAGAGTACGTTTCATTTCGGCGTGATATTTGTTTTTGTCCACCTGTGCGCGCGGACTATACACCGCCGGTCCCTTAGAACGGTTGAGCATTCTCAGTTGCAACAAACTTTTGTCGGCGTTGACAGCCATCTCTCCGCCCAGCGCGTCTATCTCTTTGACAATCTGTCCTTTCGCCGTGCCGCCTATACTCGGATTGCAGGCAAGGTACGCCACCGTGTCGAGATTGGTCGCAAGACAAAGCGTTTTTTTACCGAGCCGAGCGCATGCGAGGGCGGCTTCGCACCCGGCATGCCCCGCTCCTATAACTATCGTATCGAAAATAAAATCGTCGTCGTATTGCATATCGTTTTTTTCTTTTTTTTTACTTTGTGTGCTCGGTATTTTTTTTGCCCCGCGATATCACTTTCCGAGACAAAACTTTGAAAATATCGCGTCCACCACTATCTGCGCGTCGGTATTGCCGGTAATCTGCCCGACATATTGCCATGCCCTGCGTATTGCGGCTGCCGTCACGTCGGCGGTAACACCGTCGCGTATCGAAGATATCGCTTCTTTAATGCACCCGTCCGCCTCGATTAAACTTTCTTCGTGACGTCGATTGGTTATTAAAATAGGCGCGGCAATCACGTCGCTGCCGCCCGCCACGTCGAAAATCTGTTTTTTTAATTCCTCTATATTTTTACCCGTCTTGCTCGAAACAACTATATCGGCGTTGTTTTTTGTCCCGTCGACGTCTCCCTTGCTCTTGACAAAAATCACGGGCACCGTCGTCTTTTTTAACCAATCGGGACTTTGCGTATCGTCGTCCGAAACGAAAATAATCATGTCGGCGTCGTCCATTGCCTGTCTTGCGCGACGCACGCCGAGCATCTCTATTTCGTCGTCCGTTTCTCTTTGCCCCGCGGTGTCCACAAACGTAAACTTTACTCCGTTGATATCCGCGCTTTCTTCTATCGTATCTCTCGTAGTACCCTGTACCGACGAAACGATAGCGCGCTCGTACCCTACCAACGCATTGAGTAAACTGCTCTTTCCGACGTTTACGTTACCTACGATTGCTACCCGTACGCCGTATTTAGCCGTTTTTCCTCGTGCTACGGTACCGAGTAAATCTTCTATTTTTTCTTTTTGTCCGACGAGTATTTTTTCCACTTCGGGCATTTCGACGCCTTCGAGGTCCTCCTCTGGGTAGTCGAGCGCCGCCTCGAGCCGCGCAAGACAATCGGTGAGCCCCGATTGAATTTCGTCTGCTTTCTTTCCCAATTCGCCGCGCGCGATGATACCCGCCGCGCGTAAAGCCGCAAAACTCTCTGCGTTGACGAGGTCCGCAAGTCCCTCCGCCGCCGCAAGATTGGTTTTTCCGTTGACGTAAGCGCGCTTGGTAAACTCTCCGTTGTCGGCAGTCCTGAATCCGAGCGAAAACAGTTTTTCGGAAAGCAACCTCACGAGAGGCATGTTTCCGTGCAGGTGTATTTCTGCCATTTCTTCACCCGTGTAGCTCTTTGGCGCGTCAAAATACACCAACATCGCCGTATCTGTCAATCCGTCCAAAATCAATTCGCCGCGCTTTAAAACGTTTGGTGCGACGGGAAAAGGTTTAAATATTTTTTTTAGTTCTTCTTTCGTCCCATCTCCGCTAAGACGTATCACCGCAATCGCGCTTTTTCCCGCTGCCGTGGCGAGTGCGAAAATTTTTTCTTGCATTTTTTTCTCCGAAAATAAATTTTTTTATAAAAAAAGTAGGCAAAATCGCCTACTTCATAAACTTCTTTTTCGGTTTGGTGCGATAGACGAAAGTGAGCTGTTTACGCTTGGGACGGTCGGTCGCCTGCGTCTCATCGGCGTCAACGTCGGAATAATCTCTTGCCGTCGCGGAGTAACCGTCGTTTTTTTCGCGATATTTTTTTTGAATGACGACGTACCTGAACGGCTCCGCTCCCTCGCTGTGCGTTTCGACCTTTTCACTGTTTTTCAACGTCGTGTGGATAATGCGCCTTTCGTAAGAATTCATCGGTTCGAGGCGAGATTTTTTACCCGTCCTGACCACCTTTTGTTCGAGATTTTTCGCGAGTTTTTCCAACGTTTTCGCCCGTCTTGCGCGATAATCGTTGCAATCTACGATTACTTGTTTTTGCCCGTCTCTTATACGCGCGGTGACCGCGGTCAAAAACCTGAGACTCTCGAGCACGTCGCCTCTGTGACCTATTATATCGCCGCTTTCTTCGCTTTCGACGTTTAGTAAAACGGTATCGTCGTCTTCTGTTTTTACCACGTTGGCTTTCCACCCGGCTTTATCGAGTACCGTTTGTAAAAATTCTCTGTAACGGTCTCCTTCCGTTTGTTTTTTCCATATCTCGATTTTACACTGTCTGAACAACCCTCCTGCGGTTATTACTTCGTACTCTACTTCTTCTTTAGTGGCAGACAGTTTTTCGAGTCCGTTGGCTATTGCGGCTTGCAAATTCCTACCGCCAACTGTTATTTTTTCCATTTTATCTCCTATAACTTGCTTCTTTTTTTACTACGCTTTTTGTTTTTCCCGCTATTTTTTCGACAAGCGGCATCTCGATGAGATTAAGCAAAAGATTGATTATATTGCTCGCAACGAGATACAGCGCAAACGCCGCCGAGTAAAACAACGCAAATATACCCATCATTATCGGCATTATAAAAGTCATCGTTTTTTGTTGACTCTTTGCCGACTCCAACTGTGCTCCGGTACCCATAGTACCCTGACTCTTGTTGGAAACTTTAGTCGTCAGCCACGTAAGCACTATTGCGAGAGCCGGCAATATAAGTAAACCGTTCCACATTCCGCTACCGTAACCGAGAGATTTTTTTACCTGTTTTAATTGTTGCGCTTCTATCTCGTCGTCAACGTCGAAACAACTTTCGGGATTGGTATACGCCTCGTATATGCTGTCGTATATTTTTTCGCTCGTCAGCCCCGCCACGTCGGTGTTACCCGACAATGCACTCGCAAATTTCGTTACCGACGCGGGCAAAACTTTTTGCCAGTTGTCGCTGCGCCACAAACTCTTTATCCATAAAAAACCTTCGCCGCTGCTACTAAACCTGAGTACCGCCTCTTTTTTTGCCGTTTTTTCCGCTTGTTGCGTGACGGCGTCGTACCTTGCGTTTAAAATGGTTAATTCCTCTGCACTAAATTCGTTTGCGTTGTCGTCGGTTTTTTCGTTTTTCCAATTTACGAAATATCTCAAGGTCGTCGGTTCGCCCGCCGCGTTTTTTATCACGTCTCCGTTTTCGTCGGTTACGGGTGCGGCTATTGTCGCTTCGTCGGTTATCACGGAGTAATATCCTCTCAGATACGCCTCTTGTATATCCTGATACGTCTTGATATTGAGCGCACTGCTACAGTTGTTGAGGCCGCTGAACATTACGATAAAAATAACCATCGTCACAATCATCGGTAAACACGACGCAAAAGGATTGTAACGATATTTTTTCATTATCTTTTGCTTTTCGGCGTTGGCTGCCTGAGGATTGTCCGCGTACGCCTTGTCGATTTTCGTCATAAACGGAGTTATTTCCTCCATTATCTTACTGTTTTTTTTCATTGACAGTTTTTGCCAAAAATCCAAAGGCAACGTAATCAGTCTGAGTACGAGAGTAAACAAAACTATCGTCCACCCGTAACTACCCATCCATCCGTATATCCACATCAACAACTTTGAAATAAGGTTTGCCGACGCCTGAAAATCAAAATCGATATTCAGCCCGGTAACGCCCCAGTTTTCAAGAGTGGTGACTACCGCGTCCATACCTACGCTCATTAATTGCGTTAAATTGACCATTTAATAACTCCCTTGTAGTTGTACGGTGTCGGATCCAAACCGCCTTTCGACAACGGATTGCACCTTAAGAGTCTTTTTACCGTTAACCAAAACCCCTTTATAAATCCGTGATTATAAAAACTCTCCATCGAGTATACCGAACACGACGGCTGAAAACGACAGGTTTTTGGTTTTATTTTACTTATCGTCGCTTTATAAAGTTTTAACAAAGCGATACAAATATACTTCATTTTATATCCGCCCAAACAACTCCGTCACGCTGTTTTTTAATACTTCAAAAGTCGGCGCTTCGCTTGCTGAAAAACGAGGCCGTAAAACGTAATGCCCGGCACGGGTAAAAGCGGCAAACTCCGAGCATATTGCTTTCAATTGTCTGCGGAGTTTGTTTCGCTTGACCGCTTTGCCGTACTTTCCCGAAATATTAAATCCGAATTTTGCGACGTTGTTGTTGTTTTTTACAAATATAAGAGTCAGTGTCTTGTTTTGTACTACCGCTCCTTTTTTGTAAACCGCTTTATATTGCAGATTGCTTTTTAAGCGATATATCCTTTTCACGCTTTACGCCGAAAGTTTTTTACGTCCCTTGTTGCGTCTGCGAGCCAAAGTTCTCCTTCCGCTGGTAGTGGACATTCTCTTTCTGAATCCATGCACTTTGTTGCGTTGTCTTTTTTTAGGTTGATAAGTTCTTTTCATATTTTTACTCCTTGTATTTTACTTAAAACGTATAGCTGAAACATTATAGTGTTTTTGTTTGCTTTTGTCAATTATTTTGCTTGTTTTTCTTTTTTTATCCTACGAGTCTGACGGGCAACACGAGATATAGGCAATCGTCCGATTCACACGGGGTAATGGTTGCGCTCGAAACCGATGAGGTGAAATTGATTTTTATAAACTCGTTTTCCATCACCCTCAAGCAATCGGCGAGATACTTTGCGTTAAACGCAATGGTAATATCTTTACCTTTGAGGTTTATCGCAAGGTTTTCTTTTACGTTGCTTAACTCGGACGTTGCGCTTATCGTTATTACTTTTTCTTTTACTTCGAGTTTAATGAGATTGTTTTTTTCCTGACGGCTTGCCAATCCCGCTCTGTCAAGGCTCTCTTCAAACAGTTTTTTATTTACCGTTACGTTGGTGACGTAGTTGTCCGGTAAAATCTGGCGATAGTTGACAAACTCGCCGTTGATTAGATGCGCGGTAACCTCAGCGTCCTGCAAGTCAAAAACTATTCTCTTGCCGGTTACGTATATTTCGGCTTGTTTATCCTGACTGTCCATTAATCTCGACGCCTCGTAAAGACTCCTTGCGGGTACGATGACGTTTTTTGCCGCTATTTCTTCCGTTAACGGTTTTTTTATTAAAGCAAGGCGATACCCGTCAAGCGCGACCATAGTCATTCTTTTGCCGTCAAGCTCCATTAAACAGCCTTTTAATACGGGACGGGTGTCGTCCTGAGCGACTGAAAATATCGTTTTTTCTATCGCGTCTTTAATGTCTTTTTGTAAAATCGTTACTTTATAATCGCCTTTTTCTTGCTCGGCGAAAGGATATTCCGTCTTGTCGAGCAACTGCACGAATCCTTCGCTGTCGCCGTATTTGATACGTAGCTGATTTTTTTCGTTTGTAAACAACTCTACCTGTTGGTCGGATAGTTTACGCATATATTCACCGAAAAATCTACCCGGCAAAAGTGCCGTCCCTTCTTCTATGATATCGGCGTTTATCGTTTTCTTTATAGATATTTCGGTATCCGACGCGTACACGGTGAGAGTGTTTCCCTTAGCGGTTAAAAAAACTCCTTCGAGTACGGGATTGACGGCTTTGGCAGGCAGTGCTCTGCTTGCTTTATTTATAGCGTCGCTTAAATCTATACCTTCGCAAATCAATTTCATTTTGTTGCCTCCTTTATATTTATCATTTCTTTTAATTAGAAGTAGTGTTAGTAGGTAATGTAGAATTGTTGACAACTTTTTTTTAGGGACGAAAAGTCGCTGAAAAATAAAGCTAAAAAAGCAGTTTTTAAACAAAACGAAACGTATGGATAAATTTGTGAAAAAACGCTTTTTTATACACAAAAAATCAAGAAAAAAAAAGTTGTACGGTGTGGATAACGCAAGATACCCGTCTACTCACCGAATACATTATATAACAAAATTTAAAAAAAAGCAAGCGTTGACAAATACACTAAAAAATAAAAAAGATAAAACAGTACGGTTGACAAAAACGATTCTTATGTTAAAATAAATCTAACGGAAAGGAAAGGAAAAAAATGATATCTACTACGCAGGTATGGGAAAACGTATTAATAGAAATACAAGCGAGAGTGACGGCTTTTGCTTACGAATCTTGGATAGAGGGGCTTATTCCCGTTTGTATACATGAAGAAAACGTCGTTTTGTTGTGCGAAAGCCCCGCAAAAAAGAGAGTGGTCGAGGAAAGGTATGTGGACGTAATAACCGAGAGTTGTAAAAAAGTAATGCCCCACAACGAAGGCGTATTGTTTATACTTGAGGAAGAACGCGAAAAATACGAAAAATATGCAAATACCGACGTGGGTGAAATAAACAACGAAAATATAATAATAGAGGAAACAACCTGCAGTTTTTCGCCAAAATGTACTTTCGACAATTTTATAGTGGGAAAGAGTAACGAATTTGCCGCCGCTGCGAGTAAAGCCGTTGCGCAAAACCCGGGTACGAAGTACAACCCGTTGTTTATATACGGCGGCGTCGGGCTGGGAAAAACACATTTACTCAACGCGATAGGAAATCATATAAGAAAAACCAATCCTAAACTAAGATGCATGAATATAAGTTGCGAAAGGTTTACGAACGAACTGATAGAAGCGTTGCGCGGCAATAAACACACCGACGAAATGAAAGAATTCAGAAAAAGATACCGCAGCGTCGACGTGTTGATGATAGACGATATTCAGTTTATAGCAAAGACCGTTTCGACGCAAGAAGAGCTTTTTCATACGTTTAACGATTTGTATTATAAAGACAAACAAATCATCATCTGCTCCGATCGTCCGCCGCATGAAATAGCCCCGCTCGAAGAAAGGCTCAGGACGCGTTTTCAGGGCGGAGTGGTTGCGGATATCAGCGAGCCCGATTTGGAAACGAGAATAGCGATATTAAAGAGCGAAGCGTTGGCTGAAAAACAAAACATCGACGACGAAATACTCAAAATGATTGCAAATAAAGTCACGACCAATATCAGAGAAATGAAAGGCGTGCTGACAAAAATAATTTGTTATTCGCAACTCATTTGTAAAAACGTAAACGATATAGAGGTCGTCAATTCTGCCCTTAAAGACTACAACGACGACAAAACGGAAGCGTTGACTATCGACAAAATAGTGGACTGCGTCTGCAAATATTACCCCAATATCACCAAAAAAGATATAATAGGCAAGAAAAAAACGAAAGAAATCGTAGAGCCGAGGCAAATGTGCGTTTATCTCGTCACCGAGTTGCTCACACTCCCGCTGTTGACAATCGGGCAATATTTCGGAGGCAGAGACCACACCACGATAATGTATACGCGCGACAAAATGGCGGATTTAGTGGCAAACGATCCGAGGTACGCGGCGCAGGCAAAAGATATAAAAGATATGATTTTCGGTAAATAAAACAAAAAAAAGGCAATAAATAAACAAAAAAAGGAGAAAAAATGAACTGGTTTGACGTAGGTTTTTTAATCGCACTCGCCGTGTTTATGATAATAGGCGCAATAAAAGGTTTCGTCGACCAGTTGTTTAGTCTTGCGGGGGTACTGGTTACCGTGCTTTTATCCGTATCGTTTTGCGGGGTTATGGCAGAGTTGTTTCCGACAGACAGCGGTGTGATATACGAAAAAACGGTAGAAATAACGGACGAAAAACTGGGCGGCAGCGAGTATTACGACATGGTCGCAGACTGGAGCGACGAGAGTAATAAAGAAACGGTAAAAGAGGTAATAAAACAAATCGGCGTACCCGGGATAATCGTAGAGCTGGGAGTATTTAACTGGCTGATAGAAGAGTTTCCGCAAAGCGAAGCGGCGTTAAAAGACGTTTTGCCGCAAACGTTGACGCATGTAGTAAACAAAGCGGTAGCGTTTGCAGTGTTGTTTATCGTTATTTCGATAGCCGTGCTTATACTTAAATTAACGATGAAAAAAATAGCAAAGCAGCCCGGTATAAGTACGATAAACAGGTTTTTGGGATTAGTGCTCGGCGGAATAAAAATAACGGCAATAGTGGTATGTGCAACGGCGGCGTTGACTTTCGTCGGTAGTTTCATCGGTATTATAGGAAATTTCGTGGAGAGTGCCGTGTTTACCGACAGCGTAATCGGCGAAAAAATAATAAAACCGCTTGTCGAATGGGTGCTGACTTTAATTTCAACCGTATGACGGGTAGCGAAATAAAATAAAACGAAGTGGACGGGTAAAAAGAATTCGCAAAAAGCGGATTCTTTTTTGTTGGTTTAAAAACGACGGCACACGGATAATAAAAAACAATAAAAAGCGGGCACACGGGTGAAAATAAAAACAAACACGTCCCCCGTATCGGTAAAAAAACCGTCCCGTAGTTTAAGTACGGGACGGTTGATTTTTTTCGAGAAATTTAATAGTGGTATTTTTTTCTTTTGATAATAAGAAAGAAACAACAGAAAATAACCGACGCGAGTTCTGCCACGACAATCGATATCCATACCCCGTCTATCCCCCAAATCAAAGGAAGGAATATAACGGCTGCCGATTGAAACACGAGCGTACGTAAAAACGCTATCAGTGCAGAAGTCAGACCGTCGTTGAGCGCGGTAAAGAAACCCGACGAAAAAATACTGAAACCGAAAAGCACGAAACTAATTGCAAAAATACGAAATCCCGAAACGGTAAGCGACAGCAATTCTTCGTCGTAATTGACGAAAATTTTAGAAATCGGCAAGGCAAGCAGTTCTGCCGAAACAATCATCGCGACGCTGAATACGGATACGAGCAGGAGACTTTTTTTTCTGAGCGATTTTAACTCGTCGAAATTTTGCGCACCGTAATGAAAACCGACCACCGGCGCGATACCGATGGTATACCCCATAAACGCCGCGGCAAAAATCATGCTGACGTACATCATTACCCCGTATGCCGCAATTCCGTTTTCCCCCGCGTATTTCATGAGTTGAGCGTTGTACAGCATGCCGACGAGACTCATAGAAATATTGCTCATAAACTCCGACGAGCCGTTGGTACAGGTTTTAAGCAACGCTTTTCCGTCGTAAGAGGTTTTTCCGAGTCGAAGAAAACTGCTGTTTTTTCTGAAAAAGTAAACCAACGGCACTATACCTCCCACCGCCTGAGACAATGCGGTAGCGACGGCGGCGCCCGCGAGTTTTAACTCCTGTGGGAGCAAAATCACGAGTACGGCGTCGAGTATTATATTGATAAAGCCCGCCGACAACGTGACGTAAAGCCCGAGTTGGGGTTTTTCCGCCGCGGTAAAAAAGCTTTGAAACATTACCTGCAAAACGTAAAAAGGAAGCGCGCAGAGGATAATGCGAGCGTACAACACGCAGTCGTCGAGCAACTCGCCGGATGCCTTAAACAAGATTGCGATGTCTCGTATAAAAATAAACCCCGCTACCGCCAAAACTATGCTTACGCCGAAAGCGACGTAAACAATGAGGGAAAAAAGGCGGTTTGCTTTTTCTTTGTCCCCTGCTCCGTAGGTATTGCTGACGAGAGCCGTGCCGCCGGAACCGAACATTAAACCGACTGTTCCGAGAATCTGAAGAACGGGCATAATGAGGTTGACCGCGGCAAACGGGGTTTTTCCTGCAAAGTTTGAAACGAAAAATCCGTCCACGACACTGTATATGGATGAAAAAATCATCATCGCAATAGAAGGTAGAGTAAATTTTAACAGTTTTTTATAGCTGAAATGGTCCGAAAGTTGAATTGTCATTTTTTTAATCCTTATTTTTTGAAAAAATAGTTTGTTTTTTAGCGATGAGAGTAAAAATCGAGCTCGCGCTGCAAACAGTCGCCGAATTTTTCTATCGCGTCGACAAAATCGGGAGAAAAGGCGGTTAACGTTTCGGTCATCGCGTTGTTTTCCGCCGCAAAGACGCTCTTCAGGAGCTCGTCGGCGTATTTTTGTCCTTTTGGCGTCAACAGGATGAATTTTTCTTTATTGCGGACTTTTGGCGAAAAGCAAATATAACCGTTTGCCATTGCTGTTTTTACTATCGTGTTTATGGTCGTGCGCGGTATTAACCACGAGTCGCAAATTTCTTTTTGCGAATGAGGCTGTCCGTCCGACAATGCGTAAAAAAACGATAGCGCGTTTTCATTGACGGAGCTGTTTTTGGCAAAGAGATAATAAATGCCGTCAAGTTTATTGATACCGAGCATAAGCTTTGTGACGAGTTTTTTGTTGTCCATTTTTTCTCCTTAGACATACAGACAAGCGGTAGTATAATACGAAATCGTATTAATGTCAAGGATAAAAACAAAATAATAAAGATAAATGGTCAATAAATCAAAGAAAGTAAAAGTAAGGTATAAACATAAAAATAAACCCTTCGACGAGAGCTCGCGAAAGAAATGCATGCGAACCCCAAAAACGACGAAAATAGTGCCCTTAACAGAGAGAATAAACGTATAAACACAACGAAAGAACGAAAGAGCAAAGAAAATCTACACTTGTAGATTATCTTTGCTCGCAAGATATTGGCTACACGAAATAAACGAAAACATTATTTAACAACAAAAAAACGACCTTCTTTTACAGCAAAAAACGACTTAAAACCAACAATACGCCTGACTAAACAAAAAAACCAACGAGCGTTTCACGTGAAACATGGCAATAAATCCAACAAAACACACACGCCAATAATAAATTTATTCATTTTATTTAATATTGTTTTATATAAAAAGTAATACACAAAAGGTTGTTAACAATAATGCGTATAATAAGGCATGATAATCTGTGTTTCGCGTGAAACAACGCCTAAATTAAATTAAAATTATAATACAAAAGCTAATTTCAAACTACTAATAAAAAAGTAAACGCCGACGCCACAATTAAACAGACAATTATACAAAACGACAATAAAACAGATTATAAAAATAGGTTACGGTTATATTCTGCTGAATTTTATGGCGGCAATGATTACTCTTGAAAAAAATCGCACAATATCAACAAATAATCTTAATTTGTTTTAAAAAATCGCATTGTTTCCCGCGAAACAGCATAAATAACGGTTGTATTTTTATTATCGGGTGCGCCTGATTGTTTCCCGTGAAACAGCATAAATGATGTTAATATTTATGGTTATTAACGTTTGTCACCGATTGTTTCCCGTGAAACAGCGATATCTGAGGTTTGTTTTGATTTTTGCGCTTATTTTAAATAAAAGCGAGATAAATAACTTATTAATAAGGTTCGTATGATGTTTTTTTGCCGATAAAGCACACATATTGGTGGTTGTGGGGTGTAAATTGTTGTTTCATATGAAACAATTATAAATGCAAACGCGTAAAAAGCTAAAATGCGAATAAAATCGCGAGTTAGCAATGGCTAACCATAAAATTTTATTCGATTGATGCGTCAATTGGAGCAGAATGGCAACAAAATCGGTCACCCAAAAGGATAATTTTAAAAAATATTCTGCCTGAAACCGTTTTAGGGGCCTTAAAAAGTCTGAACATAAGGAAAAACCTCACTTTTTTTGCGTTTTAAAATCGTGATTTTTTACCAAAAAGGGATAAATTTTTCTCAATAATGAACATATATTATTATGTTCATTATTAACATATGCAAGAAAACATTTAAACGAAGAAGGCAATTTTTTTGCATGGATTGAATTAAAGTTTGGTTTTAAAGTTTTTCTGTTTTGGTGTTTGTTATGGTTTAACGTTCTTGGAGTATCATATAAAATGTTTTATAGTGCACGGGGTGGGTATTTCAATGGATTTAAGTGGTGAGTAGAGTAAATGTTTCACGTGAAACAATCGTAGCGGCGAGTTTGGCGTCTGTTAAAACGTTTCACGTGAAACATTTTGATGCTGTTACTTTTTGGTTGGTAATTAACTTCGTTTAGCGCCGATAGGGGTTAATGTTGTTTGTTTTTATCGATTGTCGGTGTCGCGACGCGGTTGTGGAGTTGCTTGGCGACAACGAAAGGCTCCCCAAGACGTAGCAACGACTTGCGTTTTATCTGTCGGTGTGATAAACTAATGCCGAGAATAGTGCTAAACAAAAGGAGACGAATATGAAAATAGAGCAATACGTAATGGCTTATGAGGTAGAA
Organism: uncultured Subdoligranulum sp.; assembly: GCA_964612455.1. Classification (GTDB taxonomy): domain Bacteria; phylum Bacillota; class Clostridia; order Christensenellales; family CAG-314; genus SFEB01. Next base: position 878 of record CAZTCB010000005.1, on the reverse strand, counting down.
CAAGACAAAATTCGCGCGATTTTGCCAGAGGATTTTTCTTCGTTGCGACCTGTTTTTAGGATAAACGCAGAGGTTGCCGATGATGAGGAGGGGTATCTCGAGTTTAACGTGGCGGTTGAAAAAGACGGAAAGAAAGGGTGGCTGAACATTGCGTTTTGGAAAAACTTTCCGTTTGAACGTACGTCCGACGGCGTGAGATTTAAAAACGATTTTCTCGACGTGTCTTTCCGTCCTGTAGGCATTAGGGGAGGTTGTCCCGCGGAAAAAGATAATGACGGGTGTTTTTTCGTCTCCGACGGCGAGTTTTTGAGGAAAACCGAGGTGATTTCTGCGGAAAAAGAGTTTTGCGACTGCGTTTTTGAGTGGAAATTTTCGACGAATGACGCACGAGGCAAAAGCCTCGGAAAAACCTTGTCGGTACAATCCCTTCCGATAAAAACCGTTTATCCCAAGAGAAACTTTACGCCGCAAAACGCCGCAAGTATCCCTTGTGAAAAGGTGCTGGGGTGTTATCTCGTGGTTTTTGAGAGATAAAAATTAATGGTCGAGATGACTGGGGTAGACGCAATGCGATGTTTGAGATTAATGCAGTCCAAGTAAAAAGCCCGCAGATACGTCAAAAAAAAGCAAGGTTTTTAATGTTTTGAAATCGGCATAAAAGGCACCGAATTGAGAATTTTTTAATATGTAGTATTGGTGAAGGGGGAAACGGGAAAATTCTCGTTTTTGGGCAAATCCAAGCGTAGAATGATTTAATAAACCTTAGTAAAAAAGCCGTGTTGAGAGTAAACTCAGCGCGGCTTTTTATATTGTGAAAATTAAGAGAAACTTGTAGACAGAATATACATTCTGTCACACTTTTTTCTCTTGTACGAAAA